>CAUTTP010000001.1:0-108280 GCA_963541305.1 uncultured Prevotella sp.
ACTTTTCAGAATCTTCTTGCTAATCGGTTGGATAATTTCTTGTTCCATAATCCTTATTGGTTGAAGTCATTCGGCGCGCAAACCTGCCGTACCTGCTTGTTCGTAAACCTTATCTTGCACAAATTGTGCCCATTCCATCGGTGTCTTGCTCTTGTCGAAAGTCTGCCACGGAATGGGTTTGCCAATCACAATGCGGAAGTTCTTGTGGCGATTACGATACATCTCGTCGACCAAGAACAGCATGGCGAAATTGACTTTCGAGCGAAGCACCTTGCAGAGGTTTGCTATGCGATAGAACCGGTCGGAATTGCGCCCGCTGAAATAAATGGGCACCACATCGCGCCGATATTCCACGCTCTTCGAGAGAAACGTCTTCTTCCACGGCAGGTCACGAATCACACCGTTGATCTTGCGTGAGTTGAGCCCCGCGGGAAACATGAGTATATGGTTGTCGCCCTTGAAGCCCTCCTCCACCATACGGGGGAAGTCGCGAGCCTGCTTACCAGTCTTGTTAATGCCGATGCTCAACGGTTTCAGGCCGGGCAGAAAGAGCAACAGGTCGTTGACCAAGTAGCGGAACCTGCTGTCATAGCGAGTACCGATAATCGAACCGAGACACACACCGTCCTGCCCGCCCAGAGGATGATTGGACACGAAGGTGTAGAGCTTGCCATCATTCTTGTCGGGCAGATTCTCCTCGCCCTCAATGGTGACCCGCATATCCAAATATTTGACACACTCGACAAGCCATTCCGTGCCCTCTTTGTCGCGTGATTCCCACAAGAAGGCATTGACCTCATCCTCATGAATCAGTTTTTTCAGCCAGTTGACGAGAAAACGAGGCACATATCTCGCTCTGTTTCCCATCTTACTTTGTAACACTTTCTCTACATCAACCGTCTTCCGTATGCTTTCGCTCATATTGCGTTTTACACTAAACAAATGCAAAAATAGTATTTCTTTTTCTAAATCGTTCTTTTTTATAGCAAAAAGTTTGATTATCTGTTATTTTATTAAGTAGGTGTTCAAAATTAAACGCCTATAAATTTTCCTTTATTTTTATTCTTTAGCTTTGCCGGTATCTTCACGTCTTTTTTTCGTCATTACGCTGCCTTTCATCAGTCGTGTAGTCCGCTACACTCCTTCTTCAAGACAGCAGACTGACTGAAAAACAGACGCAAATATACCGACAATTAATTATGAACACCTACTTATCAAATACGGATTTCTCGTCTGATCAGAGAACAAGGATAGAAAAAGATGCAGAGAAAAGGGAAAATTGCGGTCGTATGCCTTCACATCAGACAAAGGTTTTTTCGTCTCGAAAAATGCAGTTCAAATGAGTTCCGCACACGGATTTATGTTGAGTTATTTCGCAATAAATAAATTTTCTGATAGTGATGAAAGAGAAAAATATTAGCTCTCTTTTGTCAAAATCAGCTCAAAAGCCGAACCGAAATTTTGAGATGCCATCGCGATAGCTATGGTTTCGCATCCCCATTCCATCGTTCTCGCGATGCGATAAGGCTGAGCTCGCATCGCGATACCTATGCTTTCGCAATGCCAAAGCATAGGTATCGCAAGCTGAAAATTCCGTAAATTTTATGCCATTTTTATAATATCGTCACAACTGACTGATTTTCAAAAGAATACGAAAACGCTTCATTTTTTGCCGATTTTCGGGCAAATTCTCGCCGATTTCAGAATTTCGGCCATTTCCGAGGGGCTCTGTTGATTTATTTCAGCATATTTTTTTTGCGAAATCAGAAGGCATCTTATCGCATATAAAGAGGACGTTTATCCTGTTCTCACACCGTTCTCACAAGTCCCACGAATTATGCAAAATATATGAATTGCGGGATTTGCACGAGAAATAGTGAGAGAAAAGAGGAGTGGGGCAAGGCCTTTCAAGCTGTCGTGACAATAAGAATCCATCGTGTTCTATGATAAATTTCTACCGGAATATCACCCCACTGAAATCCGCAAAAATATCATCTCATATCACCTAAAGACTAAAATTTTAGCGAAAAATCAAAAAAAGTGGCGTAAAGTGGCGAATTTTAATTACCTTTGAAAGCGAATTCGGAACTTAAATATGTACGCATGCGTTTTTTAGGCAACATTGAGGCAAAGATTGATGCTAAGGGTCGAGCTTTTCTCCCCTCGCAATTTCGCAAGGTGCTATCGGCATCGGGCAATGAGAACCTCGTGCTCCGCCAAGACGTGTTTGAAAATAATCTGGTGATCTATCCCGAGAACGTGTGGAACGAGCTGATGGATGAGATGCGTAGCCGTTTGTCACGCTGGGACCGCCGACAGCAGATGGTGTATCGCACGTTTGTGAGCGGCGTAATCAATATCACTGCCGATGACAGCGGCCGTTTTCTCATCCCCAAACCCTTCCTCCGGGCGGCCGGCATCAAGCAGGCTATCCGCTTCGTGGGTATGGGCGACACGATAGAGATATGGGCTAACGATGCTGACGACAATCAGCCGTTCCTCGAAAAGGAAGACTTCGTCAGAGCTTTGACCGACCTCATGGGCGAGGAACCCCACTATGTGCAAGACGAGGAACAGGAATAAACAACAAATATTGACACGAGCAGAGGCCTCATATTGCGTCGCCGACGCATGAGAACCTATCCGTCGAGAGGCTGACAAATATGGCAAAGACAGCAGAAACTTATCACGTGCCTGTGCTCCTGAAAGAGAGCGTGGACGGACTCGACATCAAATCTGATGGCATCTATGTGGATGTCACCTTCGGCGGCGGCGGTCATTCACGCGAGATTCTGTCGCGTCTGGGCACCAACGGTCGTCTCTTCAGCTTCGATCAGGATGCCGATGCGGAGGCAAACTTAGATGGCACGCCCAACGCCCGTCAGCTATCAGCCGAACCTTTTACCTTCGTCCGCTCTAACTTCAGATATCTGAAGAACTGGATGCGATACTACGGGGTGGAGCAGATAGATGGTCTGCTGGCAGATCTTGGCGTGTCGAGCCATCACTTCGACGATGAGACGCGCGGCTTCTCTTTCCGCTTCGATGCCCCTCTCGACATGCGTATGAATGCACGGGCAGGCAAGAATGCGGCAGACATCGTGAACCTATACGGAGAAGAGCAGCTGGCAGACATCTTCTATCTCTACGGCGAACTCAAGGCATCAAGGCGCATTGCAGCCGCTATCGTGAAGGGGAGACAAAAGAAAAGCATCCTCACCACACAGGATTTCATCGCTGTGGTGGAGCCTATCTTCAAGCGCGAACGCGAGAAGAAAGACATGGCCAAGCTCTTTCAGGCACTACGCATCGAGGTAAATCACGAGATGGACGCCCTCAAGGAGATGCTTCTCGCGGCAACAGACATGCTGAAACCCGGTGGACGGTTGAGCATCATTACCTACCACTCGCTGGAAGACCGATTGGTGAAGAATGTGATGAAATCCGGCAACGCAGAGGGAAAGGTAAGGCAAGACTTCTTCGGGAGGACAGACAGCCCCTACCGCCTCATCAACAACAAGGTGATTACACCCACAGAGGACGAACAAACACAAAACCCGCGTAGCCGAAGTGCTAAGCTAAGAATTGCTGAGAAGAAATGAAGGCAGACAAAGACGACATAGAAGAATTGCTCGAAAGAGCTGAAGCCCCTACGCAGAAAGAGGAGACTAAGACAACCGATGCAAAGGGAAAGCAACCCAACAACGAGCAAAATGGGGCTGCCGAGACTACCGATCATGAGCCTCCCTCGCTGAAAGAAGTGATCAAGGAGCAGGCCATCGAGGGCGAAGCGCCCTTCTCGCGCAACCTCTCACTACGCAAGATTCTTGGTGGCGATATCCTCAACGCGGCAGCTATCCGTGAGCAGATATGGCTCTTTCTGCTCATCGCTTTCATGCTGATTATCTATACCTCCAACCGATACAGTTGCCAGCAAGACATCATCGAGATCGACCGATTGCAGAAAGAGTTGCAGGATGCCAAATACAAAGCCCTCTCAAGCAACAGCCAACTCACAGAGAAGAGCCGCGAGAGCAATGTGCTGCAACTGCTGAAGGCCAGCAAGGACAGTACACTGAAAATCGCCAACCAGCCGCCTTATATTATTAACGTACCCCGGGATTAACAGATATGAGTAAGTTTGACTATAACAAAATCATGCCCCGCTATAGCGCCATCGCCATCTTCATGACGCTGATATCACTGGCTGTGGTGGGCAAGGCGGCTTACATCATGACTGCCAAGCGCGACTACTGGATGCAGGTGGCCGACCGCGTGAAGAAAGACAGCGTACCCGTGCTTCCCACGCGAGGCAACATCCTGAGCTGCGACGGCCAGTTGCTGGCCTCATCACTGCCGGAATTCCGAATCTTCATGGACTTCAAACAACTGCAGGATGCGGGCAGCGACTCGCTGTGGAATGCCAGTCTGGACAGCATCTGTACAGGATTGCACGATATCTTCCCAGAGAAGAGCGCGGCAGCATTTAAGGAACACCTGAACACAGGACGTAAAGAGATGAAGCGCCATTGGCCTATCTGGCCTAAGCGAATCGATTATAACACCTTCTCGGAAGTAAAACAACTTCCCGTGTTTCGCCTGTCGAAACTCAAGAGCGGTTTCCACGAGGAGGAGCTGAACGCCCGCGAGCGCCCCTACGGCTCATTGGCAGGGCGCACGGTGGGCGACATGTTTGCCGCTAAGGATGAGGGACGTACGCCTCGTTGCGGCTTAGAGTTGTCTTACGACTCCCTGTTGCGTGGCACGCACGGTATCGTGCATCGCCGTAAGGTGCTCAACAAGTTTCTCGACATCATGGATACGCCTCCTATAGACGGGTGCGACATCGTGACCACCATTGATGTGGGCATGCAGGATTTGGCCGAACGTGCCGTGATTGACGAGTTGAAAGAAATAAACGGAAACGTGGGCGTAGCCATCGTAATGGAAGTGGCAACAGGCGATATCAAGGCCATTGTGAACATGGAGAAATGTATTGATGGCGAGTATCGCGAGATCAAGAACCACGCCGTGAGCGACCTGCTGGAGCCGGGTTCGGTGTTCAAGACGGTGTCGATTATGACCGCACTGGAAGATGGCGTATGCGACACGAATAAGATTGTGGAGACCGGCTCGGGCGTGTGGCCGATGTATGGGCGTGACATGAAAGATCACAACTGGCGCCGCGGCGGCTATGGCACGATGAATCTACCGAAGACGTTGAAGGTGAGTTCCAATGTCGGAGTCAGCAGAATCATCGACCAATACTATCATAACGATCCTGAGAAGTTTGTACGTGGCGTATACCGTTCAGGTATTGCCGACAGTTTACATATCCCCATTGTGGGAGCCAGTCCGGCAAAAATCCGTATGCCGCAAAAAAACAAGCGTGGCGAATGGACAAACTGGAGCAACACAGCCCTTCCATGGATGAGTATCGGTTACGAAACGCAGATTCCTCCCATCTCAACCCTCACTTTCTATAATGCCATTGCCAACGGCGGCCGCATGATGCAGCCCCGATTTGTGAAGGCGGCCATTAAGAACGGCGAGGTGGTGATGGAGTTTCCCCCACAAGTGGTGAAAGGGCGCGAGCGGATTGCCTCGCCCAAGGTCATCAAAGAAATGCAGGAGATATTGGGCAAGGTGGTGAGCGAAGGATTGGGTAGGAAAGCCGGTTCCGAATCATTCGGCGTGGCCGGCAAGACGGGAACGGCACAGATATCGAAAGGTGCATCGGGATATAAGAGTGGCACCGTGCACTATCTGCTCTCGTTTGCCGGTTTCTTCCCTACCGAGAATCCGCGCTACAGTTGTATCGTCTGTATTCAAAAATCCGGACTGCCTGCTTCCGGCGGCGGTATGAGCGGCGTAGTGTTCCACAACATCGCCGAAGGAATCATGGCACAGGATATTCGCCTCGACGTGCAGGATGCACGCGATTCCTCCTCCGTCCTCATGCCCGACGTAAAAGAGGGCAATATTCTTTCAGCCGATTACGTATTGACACACTTGGGCATCAAGACGTACGCCGACTTCACAACCAATGGCGACACTACACGAAAAAGAGTGTGGGGTGTAGCCGAGAAGAAAGGTAATGCCATCGCGTTGAGCAGGCGCAATGGTCTGAGTGCACGCCAGATCCCCGACGTACATGGCATGGGTGCGCGTGATGCAGTGTATCTCATTGAGAAAAGGGGGGTGAGATGCCGATTGATAGGACGTGGTAAGGTGGTCGAACAAAGTCTGGAACCCGGGCATGTAATCCGGAAAGGCGACGTCTGCACATTGAAGCTCGAATCATAATTGCACATATATCATTAAGGAAGAGAAATATGAAACTACAAGAGTTAGTTGGAAATATCAATACCATTGCCGTCGTCGGCAACACGGATATCGACATCACCGGTGTGAACATTGACTCCCGTAAGATTGCGGAAGGACATCTCTTCGTGGCACAGAAGGGTACACAGGTTGACGGGCACCTATTTATTCCCAAAGCAATCGCATTGGGAGCAAAAGCTATCCTATGCGAGGATATGCCCGCAGAGAAGTCTGACGGCGTGACCTACATACAGGTGGAATCGACCGAAGACACCGTGGGCAAGGTGGCCACCTTATTCTATGGCGACCCCTCACGCAAGCTCAAGCTGGTGGGTGTGACCGGAACAAATGGCAAGACCACCGTCGCCACCTTATTATATAATATCTTTCGCAAGATGGGTGCGAAATGCGGGCTGCTCTCCACGGTGTGCAACTATATCGAGGATGAGGTCATACCAACCGAGCATACCACTCCCGACCCCATCGCACTCAACATGCTGCTGGCACGGATGGTGGATGCAGGGTGCAAATATGCCTTCATGGAATGTTCGAGCCATGCTATCGCGCAGAAGCGCATCGGAGGTTTGAAGTTTGCCGGAGGGCTGTTTACCAATCTCACCCGTGACCACTTAGACTATCATAAGACCTTCGAGAACTACCGAGATGCCAAGAAAGCATTCTTCGACAGCTTGCCCAAAACATCCTTTGCCATTACAAACGCTGATGACAAGAACGGTATGGTGATGGTACAGAACTGCAAGGCCAATGTGAAAACATACTCCATGCGCCAAATGGCCGACTTCCGTGCCCGTATCATCGAGATGCATTTTGCTGGTATGTATCTGGAAATCGACGGGCATGAAGTGGGTGTACAGTTCATTGGCAAGTTCAACGTGAGCAACCTGCTGGCCGTATATGGTGCAGCCCGGATGCTCGGCAAGCAGCCCGAGGCGATTCTCGTGGCACTCAGTACACTGCATAGCGTGAGCGGCAGACTTGAGCCCATATCATCGCCCGACGGTTATACCGCCATCGTCGATTATGCCCACACGCCCGATGCATTGCAGAATGTGCTCAATGCCATACACGAAGTGCTCAACGGCAAGGGGCAGATCATCACCGTGTGCGGTGCAGGCGGAAATCGCGATAAGGGCAAACGTCCGCTCATGGCACAAGAAGCCGTACGACAGAGCGACCGTGTGATTATCACGAGCGACAATCCCCGCTTTGAGGAACCGCAGGATATTATCAACGATATGCTTGCCGGTCTCAATGCCCAACAACTCAAGAAGGTGATCAGCATTGCCGACCGCAAGGAAGCCATCAAGACAGCTTGCATGCTGGCACAGAAAGGCGATGTCATCCTGATTGCCGGAAAGGGGCATGAGAATTATCAGGAAATCAAAGGCGTGAAGCACCATTTCGACGACAAGGAGGTGGTGAGAGAGATCTTCGGCATCGAGAAAAGCCCCACTTCACACGATAAAAACAAAGTAGAACGATAAACAGAAGAATAGAATGTTATACTATCTTTTCAGATTCTTGGAGCAGTTCGGCATCTCGGGAGCTCGCATTTGGGGTTACATCTCATTCCGCGCGCTCCTCGCCCTCATCCTGTCGTTAGTCATCTCGGCATGGTTTGGCGAACGATTCATCAAATATTTGCGCAAGAAGCAGATTACTGAGACACAACGCGACTCCAATATCGACCCCTTTGGCGTGAAGAAAGTGGGGGTGCCATCGATGGGTGGCATCATCATCATCATATCGATACTGATTCCCGTGCTACTCTTGGGGCGTCTGCGCAACGTGTATCTGATTCTGATGATTGTCACTACCGTATGGCTCGGATTCCTCGGTGGAATGGATGATTTTATCAAGATATTCCGCCGAAACAAGGATGGACTGAAAGGAAAATATAAGATTGTGGGGCAGATCGGCATCGGCTTCATCGTGGGCTTAGTGCTGTGGGCATCTCCCGATGTGAAGTCTAACGAAAACATCGTGCTGGAACGTCAGGGGCAGGAAATGGTGGTGAAACATCGGGCGGAAGCACGCAAGACACTAAAGACCACCATCCCTTTTGTGAAAGGGCATAATCTTGACTATTCTTCCATCATGTCGTTCTGCGGCAAACACAAGACGGCAGCAGGATGGGTGCTGTTTGTCATCATGACAATCCTCGTCGTGACGGCCGTGAGCAACGGAGCTAACCTGAACGACGGCATGGACGGTATGTGTGCCGGAAACTCCGCAATCATAGGCGTGGCGTTAGGCATACTGGCATACGTCAGTTCGCATACGGAGTTTGCCGCCTACCTCAACATCATGTACATACCCGGTTCGCAAGAACTCGTGGTATTCATGTGTGCTTTCGTAGGCGCACTCATCGGATTCCTGTGGTACAACGCTTACCCTGCCCAAGTGTTCATGGGCGACACCGGCTCACTGACCATCGGCGGCATCATCGGCGTTTGCGCCGTGATTATCCATAAGGAATTGCTGTTGCCCATACTCTGCGGCATCTTCTTCGTAGAGAGTCTCAGCGTAATGATACAGGTATGGTACTTTAAGATGGGCAAGCGCAAAGGTGTGAAGCAACGCATCTTCAAGCGTACGCCTATACACGATAATTTCCGTGTAACAGACGACCAGCTGGATGCCGACTGCAAGTATATGATCACCAGCCCTCACTCGCCCAAGCACGAGGCGAAGATCACCATCCGCTTTTGGATTACTACCATTATCCTCGCGGCACTGACCATCATCACGCTGAAGATAAGATAACCGGGCATGCGTTTATGATGCTATCCCTATAAACGGAAGATAAGGAAACACGATATGAAAAGAATTGTTGTTTTAGGAGCGGGCGAGAGCGGTGTCGGAGCTGCCATACTCGCCAAGAAAGAGGGCTTTGACGTGTTCGTTTCGGATATGTCGGCCATCAAGGACAGATATAAGAAGATGCTCGACGACCACCGAATCGAGTGGGAAGAAGGACAGCACACGGAAGAAAAGATACTCAATGCGGACGAGATCATCAAGAGTCCGGGTATCCCCGATCAGGTTCCGATGGTTCAGAAACTCATCGCGCAAGGCACGCATATCATCAGCGAGATAGAGTTTGCCGGACGATATACCCGGTCTAAGATGATATGTATCACGGGCAGCAATGGCAAGACCACCACCACCTCCCTGATATATCACATCTTCAAGACCGCAGGCTACGACGCCGGATTGGCAGGCAACATCGGGCACAGCCTCGCCCTACAAGTGGCCGAAGACCCGCATGAGTATTACATCATCGAGCTAAGCTCGTTCCAATTAGACAATATGTACGACTTCCGTGCCAATATTGCCATCCTGCTCAACATCACCCCTGACCATCTTGATCGATACGACTTCAAGTTCCAAAACTATGTGGATTCAAAGATGCGCATCCTCCAAAACCAGACGTCAGACGACAGTTTCATTTTCTGGAATGACGATCCCGTCATCAAGAAAGAGCTGGAGAAATATGACATCAAGGCTGTGCAGTGTCCGTTTTCCGAACTGAAAGAAAAAGGCAGCATCGGCTACATCGAGGAAGGACAATACAAGCTGGAATACCCCACTCCATTCAATATGGAGCAGGAATCGCTCTCGCTCACGGGCAAGCACAATATCTACAACTCGCTGGCTGCGGGCTTGGCGTCCAACGTGGCGGGTATCAAGAAAGAAGCCATACGCAAGAGCTTGAGTGACTTTCCCGGTGTGGAGCACCGTCTGGAGAAAGTGTGCGACGTGGGCGGAGTGCATTACATCAACGACTCCAAGGCCACCAATGTGGATGCCTGCTGGTATGCGCTTGAGAGCATGAAGACGCCCACCATCCTCATCATCGGCGGTAAGGACAAGGGCAATGATTATACTGCCATCAAAGACTTGGTGAAGAAGAAATGCAGGGCGCTCGTTTATCTCGGCGCCGACAATCAGAAGCTGCACGACTTCTTCGACGGATTGGGTATTCCCACCCGCGACACCCACTCGATGAAAGACTGCGTGCAGGCCTGTTACGAGATGGCAAAACCGGGCGACACCGTGCTGCTCTCCCCCTGCTGCGCCAGCTTCGACCTGTTCAAGAATATGGAAGACCGTGGCGAACAATTCAAAACTCTGGTAAGAAACCTTTAGGATGAACAAAAGATTAGGCAATATTTTCAAAGGAGACAAGGTCGTCTGGATGGTCTTTTTCTTCCTTTGCATCATCAGTGTGGTAGAGGTTTTCTCGGCTTCCTCCGGCCTGACGTACAAGGGAGGCAATTACCTTGCCCCGATGATCAAGCACATCCTCATCCTCGCTCTGGGCATCTTCATGATGGTGGTGACGCTCAACATCAAGTGCAAATACTTCAAGATTGCCACCCCCATCCTGCTCATCCTATCGGTACTGACACTGATATGGGTGTATTTCGCAGGCCAATCCACCAACGATGCCCAGCGATGGATTTCGCTCTTGGGCATACAGTTTCAGCCGTCAGAGATTGCCAAGGGCACGATGATACTCGCCACAGCCCAGATCCTGAGTGCCATGCAGACCGACCACGGTGCCGATAAGCATGCCATGAAGTATATCCTTATCGTCTGCTTCATCATCATTCCCCTCATTGCTGTCGAGAATCTCAGCACAGCTGCTCTGCTCTGCGTCGTGATATTCCTCATGATGGTCATCGGGCGTATCCCCATACAGCAGTTGGGTAAACTCATCGGAGTGGTGGTATTGGTCATCGTGACGGTCATCGGCATGGTGATGCTATTGGGAAAAGACACACAAGAAGTGAACCCCGACCGTCAGCTCACCGAGCAGGTGGCTGTGGCCGAGGGACAACAGGAGGGAAGCAGCGATGGCGTGTTCCACCGTTTCGACACGTGGAAATCGCGAATCGTGAAGTTTCTCAACAGCGAATACATCCCGCCCGAGAAAGTAGACCTCGACAAAGACGCGCAGACGGCACATGCCAACATCGCCATCGTGTCGAGCAACATCATCGGCAAGGGGCCGGGCAACTCCGTGGAGCGCGACTTTCTCTCGCAGGCCTTCTCCGACTTCATCTATGCTATCATCATCGAGGAGACGGGCATCATCGGCGCCCTCGTTGTGGCAATGCTCTATATCATCCTGCTGTTCAGGACCGGGCGCATTGCCAATCGCTGTGAAAACAACTTTCCTGCCTTCTTAGCCATGGGTCTGGCACTGCTGCTGGTCACGCAGGCCGTGTTCAACATGTGCGTAGCCGTGGGGCTTGCCCCCGTCACAGGGCAGCCTCTGCCGCTCATCAGCAAGGGTGGCACATCGACCATCATCAACTGCGTGTATATTGGTGTCATACTGAGTGTGAGCCGGTCGGCAAAGAAGAACTCGGTGGCCAAGGAGGAAGAGCAGGCTCAAGCCATGATGGCTACCGCCTGACGGGCATGGCTTCGGGGCTTAACGCCCACGTACGCCGTACGCCATACGCACGTACACCGTTCGGCGTACATGCGTACACCGTTCGAAATACGTGCGTACAGCGTTCGAGATACGCCGCCGAAACGCCGGGGTGACGGTGACATACCGCCGAGAAGAGAATGCCGAACAGGCGTATTCGCCTCGGAAACAAGCACATTTTAATTGCTTAGCCACCCCAAATAAATGCCTGCAATATGCCCTAAAGCGAAATATTTTGATTACTTTTGCCAAAAATATAATGCTCAAATGGACAACGAGTTAAGAATTATCATCAGCGGAGGAGGAACCGGCGGACATATATTTCCCGCCGTCTCGATTGCCAATGCCATCAAGAGCAAGTACCCCGATGCCAAAATCTTGTTTGTGGGAGCATTGGGGCGCATGGAGATGCAGCGCGTTCCGGCTGCCGGATATGAGATCAAGGGGCTGCCGATCAGCGGTTTCGACCGCAAGCATCTGCTGAAGAATATTGCTGTGCTCTTCAAGATTTGGAGGAGCCAGCGCATGGCCAAAAAGATCGTCAGGGAGTTTAAGCCCATGGTAGCCGTGGGTGTCGGCGGTTATGCCAGCGGGCCTACGCTCAACGTGTGTGCCGACGGCAATATCCCCTGCCTCATTCAGGAGCAGAACAGCTATGCCGGCGTGACCAACAGACTCTTGGCCAAGAAGGCGACGAAAATCTGCGTAGCTTACGAGGGTATGGAGCGATTTTTCCCGGCAGAGAAGATCATCATGACAGGCAACCCCGTGCGACAGAACGTGTTGGAATGCACCATCACGAAAGAGGAGGCACGCAAGAGCTTCGGTCTCGACCCCGACAGGAAGACCATCCTGCTCGTGGGCGGCAGCCTCGGCGCGCGTACCATCAACGAAAGCATGAGCCGACACCTCGACAAGGTGAAGGCTTCCGACGTGCAGTTCATCTGGCAGACCGGCAAATACTATAACGAGGAGATGAACAAGGCCGTGGCAGACTTTGGTGAAATGCCTAACCTTAAGGTCATGGACTTTATCAGCGACATGGGCGCCGCCTACAGAGCGGCCGACCTCGTCATCAGCCGTGCAGGTGCCAGTTCCATCAGCGAGTTCTGCCTGCTGGGCACTCCCGTCATCCTTGTGCCGAGCCCCAACGTGGCGGAAGATCATCAGACCAAGAATGCCATGGCATTGGTCAACAGGGATGCCGCCATCTATGTGAAGGATGCAGATGCCCCGCAGGTGTTGCTCGACACGGCATTGGCAACGGTTCAGGACGATAAGAAACTCGCCTCGCTGAGTGAGAATATCCTGAAACTGGGTCTCAAAAACTCTGCCGACGGCATTGCCGACGAGGTGGTGAAGCTGGCACGTGGTGACCGGTAAGACCTGCTCGGCCAAAGAAACATACGACAATGGAATTGAAAGATATAAAAGCCGTTTATTTTGTGGGAGCCGGTGGCATCGGTATGAGCGCCATCGCGAGATACTTCATGCACAAAGGAATGGTAGTGGCAGGCTATGACAGGACACCTTCTGCGCTGACCCATCAGCTGGGAAAAGAGGGCATGCTGCTCCACTATGAGGAAAATGTGGATGCCATACCGCAGGCATGCCGCGACAAGGCCTCGTGCTTGGTGATATATACGCCGGCCATCCCGGCCGACCATCAGGAGCTGCAATATTTTCGTGCCAACGGTTTTGAAATAGAGAAGCGGGCGCAGGTGCTGGGCACGCTGACCCGCACGCACAAGGGGTTGTGCGTGGCCGGCACACACGGCAAGACCACCACGTCGACCATGTGTGCCCATATCATGCACCAAAGCAGTGTAGACTGCAACGCCTTTCTGGGCGGCATCGCCAAAAACTACGGCACCAATTACATTCTGTCTGACCATAGCGACTACGTGGTGATCGAGGCCGACGAGTTCGACCGCTCCTTTCACTGGCTGCGCCCATGGGCGACGGTCATCACCGCCACCGACCCCGACCACCTCGACATTTATGGTACCAAGGAGGCTTATCTCGACAGTTTCCGTCACTATACGGAGCTGATTCAGCCGGGTGGCGCACTTATCATCCACACAGGATTGGAGATGAGACCCAACGTGCAGGATGGTGTGAGGGTTTATGAATATAGCAGAGACAAAGGCGATTTCCATGCGCAGAACATCCGTATAGCCAACGGCGAGATCACTTTCGACCTCATCTCACCCATCGAAAATATCGAGAACGTGAAATTGGGGCAGCCCATACCCGTCAACATTGAGAACGGAGTGGCAGCCATGGCGCTGGCACAGCTCAGCGGTTGCACCGCGGAGGAGATCAAGCGCGGCATGGCGAGCTATGAGGGCGTGGAGCGCCGATTCGATTTCAAGGTCAAGACCGACAAGCATGTGTTCCTCTCCGACTATGCGCACCATCCCAAAGAGATTCTCCAGTGTGCCAAGAGCCTGAAGGAACTCTATCGGGGTCGTAAGATTACAGCCATCTTCCAGCCTCATCTCTACTCCCGCACCAACGACTTCTATAGGGAGTTTGCCGACGCGTTGAGCCATTTCGACGAAGTGATTCTCACCGAGATATATCCCGCACGTGAGCTCCCGATGCCCGGCGTGACGTCTCGGCTGATTTACGACAACCTCGCAACGGGCGTGGAGAAAAGCATGATAGACAAAG
Source organism: uncultured Prevotella sp. (assembly GCA_963541305.1). Classification (GTDB taxonomy): domain Bacteria; phylum Bacteroidota; class Bacteroidia; order Bacteroidales; family Bacteroidaceae; genus Prevotella. The sequence goes on from CAUTTP010000001.1 coordinate 14,468, forward strand.
CCGACGTGCTCGACTTGGTGAAAGGGCGTGACTTCGACGTGCTCATCATATTGGGTGCCGGCGACTTGGACAACTATGCCTCACAGATCGCCGAGCTTATCAATCTGAAAGGTTAAACAACTGTTCGATTCTTCAACCGGAAGCAACAAGCAATTGGATATGCGCATCAACTGGAAAAAGTTAACCATCGTGACACTGGACGTAGTGCTCGCCGCCTATATCGTCATCGCTTTCATGGCTTTCAATAAGCCTAACGAGGTGAACCATGTGTGCACGCAGGTGAACATCAATATTCAGGACGAGGCGACCAATGGCTTCATCACCGCCCCCGAGATCAAGGCTCGATTAGAGAAAACGAAGCTCTACCCGCTGGGCAAACCGCTGAAAGATATCGATGCGCGCCACATTGAAGAGACCCTGAAGCAGAGCCCGTTCGTGAAGAATGCAGAATGCTACAAGACAGAAGACGGGCACGTAAGCATTACGCTCACACAGCGCATGCCCACCCTGCGCATCAAAGCCGAAAATGGTGATGACTATTATCTCGACGATAAGGATAGCATCATGCCCAACTCCCACTATACGAGCGATCTGGTGATTGCCACAGGAAACATCAGCCGTTGGTATGCGCGCAACTACGTGTCACATCTGGCAGACGCACTGATGAGCAGCGAGTTTTGGAAGAATCAGATAGAGCAGATCCACGTGCTCCCTAACCACGGCATCGAACTGATACCTCGAGTGGGTGACCACATTATATATATAGGCCAACTTCCCGAGACAATATATACCAACGAGCGTAAGAAACTCGTCACCGATTACGTCAGCAAGAAGATGGATCGCATGGAGAAATTCTATAAATACGGGCTCTCCCAAGCTGGCTGGAACAAATACTCCTACATCAATGTGGAGTTCAGCAACCAGATTATTTGTAAGAAAAGGAAATCGAACTGATAATGATTATAAACTTATGGCAGAATTTATCGTAGCAATAGAACTTGGTTCTTCCAAGATGACAGGTATTGCAGGCAGGAAGAATCTTGACGGCAGTATCAACGTACTCGCTGTTGTGAAAGAGGATTCAACATCGTGCATACGCAAGGGTGTGGTCTATAACATTGATAAGACCGTACAGACTCTTACCAACATTGTGTCAAAATTAGAGACGACCCTGAAGGCAAAGATTTCGCAGGTGTATGTTGGTGTCGGCGGACAATCGATTCGCAGTGTCAAGAACACCATCGTGAAAGACTTGCCCAACGACACGATTGTCACCCAAGACATGATCAATGAGCTTATGGATGCTAATCGCAGCATGCAGTATCCCGACTTGGAGATCCTCGATGCTGCCACATTGGAATATAAGGTTGACAATCAATATCAGCTCGACCCCGTAGGTATTCAGTGCACTCGCTTAGAGGGAAACTTCCTCAACATACTGTGGAGAAAGACCTTCTATCGCAACATCAACAAGTGCTTTGACAATGCAGGCATCGCCATTGCGGAGATGTATCTCTCTCCTCTGGCCTTGACCGACAATATTCTGACCGATGCTGAGCGGCGCGGCGGATGCGTAATGGTTGACCTCGGCGCCGATACCACCACCGTGGCTGTCTATTATAAGAATATCCTGCGCCATCTCGCCGTGATACCATTGGGCAGCAACAATATCACTAAAGACATTGCCTCACTCCAGATGGACGAGGCAGACGCCGAACAGATGAAGCTCGATTATGCCAGTGCATATACCGATTACAACGAGATCGACAGCGATAAGACCTACATGATCGATAACGATCGCTCTATCAGTGCACGCACATTCATCGAACTTGTGGAGGCACGCGTGCAGGAAATCATTGAGAACGTGTGGTATCAAGTACCCAATGAGTATTACGATAAGCTCATCGGTGGTGTCATTCTCACCGGCGGCGGCTCTAATCTCAAGAACATTGAGCGCGCCTTCCGCAATCATCCGCAGATAGAGAAGATTCGTGTGGCCAAGTTTGTGACACAGGTTATCAACTCGAACAATGCCGCCATCGCAGCCAAAGACGGCACCATGTGCACCGTGCTCGGGCTGCTTGCCAAGGGCGACATGAACTGTGCCGGCGAAGACTTCACGGATAATCTCTTCGGGAAAGACCCATCTTCCACGACCGTTAACACCGATACTTCCAAAGGCCCGCGCCCCATCACCGAGATTACAGGCAGGGGCATCGTAGTGACCGAAGCCGAAAAACTTGCCGAGGAAGAGGCTCGCCGCAAGAAGCAACAAGAGGAAGAGGAGGAACGACTGCGTGCCGAGGAAGAAGAAAGAGAGCGAATAGAGAAAGAAAGACGTGAGAACTCTATCGTGGGAAAACTCTTCGGAGGTCTCAAGAAGTTTGGGAAAACCCTTGTATCTGAAGATGATTAAGCATTAAACGAGTATTGACTTTTAAGATTCTACCACTATGCAAGATAATATTATTGATAATCAGAAGCCCTCAATCCTTGACTTTGGAGAGCCGGAAAAAGAGAACAGCATCATCAAAGTGATTGGTGTCGGCGGTGGCGGCGGCAATGCCGTGAACCACATGTACCGCGAAGGAATACACGATGTGTCGTTTGTGCTGTGCAATACCGATGCTCAGGCACTCAACGACTCGCCCGTACCCGTACACCTCCAGTTGGGTAAGGAAGGTCTGGGCGCCGGCAACCGTCCGGCGCGTGCACGTGAAGCCGCACAAGAGAGCATCGATGACATCCGCCGCATGCTCAACGACGGCACCAAGATGGCATTCATCACCGCCGGCATGGGCGGCGGAACCGGTACGGGCGCAGCCCCTGTGATTGCCGAGGTCAGCAAGGAGATGGGCATTCTCACCGTAGGCATCGTGACCATCCCATTCCGCTTCGAGGGCGCTAAGAAGATCGATCAGGCACTCGACGGTGTAGAGGAGATGGCGAAGCACGTAGATGCGTTGCTCGTGATCAATAATGAGCGGTTGCGCGAGATATATCCCGAGCTGACATTGATCGATGCCTTTGGCAAGGCCGATGATACGCTGAGCGTGGCAGCCAAGAGCATTGCCGAGATCATCACTATACACGGATTGATCAACCTCGACTTCAACGACGTGAAGACCGTGCTCAAAGATGGCGGTGTGGCCATCATGAGTACAGGTTACGGCGAGGGCGACGGCCGTGTGAAGAAAGCTATCGAGGATGCCCTCAACTCACCGTTGCTCAACAACAACAACGTGTTCAACTCCAAGAAGATTCTGCTTTCCATCAACTTCTGTGACGAGCGTCAGGACAAGCAGGGACTGATGATGGAGGAGATGAACGATGTGACCGACTTCATGTCGAAGTTTGGCGAAGACTTCGAAATCAAATGGGGTGTGGCAACAGACCCTGAGCTTGGCAAAAAGGTAAAGGTGACCATCCTCGCCACCGGATTCGGTGTGGAAGATGTAGAGCCCGAGAGCCGCCGTACCCGCCACTCGCAGGAGGAAGCAGAGCGCATAGCCGAGGAGGAAGAAATAGCAGCCGGAAAGCGTGACCGCCGCGACCGCTTCTACGGCAAGGATACCAGCACCACTCAATACAAGCGCCGCCCGCACATCTATCTGTTCAGTCAGGACGACCTCGACAATGAGGATGTGATTCTCGCCGTGGAGAATACACCCACCTACAAGCGCACCAGACAGATGCTCGACGACATCCGCAATCAAGCCAAAGGCGAGAAACCTGCCACCGACAGCGAGCCTAACCAAGACATCGTGCAGGGTATGATCAGTTTTGTATGATTCCTCTAAAAAATTAAGAGATAGGAGAGCTGTCACAGCCCCACGAGCTTAAAGTTAAGATAAAACCCAATCTGTATGGATGCAAAACGATACCGTTCCTCATTTTCCACCGGGATACTCCGGAGCACGATTGCACTGAGTGCCGTCTTGCTCCTTGCAGCCTGCTTCATCTTTTACCAACTTCTAAACACCAGCATAGGTAGCGTGCTGTGGTGGAGCCTGCTTCTTCCTTTTGCTTTTATCGTATTCTCACTCCTGTATGCCTTTGCATCTCAAATCACAGGCTTATACATCACTGACGACACTGTGGTAATCAAGAAGATGCTGGGGCAAATCACCATTCGTCGCGATGAGATAAAGCAAGTGCAGGCCAAGCACAATATGCTCCACGACATCCGTCTATGGGGCATCAGCGGACTATTCGGGCATATCGGGCTGTTCGGCAACAGGGCATCGGGCAGGTATCACGCATATATCAAGAATAGCAAAACACTCGTCTTCATCGAGACTTCCGGGAAGAATTATGTCGTCAGTTGTGACGATGCCACGGAAGTGATAGAAAACCTCCGGTTTAGGAGTCAAGGGAGTTAAAAGAAGTTATCGCTCGCTCCGCTCGTTAAGAAGTTAAAGACAAATGCCCTGCAGAAGTTTATCAAGCTATTGTCCTTTAACTCCTTTAACTCCTCTAACTCCCTTAACTTCTAAAAAGGAATCTGTCAAGATTTCATTACAGTTTTTTCGTTCAGATTTTCGTTCATTCTAGAGCGAAAAATCGGGGCGGTCTGGCAAGATTCTGGCCGCGGGAGGTCGAAATTTTCGGGATAGGGTTGCGATAGCTATGCTTTCGCATCGCGATAACGGCCTAATCGCAGTGCGATCTCAATGCTCTCGTATCGCGATAACTATGCTTTCGCGATGCGAAAAGGGTGCTATCGCAAGACGAGAAGATGAATATCTATGGCATATTCTTACTTTTTGCTCGTAACTCGCTGATGCTCCGGCGGTTACGTATACCCCTCCAATTTTCGCGTATTTCGGACAAAAGATTTTCAATTTTGCTACACGCAATTCTACAGAGGGTGTTTGTCAGGATATTTCCGAACTAATCGCTATAACCTTATAGGCACGCGTATATGGGAAAGGGCATCATACAAACAGTGTCTTCAGCACTTCCGGCGAACGCAATTCCGGAAAGCCCGGCACATGCAGACGATAATAATAGAGCACAATCTCCGTACAGCGATTACGTTCTGCCTGACTCATCTTAAAGAGGTGCATATTCTCATAACTCATGCGCATGAGAATGTCGACACGCGCCGACTCTGATGGCTCAAGAAAATCCGGATGCAACGGATGAGTGAGCGTAAACAGTCCGTTACGCAAGTCGAACCATGCTCCGCGCCGGTAGTCATGCAGATTGGGGAAGAAGCCGACGAAACGCGTGAGGCGCATCATGAATGCCAGATGAAAATTAGAAAAGGCCGATTCCACATTGTCGAGCCACTCGATGCTACGCTCGATATATTCATAGAGCAGTTCGTTGCGTTGTTCGTCGCGTGTGGCATAGTTCAGAAATTCGGCGATGAACAACGAGATGGAGAGCTTATAAGGGTCGAAAGGTATGGAAAAGAAAGGTTGCGTCAGCCGTATGTCCTTGAATCGCTGGAGCCCCGCGTTGGCACGATGGTCGTAGGCAATGTCGAGCAGGGTGAGCGGCTGGAAGAATTGCTTCTTGAGCTTACCCTTATTGCTTTTAGGCAGATGACAGATGAATGACACCCTCCCCTGTTCTCGTGTGAGGAGGTCGATAATCATCTGCGAGTCGCCATACTTGAGCGCATGCAATACGATAGCTCTTGTCTTAATTTCCATGCAAGGACAAAAATACGAAAAATCAGGCTCTTATAGAAAAATTATCCCTAAAAATTTGGCCGATAACGCAAAAAGCACTAACTTTGCACCCGCTTAACGGGCACTATGGTCCCTTCGTCTATCGGTTAGGACGAGAGATTTTCATTCTCTAAAGAGGAGTTCGACTCTCCTAGGGACTGCAAATTAAAAATAAATAGAATTTAAGATGGCAAATCACAAATCATCAGTTAAGAGAATTCGTCAGACAAAGACAAGGACTCTGCACAATAAATATTATGCAAAGACTATGCGTAATGCTGTTCGTAAGTTGCGTGCTATCACTGACAAAGAGGAGGCTGTAAAGGTGTATCCGGTTGTTCAGAAAATGCTCGACAAGTTGGCCAAGACAAATATCATCCACGCTAACAAGGCAGCAAACCTGAAGTCGAGTTTGGCTCAGCACATCAGCAAGCTCGGCTAAGAGTCTGCTTCTTGCCTATTAAAACATATAAGGTCGTTATCCGAAAGGGTGATGACCTTAACTTGTATGGTTGCATACAGAAAGTTTCCAAAACCGTATCTCAATAATAACCGCCCCTACCCGAACCTCGCAGATACGGTTCTGCCACCTGATAACGTATACGATAGGTTGCACCCGTATAGCCACGGGCTGGCCCAATGACAACAATCCAACCGTCAATAAAGCCGGCATCACCCACCACGAGGTCTTTCGGCGAAGACACATCTACGGGCAGACCGTTGCGAAACTGCCACATCAGCTCCTTTATTTTCTGTTCGGAGCATTTGAAAATCTCACTTGCCTGTATGCGGTGCCCATCAAGTTTGCTGAACGACGCACAGTCCTCGCTGCGCCATTCCGCACTGTCTCTATCGACTACCAGTGATTGAAACGTCACCACCTGCTCATCTTCGTAACTCCGGAATATTTCAATACGGCGCGTTCCGCTATCCACCTGCTCCTTGTATTCATCAAAAGCTTTTAGCAATGTCTCGCGAAAAGTATATTCTTCAAGACGTGAGGGCATATCGACCTCCAAAACATTGCATATCCAAGTCTTCACCTCTTGCAAAGCCTTCGCGTTTCCCGAGACAGGAAACTCCACCTCCGCCGAATATGACACCTCGCCTTTTCGCTGCACAAACTTAAATCCGCTTGTACCGAAAAAGTCTTCTGCCACGGCGACCGGTACCGGCAGGAAGAGTATCGCGATTATGAGGATATGCCTGAAATTCATTTCTCGTGCAAAGATACGAATTTAGCGTAATATACACCCTCATAAAACCGATGATTATTATCAACAATATTAGCGAATTTTACCTCTTAAATATTTCGACGTATGCCGTTTTTTTAGTATCTTTGCATAATAACATTCAAACATTTACAAATGGCAGAGAATCTAAATCAGGCAGAAAATTATTCGGCCTCCAACATTCAAGTGCTGGAAGGCCTTGAGGCCGTGCGCAAACGTCCGGCGATGTATATCGGTGACATCAGCGAGAAAGGTCTCCATCATCTCATCAACGAAACGGTAGACAACTCTATTGATGAGGCCATGGCCGGCTTCTGCAAGAATATAGCAGTGACGATTAACGAAGACGGGTCATGTACGGTCGAGGACGACGGACGTGGCATTCCCGTAGACGAACATAAGAAATTGCACAAGAGCGCGCTTGAGGTCGTGATGACCGTGCTGCACGCCGGAGGTAAGTTTGACAAGGGCTCCTACAAGGTCAGCGGCGGTTTGCACGGCGTGGGTGTCAGTTGTGTGAATGCTCTTTCTACCCACATGAAGTCGCAGGTGTTCCGTGACGGAAAGATTTACCAGCAGGAGTATGAGCAAGGCAAACCTCTCTATGCCGTGAAGCAGATTGGCGAGACTGACAAGCAGGGTACCCGGCAGCAGTTCTGGCCAGACCCGACAGTGTTCACCACCACTACTTTTCAGTATGATATCATCGCTCGTCGTATGCGCGAGTTGGCCTATCTGAATGCCGGCATTAGGATTACGCTCACCGATCTTCGCCCCAACGAGGAGGGTAAGACGCGTCAGGAGGTGTTCCATGCCGAAGACGGACTGAAAGAATTTGTGCGCTATGTGGATCGTCATCGCACCCATTTGTTCAATGATGTGATCTATCTGAAGACCGAAAAGCAGGGCTTGCCCATTGAGGTGGCCATCATGTACAATACCGATTATTCGGAGAATCTGCACTCGTATGTCAACAACATCAATACCATCGAGGGCGGTACGCATGTCACAGGATTTCGGCAGGCACTCACCCGCGTACTGAAAAACTATGCGGATGCCGACCCTCAGATTTCCAAGCAAATCGAGAAAGCTAAGATAGAGATTGCAGGAGAAGACTTCCGTGAGGGTCTCACCGCCGTGATATCCATCAAGGTGGCAGAGCCGCAGTTTGAAGGTCAGACCAAAACCAAGTTAGGCAACAGCGAGGTGACAGGTGCTGTGAATCAGGCTGTGGGTGAGGCTTTGAGCAATTACTTGGAGGAGCATCCCACCGAATCTAAGCTGATTTGCGAGAAAGTAGTGCTGGCCGCTACTGCGCGTATTGCCGCCCGGAAAGCCCGTGAGAGCGTGCAGCGCAAGAGCGTGATGAGCGGAGGCGGCTTGCCCGGTAAGTTGGCCGACTGCTCCAACAAAGACCCCAAGCAGTGCGAGATATTCCTTGTCGAGGGAGACTCGGCCGGCGGCTCGGCCAAGCAGGGGCGCGACCGCTATACACAAGCCATTCTTCCACTGCGCGGAAAGATATTGAATGTGGAGAAAGTGCAGTGGCACCGTGTGTTTGAAGCTGAATCTGTGATGAACATCATCCAAAGTATCGGTGTGCGTTTCGGCGTTGAGGGAGAAGACGACCGCGAGGCTAACATCGACAAACTGCGTTACGACAAGATCATTATCATGACCGATGCCGATGTCGACGGTTCCCACATCGACACGCTCATCATGACGCTCTTCTTCCGTTTCATGCCTAAGGTGATTGAAGAGGGCCATCTGTATATTGCCACTCCACCTCTTTATAAGTGCACTTATAAGGGTAAGACCAGCGAATATTGTTATAACGAGCAGCAGCGTCTGGCCTTCTTCGAGAAGTATGCCAACGGTGAAGAGGAGAGCAAGAGCATCCACACCCAACGATACAAAGGTTTGGGCGAGATGAATCCCGACCAGCTCTGGGAGACCACAATGGATCCTAACACCCGCCTTCTCAAGCAGGTCACAATCGAGAATGCTGCCGAAGCCGACGAAATATTCTCCATGCTTATGGGCGATGATGTGGAGCCTCGTCGCGTTTTCATTGAGGAGAACGCGGCATACGCTAATATCGACGCATAAATATCATACTCTCCAAACAGGTCTTCCCGCCCGATGGATGTCTGCCTGCCAAACATCCATCGGGCGGAGAAGACTTTTTTCTATCCCATTGCTATCCTTTTTCCAAGTATCTACCTGATAACAGTTCACTTTATGAATAGACTTTTGCTTATCTGCCCACTCCTTATTGCAACTTTCACCACACATGCTCAACAACTGCCCATGCGCTTATGGTATGACAAGCCGGCCGAAATCTTCGAAGAATCATTACCCATCGGTAACGGTAAGCTGGGAGCACTTGTCTATGGAGGCACCGATATCAACACGATATACCTCAACGACATTACGTTCTGGACGGGCAAGCCGGTCGACCTTTCCATCGACAGCACGGCTCACCATTGGATTCCCGAAATCAGGAAAGCATTGTTTAAAGAGGATTATCAACTTGCCGATTCTCTGCAACTCAATGTGCAAGGGCATAATTCACAATACTATCAGCCATTAGGAACGCTGCGCCTCATTGATCTCAATGTCGGCGCAACGAGCAATTACTACCGTCAGCTGAGTCTCGACAGCGCCGTATGCCACGACCGCTATACCCGCAACGGCGTCACAGTTACCCGTGAATACTTCGCCTCCAACCCCGACAAGGTAATTGCTATCCGTCTCAAAGCATCCCAACCCGGTACACTCAATTATAGTATTATGCTCAATTCACAGGTGCTGCATGGCGTGAAGACATCAGACCGACAGCTCACCATGACCGGCAGCGCAATGGGCGACCCGAAGGAGTCCATCCATTTCTGTTCGATTATCAAGGTGAAAAACACCGGCGGAACAGTAGAGCGAACCGACAGCAGCCTTACCATCAATCGGGCGACAGAGGCGGTACTCTACTTTGTCAACGAGACGAGTTTCAATGGTTTCGACAAGCACCCCGTGACAGAAGGCGCACCTTACATCGAGAATGCGATGGATGAAGCTTGGCATTTGATGAACTACACATACGCAGACCTCCTGCAACGCCACCTCAAAGATTATCAAAACATTTACGACCGTGTGAAATTCTCGCTTGACGGACAACAATATAACCATACCATGACCACTGAGGCCATGCTGAAAAACTATGGCACAGACCTCCGGCAGGATAAGTATCTCGAAACGCTTTACTTCCAATACGGGCGCTATCTGCTCATCTCCAGTTCGCGCACACCGAGTGTTCCCGCCAATCTACAGGGATTGTGGAATGACAAACTGTGGGCGCCGTGGCGCGGAAACTATACCATCAACATCAACTTGGAAGAGAATTACTGGCCCTGCGACGTGGCCAACATGTCAGAAATGTTCACTCCTCTCGCTTCCTTTACGCAGAATCTGGCAAAAACCGGAGCACGAAACGCATGGAATTATTACGGTATCAGACGAGGTTGGAGCTGCGGACACAACTCAGACATATGGGCGATGACCAATCCCGTGGGGGAGAAAAACGAGAGTCCCACATGGAGCAATTGGAACATGGGCGGCGCATGGCTCATGCAAAACGTATATGACCATTACCTCTACACGCGAGACAACGACTATCTCAGCCACACAGCTTATCCCCTGATGAAAGGTGCCAGTGACTTCATGCTCGACTGGTTGACACCTAATCCTGACAATCCCAGCGAGCTTTTCACTGCCCCCGCCACATCGCCCGAGGCTTATTACATCACTGATAAAGGCTATAAGGGAGCAACGATGTATGGCGGAACAGCCGACTTGGCCATCCTGCGTGAACTGTTTGCCAACACCCTTGAAGCCGCAAAGATCCTTGGTATTGACGAAAGCTACCAAGATACGCTACGCCAGACTATAGACAAACTGCACCCTTATACCATCGGACATTCGGGCGACATCAACGAATGGTATTATGATTGGGATGACGAAGATTTCCAACATCGCCATCAAAGCCACCTCTTCGGTCTTTATCCGGGTCATCAGATCACCCCGACCAGCACACCGCAGTTAGCCAAAGCTGCTGCCAAAAGCCTTGACATCAAAGGCAAGGAAACTACAGGATGGAGTACCGGATGGCGAATCAACCTGTGGGCACGACTTCACGACGGCAGCAAAGCATACGAGGTTTATCGAAAACTGCTCACCTATGTCGACCCCAAGAACACCCGAAGTCAGCATGGCGGTACCTTTCCCAACCTCTTCGATGCTCATCCGCCATTCCAAATCGATGGAAATTTCGGCGGTACGGCAGGTGTCTGCGAGATGCTGATGCAGAGTAAGGGCGGCATTATAGAACTGCTCCCTGCCCTACCCATGACATGGTCGTCGGGTCAGATCAGCGGCCTTAAGGCGCGCGGAGGATATGAGGTGAACTTCAGTTGGCAGGATGGCAAAGTTACCTCCGTGTCTCTCACAGCTGCAACAGATGGGAAAGTCACACTGAAATATAATGGTAAAACCGAACAAATCAAGGTCAAGAAGAATAAAATTTGGTCTCGTAAGATAATCAAGTGATACGAATGATGAAGCGGCATGTCCTATTTTGGCTCCTGTATCTATGCGCTTTGAGTTCTTTTGCACAAGAATTCAATACGTATTGGATATCTGTACCCAAGCCAGACAGCCTGTCGCACATCTGGTTTCGCCAGACTTATCTCACGAACAGCAGGGCTGAAAATGCTTTCGTCACCATCGCTTCCACCGGATATTTCAAGCTCTATATCAACGAATGCAACGTTGGCATTGCCGTCTTCTATCCTCCCCGAGAGCCTTATTCCCACCATCCCGTATCGATGACTTTCGATGTTACCCGGTATCTGCGTAATGATACCAATGTAATAGCTGTGCTCTATTCACCTTCCACCCCACATCTTGACCACAAGCAGATATCCGTTTCGTTCTATGGCGAGTATGCCGACGGTACGCCTTTCACCTACAACAGCGACGCCAACTGGCTCTGCCGTCAAGCCAACTCATCTCTGACTGTTGATGGGAACGAACAAATTGACGGCCGACTGCATAATAAGACATGGGGTGCCGCGTGCTTCGATCCAGCCCTTTGGATAGGTGCACAACAAGTCACGAATACCCAACTGCAATCCGTCACCTATTGTTCCGGTGCCTATCAGGCTGTCAAGATCACCAAGCGAAGACCTTACAGATTCTTCAATCTGCTCAAAGATGGCGTGGAATACGATTTCGGTGAAAGCTTTCATGGCCTTATCAGGGTCACCCTGCGAGAGGCGCGCAAGGGGCAGCGCATGACAGTCGGCGATACTGAATATATCTGCAGCGGCGCACTCGACGAACAGATTTTTCCTCGCTTTCGGCTCAACGATTATCGCCGCGTCACCATTTCGGGCGACGAACGGTTCAAGCAAGAGCTGATAGTCGGCATTGAAGCCGTCGAAATCGCACCTGTATGGTTCTATCATTTCTATGAATAGCTTCCTCTCCGGATTCCTTACAGACCCATACAAAGCATCATACAAACATCAAGCATCATGATTATGAGCACCCCCGACCTCCCAAACATCACCGTGCAAAGCATCCGTCAAGCCGGTACAGGCAGTTGCATTGACGACGAAATCATACTGGTAGAACATTTGGAGGAATCCGACCTACCCACCGTGCCCAAACGCATGGGCTGCCTCTTTCTTGGCCTTTGCGTAGACGGACGCGTGGAATACAGCGTAGATACCATCACCCAAACCGTACAAGCCGGCGACATTATCATCATCGGTGCAGGTCAGGTGGTCGAACTAAAAGCCATTGCTCCGCAGACCCACGCTATGTGCATTGCCCTCTCAGAGCCTTTCTTCCAGTCGGTGCTCTCGGGCGTACACGAACTATCCACCCTCTTCACCTTCTCGCGCACCCACCCTGTGCTCACACTTTCTGAAGCCAACAAGCAGAACATCATGGGCTATCTCAGCATCATCAAAGCCAAGATGGAAGACGTGGAACACCGCTTTCGCCGCGACACCGTGCGGTCGCTCATCCAATCGCTCATCTATGATACCGCCGATACGATATGGCACTTGCAACAGAGAGAGACCGCTGTCAGCACCCGATCGGAAAAGATCTTCATGGATTTCATTCGTTTGGTAGAGCGTCACTTCCGGCAAGAACGTCGCGTACTGTGGTATGCCAAGGAGTTGAGCATCACACCGAAATATCTCTCCGAGACCGTAAAGCAGGCGAGCCGGCAGTCGCCCAACGAGTGGATCGACAGTTATGTGATTATTGAACTGCGTCATCTCTTGAAAAACAGTACCAAAAGCATCAAGGAGATTACCATCGCGATGCACTTCCCCAATCAGAGTTTCCTCGGAAAATACTTCAAGGAACATGTTGGGATGAGCCCTTCGGCATTTAGAAAAAATCAGTAGCCCTGCAGTTTCAACTGTCCGCCTACCGCACATAACTCCTCATACCACGTCTCTCCGAAGCGTCGTATGAGGGGTTCTTTTAGAAATTCATAGACCCTCAGATTCAGTTCCCGGCCTTTTTTCACTGCCGGCTTGCAAATGTCCCAGCGGTGATAGTTCAATCCTATGAGCCCATTGCCAAACATTTTTTCACGTATAGGATACATCGCACATGATATAGGCTTGCACCAGTCGGTCTTTCCCGCACGATAGGCTCGCTCAAAAGCGCACAGGCAACAGTTGGGTATGATATGCCCATCGCCAAAGTCTTTGATGTCCTGATAGCAGGTGAACACACAGTCCTTACCGTTCACGATGCTCGTCACCAAGTCGCCATCTCTGTCGCTGTATGCCACGCCCTGCTTGTCGATGACGCTCTGTGCGCCGGCCGACAAGTCTCCCCACACCTCATCCAACGTTTCTTCTATATAGCCGATCTCATCGAGGGTCACCGGCGCGCCGGCATCACCCTCTATGCAACATTCGCCTTTGCAGGCGTCGAGGTCACAACAGAACCTCTCGGTAAATATATCGGGGGAAACCAATACGCTCCCCACTTGGATGATATGGAGCATTTCTTTTAGGAGTTAAGGGAGTTAGAGGAGTTAAGGGAGTTAAAGACAGCACTCCGTCTAACGTTAATCGAACATATCTGTCTTTAACTCCCTAACTCCTTCTACTCCCAAATTACCACCGTATAGGTTCAATATTGTGAGAAGAGAGATACTTATTGCACCTTGAGAACTGGTGCTGCCCGAACCAGCCGCCACGGTTTGCCGACAGCGGAGAGGGATGCACCGACTCTAAGATAAGGTTATGCTGTGTATCGATCAGATACCGTTTGCTGCGGGCATAGCCGCCCCAAAGCATATAGACGATGTGCTGCCGATGAGCGCTCAATGCTCTGATGGCAGCATCGGTGAAAGTATCCCACCCCAACGTCTGATGACTGTTGGCCTGATGGGCACGCACCGTGAGCGTGGCATTGAGCAGCAGCACACCCTGCTCTGCCCATCGCGTGAGGTCGCCGTTGCCCGGTGCCGTAGTGCCGAGATCATCCTCTATCTCCTTAAAGATATTGACCAGCGAAGGCGGCATTGTGATGCCCTCGGGCACCGAGAAACTCAACCCCATCGCCTGCCCCGGCTCGTGATAGGGATCCTGACCGATAATCACCACCTTTACCTTATCGAACGGGCATAGGTCGAAGGCATTGAATATCAGTCTGCCCGGAGGATAACAGGCACCATTCTTATACTCCTCGCGCACCAGAGCGGTGAGTTTCGCAAAGTATGGTTTGTCAAACTCTTCCGCCAAATAGTGCTTCCAAGATTCGTTTATGGTTACTTCCATTTGTTTACCGCCGTCGTCCGGCATAATGCTTTATATCTTTTTACTTTCTCCAACGTACAAAGTTACTACCTTTTCTGCGCACGGCAAAGAAAGTGCGGGCAATTGTTAGTTCCGCAGAGAAATCTCTCACTTCACCACTTTCTTACCATTCACAATATAGATACCGCGGGGCAAGGTGCGCAGATCGGTACCCATATACTGCCCGCTGATGCTATAGATGCGGTGCGAACCGGTTGCATTGTTTACGCCCGCTATCGTTGTGCCGATACCCGTAGTGACCTTTGCCAACACCAATACTTCATCAAGGAAGAAACGGGAGGATGAGTCGAAAGCGAGCCTTGTAACGCCCGTACCCACGATTTTCATGCTGTGGGTAGACCATGCCCCCTTTTCCGGCTGTATCAGTACACGGCTATCGGTACCATTGATGGTGACGAATTGGGCGTTGCCGCTCAATTCCACATAGAGGTTGGCAACGGCGTTAGCCCATGAGGCAGCGTTGAAGGTGAGGGTGACCGTATCGCCGGGAAGGGTGAATGCGGGCGAGAGCACAATGGCATGGCTTCCGCCCGTATTGAATCGGGCACATCTGTCACCACCATATCCTTTCCCAAACAACCATCCCGAGAGGTCGGGGCTGAATGCGGAAGCGGCTACTTTGCCGCCCCATTGCCCATCGTTGCCACCCGTACCGTTGCACTTGTCGAACGATTCGTAGAGCAACCGGCCTTCGGCAGGCACACTGTTGTTGCCGGAACCAGTATCAGCAACGGCCTTGAACTCAAACGAGATGGTGCTGTCGGCATGCTCCGTGATGCGCAGTATGCTGCAATTCATGTACTTGCGGCCGTCGCTGTTGGCATTGTAGAGCGTGGCAGCAGGTACAGACAGATTGGTGAGGCTGTCGTTGTCGTTATAGGGATAGGCATCGCCCTCCACACTATAGCGAGACCGGCTGTTGTCGGCAGGAATGATGGTGAGGCGCGGATGGCTGTTGGTGTAGCCATTGTATAGCTCGCCCGTCACCGTCACCGCATTGGCAGCCCACGCCGCTTCGTCGTAATCGACATAGCCCACAAGCAGTCCGTGCCCTGCCAGATAACGATCGAAGCCCTTGTGCTGGCGATTCTCAAGGGTGTAAAACTCATTGCGGTTGGCTTGGTTATAGATGACATAGGTCTGCCCCATGTCGCTGATGGGCTTCATATCCGTTATGGTCGTGTCGGTCGTCAGCTCGACCGGTTCCGTCCATCCGCACACCATCTTCTCGTAAGCCGAATAGCCCACAGGGCAATAACCATCGCCATTATAGTTGCCATAGTCCATAAGGTCCCACTCGTCTTTACCGAAATTGTCGGACTTTTCGCCCACGTCGTAGATATCCGGGAACCCCATACAATGGGAAAACTCATGGCAGAAAGTGCCGATGCCAGACACCTGCGACTTAAAGTTCAGTTCGTTGGAGCAGGCGTAGATGTCGATCTTCACGCCATCGAGCCTGAGATTGATGGCAGGAGAGCAGCTGCTGAGGCTGAACATGTGCGGCCAGATGAGCCTGTCATCATTCGGATTGTAATCGGCCTGACCGTATCCGGCATAGAGCACATAGACCTCTTCCACTTCCCTGTCTCCGTCCCAGTCGTACTTCGTGAAGTCGATGGTGGCATCCACCGCTATGCAGGCATCGCGAATCATTTCGCCCGACAGCGCCTCACCATTGTTGCCATAATAAGAATAAGGCTTATCGAGGGTGACAGGGCCTGCCACGTCGAAGTCTATTTCAAACTGCCCGCCGCTCTGCGCACGGAAATAATCCTTGATGCTACCCTGAAAGTCGCCTTCGCTATACCCTTCCTCATTGGCGATGCGCCTGTACAGCTCCTGTGGATTGCTCATGGAGAACTGGCGATCTTTAAACTGTACGAGAATGATAAGCCCTTTCTTCTGCCCTTGAAAGATAGATTTCTGCTTGTAGGCATAATGCCGCTGGCTGGCCTTCCGCTGCGCCGCAGCAACCATACGTGCCCGCTTGGCGTACGTTGTCTGCTGCAGGCTCTTGTCATCGACCTGCGTATAGACATCGGTTCCGGGCACCCTCACATAGCAGGTGCCGTCGACTGCCTGCCAATAACGCACGTGTTCGTCGCCCCGCGCCTCTACGCGCAGCTCCGTACCATCGGCGAGCCGTACCGTTGTCCATACTCCGCGCTTGGCCGGAATGGCCAGCACCCATAAGGTAATCATGCAAAGGGATAAAGTCAAAGATAACTTTCTCATACTGTTTTGTTACATCAATAAATGAAATAAATGTGGACAAATATACACAAATTAAGGCTAATCGCCCTACAAAACCATAATTTTATTTTGCATTTTCCTTGCTGCTGTCTGCCGAACACGAATCTTCGACTCGAAAATCTCTACACATCATGCCTACGAGCACTGCTGCCCAAAAGGGGCTTATCCAAGCATTGCGTGCACCAAATGGCACACCGTTCTCATCCTGTTGTCGGCGTACATCGTACGCCGTACACACGTACACCGAACGCCATACGTGCGTACACCGTTCGAGATACGCACGTACGCCGAACGCCGAACGTCGCCACCGGAGCGGGAAGCTACGGCAAAACGTATGGGCAGAGGGCGTAAGCGCAGCCGCACGAACTTGCCTTTTCCACCCGGATTTTAGCAGGCAGCAATGATTTTTTCTCTGCCCGCCCGCCACGTTCTCATCCCGCCACTACATGCCATTGCCATAAAATGATTGCCATCTTTTGGCAATATCGCAAAAAAGGCGTATATTTGCCACATAATCAACATATTAAGAGACATGAAGAATCCTTTTGTAACCAACGGTTATGCCGGCCCGGAATATTTCTGCGACCGCGTGGAAGAGACCCGCACCATCATCGAACAGCTGACCAACGAGAATAATATGGCACTGATTTCGCCGCGAAGAATCGGGAAAACAGAGCTCATACACCACTGTTTTCAGCAACCGGAGATACAACAACGCTACTACACATTCGTCATAGACATATATTCGACCAACTCTGTGCACGACATGGTGAATATGTTTGGCAAGGCCATACTCGATGAATTGAAGCCCAAAGGGAAAGTGGCGTGGGAGCAATTCATCTCTGCCCTGTCGTCGCTGAGGTCTGAGATAGGTTTCGATATCAACGGACAACCCACTTGGGGAATCGGGCTTGGCACATTCAGCAACCCGAAGACTACTCTCGACGAGATATTCGGCTATCTGTCTCGGGCAGACAAGCCATGTCTGGTGGCCATCGACGAGTTCCAGCAAATCAGCAATTACAAAGACCCAAACATAGAGGCGCTGCTCCGCACCTACATACAGCAGTGCACCAATGCCCATTTCATCTTTTCCGGCTCGCAACGCCATCTGATGGCAGAAATGTTTCTGTCGCCGTCACGTCCATTCTATCAGCAGGTTACAATAATGAATCTCAAGACCCTCGATTTGGCCAAATACACCGCCTTTGCCATCAGGAAATTCGAGGAGCATCGCAAGAAGCTGTCGCCGGAAGTGCCGCAAATGCTGTTCCAACGGTTTGATGCCATCACGCAATACGTGCAGAAGACGATGAATCTGCTGTTCTTAAAGACGCCGAAAGGCTCTATCTGCACGCCGTCTATGGTCGATGAGGCGATTGCAGACCATCTCAACATGGCATCCGACACCTACGAAGCATTGCTCAGACAGATGCCCGAGAAACAGCAGCTGGTGCTGAGGGCTGTCTGTGCGGAGCGCAAAGCGAGAAACGTCACAAGCGGATTGTTTGTCCATAAATACCGGCTGCCGTCGGCAAGTGCCGTCAGATCGGCCGTGAAAGCGCTTTTGGAAAAAGATTTCATCACCCAAGAAGATGGTGCATACGTCGTGTACGATAAGTTCTTCGACCTGTGGCTGCTTCATCGGATTAGCTGAAGCGAGCCATATCTCAATGCAGAAATAAGCGAAAAATCTTGGAGATGTGGAAAACATTGCGCAACTTTCGCTACACAAAACATGCAGCATATAATATGAAGTCTAATAAGAGAGTGTGCCGGAAAGAAATAAGAGCATAAAAGAATAACCGCCATTACTCGATGCACGAATAAAGCCAAATACACGGATGTTTATCCGGCATTTGGCTTTTATTCTAAGCGAAGCGATTATTCTTTTATTCTCTTATTCGTTTATTCCGGCACACCCTCTCATCGATAACGTGTCGATGCGACGATCAGTTCGATGAAGCGGTGTTCTTAAATGCGTCGTTATAGTCAGACTCGAACTGAGGAATGACCCATGTCCAGTTGGCATTGTCGGCAGCAACAGTAACTTTTATCGGGTCATCAACATTCTTGCCGGTTGTCCTGTCCAGTGCAAGGTTCCAACGTTTCCAGTCGCTGAATCCGAAGCCTTCGCCCCAGAGTTCCAACGAACGGTAGTTGCGAATCTCGGTGAAGAGGTCATCACCTGTCACGGTACAGGTATAGCTGGCATCGCGGCCGGAAGTAGCGTTCAGCTCGACGAGATTTGCCTGCGCAGCTGACGTGTTGCCCAAGAAGTAGTTGGCCTCTGCTTCGATCAGCAGCATCTCGGATGAACGGATGAACGGCAAATAGCCTACACCCGGAGTATCGAATACCAAGAACTTCCACTGCGAACCCATATATAAATACTTGGAAGCCTTAGAGCCTGCATACAAATCAGCATAAGTGCTTGAGTAAGCAGCATGGATACTATCCATGTAAGCCACGGCCAAAGCGTAGGCCGTAGAGTCTGTGCTGCCGTCAAGGTCGACAGCCGTGCTGTCGCCCCACCCTATCTTGTCACCGGTCAGGAAGAGATGCATGCGAATGTCGGTGTCAGGGAACAGGTCTGACAAGGCACTGTTCATCTGGCCGGCACCATACCAAGTCCTACCTGCAATGTAACCGTTGGCCGAGAACTGCGTACCGTAGCTCCAATACCAAAGGTTCTCCGTAGGGTCACCATAGCTGCCGAAGATCCACTCGCTGGTAGGCTTGCAGAATCCGGCCTGATAATCGGAATTGCTCATCAGGTCATAACCGCTGCGTGCCGATGTGGCGTGGCTCAAGGCCGTGGCGTAATCCTGCTTGGTGAGGGCGGCACGGGCATAGACGGCGTGCGCCACGTTGATGTTAGGAATCCATATCTCTGAAGAGGAACGCGAGTAACTGCTGCCGCTGAAGAGAGTGATGGCCGAGTCAAGATCAGTATATATTTGGGCGTAGACAGTTTTCATGCTGGAGGCTGCCTGCGAGCCGGTCGACTCGTCGAGGCGGAGCACCAGTCTCGCCGTGTCGCCCTCGCCGCTGTCTTGCCAGCGCGGACAGTAGTAATGCAGCAACTTCTCGTAAGCATAAGCACGGAAAGTCAGAGCTGCCGCCTTGTCATAGTTCTTCAGATTATCGTCACCGGTAGCATTGTCTACGTTGGCGATAATGGTGTTGGCCTGACTGATGATGGTATAATAGTAGTACCACGGATAAGCATCGTAGGAGGTGCTGTTGCGCTGTGAGTAGCGCAAGTTCATGATTGGCGCCCATCCGCTTGCATACGCATTATACAGATAGTTCTGACTGGGATAGTTCTCATAAATGGAGAAGATGCGGTTTTCACCGGCGCATCCCTGTGTCCAAGAATATTGCTGGGTGGACATTGTCTTGGCTATGCCGTTGAGGGCAGAGTAGATATTTTCTGCCGTCGACAGAGTTGTTTCCCTTGTTACCGATTCCGAAGGAGTGGTATCAAGATAATCGCTGCTGCAGGAAGTCAGTGCTGTAGTACCAGCCAACAGGCAACCTGCAATTATATAACTGAATATTTTCATATCTTACTAATGTCTTCGTTTAGAAATTCACTGATAAACCGATGTTGAACACGCGGGCGGTGACATAGGTATCGTACGTTTCGTCGGTATCCTCGGCCACGCCGGTAAAGCTCAACTGCGGATTCAGACCCTTGCGTGAAGTGAGGGTAAAGAGGTTCTCCGCGCTTAATTTCACAGCTACACCAGATACCGCACCGCCCAAACAGCTGAGCCATGACTTGGGCAGGTCATAGCCCAAGCTAAAGTTCTTAAACACCAGATAAGAAGCACTGGTGAGCCAACGATCACTGGTCGCATTGTTGTAAGAGCTGCGGTTGAAGTCGAGCGCGGGTATACCCGTGGCATTGATACGGTCGGCTGAAGTTGCGGTCATACCGTCGGGAATAACCGTCCACGATTTCAAGGCGTCCGCATGCAAGGCAGAACCGCTATCCATCGAGTTTGTAGACATCAACGACTTGTAAGCAGCATCGTAGACCTGACCACCCAAAGAATAGGTGAACATCATCGAGAGGCTGATGCCTTTCCATCCAAAGTCAGTGTGGAAAGAGCCGTAGACATCCGGAGCACCCGATCCACGGAAATCGCGAAGGCCGTAGGTGGTGTCGGTGGTATAGTTGACACCATTGATGGTTACCAGCTCACCTGCCGAGGATGCCGCCGTCACCTTAGTTGGGTCAATCTGATAAAGCGCACGGCCGGTCATCTGATCCACGCCCTCATAATGATAGGTATAGAAGTCATAAATGGAACGCCCCTCCGTATAGTTATGGAGACCCTTGAGGATGTTGTTGCCGTTGGGCAGCTTGATAATCTTGTTTTTGTTGAAAGTGGCATCAATTCCGGCATTCCAGCGGAATCCTTTAGTCTTCAAGATGTCATAGTCGAGCGCTATCTCAAAGCCCCGGTTACTGATGGTACCGATATTTCTCGTCACGGTCATGTTATAGTCATCCTCGCTGTAGGCGTATGAGCCGGCCGACAACGGGAGGCGCACGGCAAAGAGCAGGTCCTTGTTACGACGGTCATAGTAGCCCAAAGAGAAGTGCAGGCGGTCGAACAGAGTGCCCTCGATGGCAAAGTCGATGGTCTGGGCTGTCTCCCACTTGATGTCGCTAGCCCCGAGGCTCTGCTTCAGCAGTGCGCCGCTGCCACCGTTCTTGTCAATGTAATAGAGAGCCTGATAGCCATAGATACCTACACCGCCGTCATTGCCCACCTCACCGTAAGAGGCGCGCACGCGTAGGTCGTTCACCCAGCTTACGTCCTTCATGAAGTTTTCTTTCTTTGCATTCCAGCTTCCGCCGAACGAGAAGAAGTTGCCCCAGCGGTTGTTCGGATGGAAACGGGAAGAGCCGTCGCGACGCCACGATGCGTCGAAGAAGTATTTCTCATCATAGTTATAACGGGCGCGCGCCAGATACGACTCTGTTCTGTACTCCGTGTCATAACCGTTGAGATAAGAGTTGGTGATGAAATTGTTCAGCACGATGATGCCTTGCACAGCCGCATTGGTGTTCATTCCTTCGACGATACGAGTTACGGCCTCGTTATTTTCATGACCTACCATCGCATCCACATGATGCTTGCCGTACTCATGGCTCCAGTTCAGGAGCTGCTGCATCATGTAATCTTCATACTCGTAGGAGTATGCGGTGAGACGGCCGTTGTTGGTCGCGCCGTCGCCAATATTGGGGTTATTGTATTTCGTGCGGTTCTGCGTACGGTGATTCATATTACCCCTCACGGTGAAGCTGAAGTCGTAAGGCAGGTTGAGGGTCACGAATGCGGTGGCATCGATCATGTTACGACGCTGCTCATCCTTATCATTGCGCAGCTCGTAGGCAATGTTGCGGTTGCTCAAGTATGCCGAAGTGGTATCATATTGCCTATTGCCATTCTCATCCAAAGCATAGCTGCCGTCTGAATTGTGCAGATACACGGGATAGACCGGAGCCATATAACGGGTGATGTAGAAAGGATTTCCATAGTATGTTCCCCTCGCAGTACTATTATAGTTGCGCTTGGATATCGTACCATTGAGGTTAACACCTGTCCTGATATACTTGTTGGGGATGAACTCGGCGTTCACGCGAGCAGTATAACGCTTATAGTTGGTGGCGATCACATAACCTTTCTCATTCATATAACTGATAGAGGAATACACGTTGGTCTTACTGTTGGAGTAAGAGCCTGATAGGCTATACTCCTCACGGCTGCCCGTGCGCTGGATGGCATCCTGCCAGTCGAGGTCGTCGTAACCCGGGAGCACATTGGCCGTCAACTTACCATTGGAGTCAAACAATGAGGTATTATCAGCATCGAAAATGTTGCGCTGCACCACGCGACTTATCAGGCGCTGTGAGGCGTATGTAGCGGCAGCCGTCTCACTCAGTCCCAGCGAACCGGTCATGGCATAATTCTTCAATGCCTGCCAATAGCTTTCCATCCAGTCTTTCACACCCAGACGGTTATACTCCGGAATGCCTCGCGAATACCAACCACGGTTGATCTGCAGGTTCATGTCCAGCTTGTCGGAACCACGTCCGCTCTTGGTCGTGACGATTACCACACCGGCGGCGGCACGATTACCATAGAGAGCTGCGGAAGCTGCGTCCTTCAGCACCGACATGCTCTGAATGTCATTAGGGTTGAGGTCGGAAATGTTGCCGTTGTAAATAACGCCGTCCACCACATACAGCGGGTCGTTCTTGCCGTTGATCGTTCCGATACCGCGGATACGAACCGTAGGCTCTGCACCCGGCTCACCGTAGGTACTGTTCACCTGAATACCGGGAGCACTACCCTCCAAAGCCGAAACGGCATTGGTCACGACGTGCTTCTCGATGTCTTTAGCATCGATGGCGGTCACCGAACCGGTCACCGAATTGCGCTTGGCCGTACCGTAAGCCACAACCACTACCTCGTCCAGACTCCTGTCGGCAGCGGTAAGCGTGATATTCATATTGCGGCCGGCCTTCACTCTCTGCGACTGCAAGCCGATGTAGCTCACCTCTAGATCTGCGTTGGCAGGGGCCGATACGGTGAAGTTACCGTTTACATCGGTCACAGTTCCTGCCTTTGATCCCACTACACGGACAGCGGCGCCAATCACCGGATCACCGTTCTCATCAACGACGGTACCTGTGACCTGCGTCTGGGCTATCACCATTCCTACATAGAGGAACAGCCCCATAAAAATCATTGAAAGTTTTCTAAACATAAACATTCTCCCTATTTAATTATGTGTGATAAATTACTAATAAGTGAGGTGCAAAGTTAAAAAATATTTATGCAACTACCAAAACAAATTGAAGAAAAGTTTCATTTTTGG
Organism: uncultured Prevotella sp.; assembly: GCA_963541305.1. Classification (GTDB taxonomy): domain Bacteria; phylum Bacteroidota; class Bacteroidia; order Bacteroidales; family Bacteroidaceae; genus Prevotella. The sequence continues at coordinate 38,447 of CAUTTP010000001.1, forward strand.
TAGAAAAAAGCCCGAAAATATAATATTTTGTAAGATAACCAGTATATATTTTGCAAAAAACCAACATTATTTTGGCTCAACATTTATCAAATGTGAAAAGGAGGAAGACGTGTGGATAATACAAAAATTAACCTGCAGCAGACGGTGCCCCATGTGCCTCGAAAGCTGATTCAGGAAACGAAATCTTGGTCGTCGTGAGCAGACAAGGGAAAAGAATATGGCAAAAAATGAAGTTTTCACCACAACAAGATTTCATCCGGGAAACAAAAATTCGCACTGAAATAATACAACAAGCATCTTAAAAACAGCGTTATTTCCTGAAAGCCGGTGGTATTTGAGCCGAAAATCGTGAAAAATCGGGGTGGTTTTGATGTTCACTGATTATCAGCAAGTTACAAAAAGAATATCCATATTTCCTAAAAAATCAGATTTGTCGACGTTGCGATAAGGGTGGTTTCGCATCGCGAAAGCATAGTTATCGCGTCGCGAAAGCATTGAGATCGCATCGCGATAAGGCCGTTCCAGGAGAGCGAAAGCATAGCTATCGCAAGATGAACTCAATATTCCCGGTTCAAAAATTGATGGAGAAAGGGGAAAAATCGTGATTTTCAGGCTGATTGAGAGTTATTAGGAGAAAAAAATGATGTGACTATATGTTTACAGCATAACAAAGGTGGGGCATTGCACGTTAGCAGAAATTGAAGATTCTGTGAAAATGCTTACATATCATTTCTTACACCTGAACCTCCAAGCAGGAGCATTAAGTATAGGTCTGAAAAATTTTATGTGATGTGGAAAATATTCGCCCACGTTCATGCCTGTTACAAGGCATGAGCGTGGGCGAACCTTACAAAATGCTCCAAAACAAGGAGCTATCTCTTATTTCTTCAATACTTTCACGACCTTGTCGCCCTGCTTCACAATGTAGACATTGCCGGGCGTCATGGTGTCGACACGCTGCCCCCGGAGGTTGTATATGACTTCGGGCACATCGGAGGCGGAATCTACGGTGCTGATGCCGGTAGTGGCGCCGTTGATGTTGATGACGTATGTCTTGAATGTTTTGAGATCATCGGAAGCCACGGTGACATGTGCCACGGTACCCGCAGTCGTCGTTTCGACAGTGGTAAGCACTTTGGCCGCCTTAGTGTCTACGCTGATCATATCGGGCGTATAGATCACCTGCGCCATATTGCGATACTCCATAGTGTCTTTCAGCTCAAGGCTCTGCCCGTTGATGGTGATGCCGTTGACGGTAATATCCTGACCGTACATCAACTCGAAATCGTCTACATAGAGGGTGTCTATGCTGCCTTGTCCGGCATCGGCATTGGTCGAGATGGTGACGAGCATGGCCTTGCTGTCTACATTGTTGGCGGTATAGCTGAAAGGAACGGCAATGCGTTGCCAGCGGCCGCCGGCAGTGGCGATGGTGTTGTTCTTGGCCGTGGCCGCCACGTTGGTATAGGTCTTGTCTTGCGGATCCTGATAGTAGGTGCCGTCGGTGAGGGCTGCACTCACCGTGGCGTAAGGATGGGCGGCGCTGGGTGTGCCCTGAATAAACTTCACCCACACGCTGAGCGAGTCGGGATGGCCGTTGATGGCGGCATAGAACGGGTCGCCGTTGGCATCGGTTTCGGTGAGGCTCATGTCGAGCCGGGCATGGTTTCGGGTGTCGGTCGCGCTTATTGCACCTGCGTTCATACGCCCGGTGGTGATGGTTCCGTTGGCAATGATACCGATAATACTAGTGGATGTCACCATCACGCTATGGCTCCCGGCGCTGCCGGGACGCGTCTCGCCGGAGACAAAGGTATGCGCCGTGCCTCTGACAAAGCTCGCCCAAGAGCCTGTGCAGCTTGCGAACGAGTGCCAATTGTTGGGCTCATCGATGGTGGTATTCTCCTTATGGAAGTTCTCAAAGCCCGAGTTGCGCACCTGATAGCCGCCGTTGCCGAACACCACCCGGATGCTCTGCCCCAACCCGGCCATGTTAATGTTGATCACGGCATAGAGCTCTTCGCCCCGCTGCTCAGCCACGAGGCGCACCGGAACTTCACCCAGACTCTCACCAATCCATATACCCGAGGGCGACACACCGTCGCCATCCTTGATCTTGATGGTCTGATTGGCAATGAGGGTGGTGAGTCCGCCGGCACCGCTGACGGTCGTAACACTGTCTACCTGAACGGTACCGATACCCGTCTGCTGGCCTCCGATATTAAGCGTAAAGTTCTTCAGTGAGAACGAATACTTGCCGTTGGCCTGCTGATCGAGACTGATAGTGGCTGTCTGCGTGGCGCTGACAACGTTGTTGATGCTTACTTCCAGAACATCGGTATAATCTTTAGCCGATGCCAAGAATACGCTTGCCGTAAGGGCAAGAAGTGTAAATACTCTCTTCATAAATTATAATCTTAAAGTGTATATTGTTATACATTAAAGCCCAAACGGGCAGGAAGCTGTCGGTTTTGGTGAGGGAATAGGGGTGAAAGCAATCAGAAAAGGTGTTATCTCCGGTTCTTTTCATAGTGAGACGACACTCAGACCAACATGGCTCAGACACTTTGCCTCATCCATATTATCATAGCTTCATGCCGCCATCATATACCATGGATGTGTGCAAAATTACGCCATTTTTTTAGTTTGGCAAAGATTTGCTGTAAAAAACATACCCTAAAAACGATTAAAAGACGACTAAATATTCACAAGAAAAGAATATACCTATCTTAGCATATCACTCTCTTTGGCTTCAAATGCCCATTATAAAGTAAGATTCCCTTTATATCATTCTTACTTGTATTTACCGTTCATCCCCTTCCCTCACCGGGGAAAGATTAGAAGAGAGACTTTCTATTTTAATCTGTATATACTCCTTCAAGCCCTCTCCTTCCAATATTTTCACATTGTCGTAAAGGCCGAGAATGAAACGGGTGATACCCACATAGCTTACCAAGTCGGTCTCGAATATCCAATAATCGGTACCGGCGGGCGTCATGCTGTGGAGCGAATGCGGATATTCTTCCAGCATGAGGTGATGGGCAAGACGGTCGAGGCGCAGCTTGACATGATAGCGATCCTCACCGCTGAACATGAACATGTCGGTATAAGCCTGCTTGTGTTTCGCCTCATTGAACCAAGGGGTATCGACCAGTTCCACGCTCTCGATGCGTGAGATCTTAAACGTTTTGTTGGTCTTGGTCTTGATCTCATAGGCACGGATATCTTCTTTGTCGCCCAGAAAGAGAAAGGGTTCCACCACCCTATCGGTGACGCTGCGACTGTGGGGCGAGGAGTAGCCATGAAGAATGACGCACTTCTTCATTTTGATGGCACGCTCCAAGATATTAACCACATGCAGTATCTTGTGACGAAAAGTCTCGCTGGCAAACATCTTTATGCCGTAATAGCGTTCCAACTTACGTTTGAGACGGGCGGCCTGTGCGTCGTCGTCGCGTGCCGCACTGAGCATACCATGCAGGAAGATGGTCTCCGTCTCGGTGAAATCGACCGAATCGGCTATCATCTGAAAAAAGGGGGAGCGGGCGTCGAGACTGTAATAGGTACGGTCATGGATAATGATAAATCCATACTCGCGCAGCACGTTGAGCGTGTAGTAGAAGTTGCGAGCGGTGGTACCCAACACCTCTGCCAACTCCTTAGCGGTGTGATTGCGGCCGTCGATCATGACCATGATAAGGTCGAGCCACTTGCCGAAGCGTATCTTATTCTTCTCCATCGAAATCAAGTTTGAGCTGCCGATTACGAAAGAGATTGTAACTCTTGCGATGATAAGGCGTGATGCCGTGCTGCTCAATGCCGAGGTAATGCTTGTACGTGGGATAGCCCTTGTTGTGATTCCAGTCGTACATGGGGTACTCTTCATGCAGGGAGAGCATGTAATCGTCGCGATAGGTCTTGGCAAGGATACTCGCCGCGGCAATGGAGAGATACTTGGCATCACCCTTCACGATGCACCGGTAGGGCAGGATTCCGGGGTCGTCGGGACGCACAGGCACCCGCTTGGCACGGAGCATTCTCGCATCGACACCGACAGGCTTGTAGGGATCGAAGCGGTTGCCGTCGATGATCAGCGCTTCGGGACACACGCGGAGCTGATCGATAGCCCGGTGCATGGCCAAGAAACTGGCATGAAGGATGTTGATTTCATCTATCTCGTCGGCTGTTACCACACCCACTGCCCATGCCACGGCATCGCGCTCGACCTGCTCACGCAGTGCATAACGGCGACGTTCGGTGAGTTGCTTGGAGTCGTTGAGCATCGTATTGGTATAGTCGGGTGGCAGAATGACGGCTGCTGCATAGACACTTCCGGCCAGACATCCGCGGCCGGCCTCGTCGCATCCCGCCTCAATCATACCGGGAAAATAATGGGCTTTAAGCATAGAAGCAAAGATTTATCTCCCTCCGCTTGATGAAAGAGGAAAGGGGGAATACTCAAAACATTTTCCGAACTTGCTCTATCCCCTCTACGAGCATATCGACTTCATCCTTAGTGTTGTAAAGAGCAAAGGAGGCGCGGACGGTGCCAAGCACGCCGAGGCGCTCCATCAGGGGCTGCGCACAGTGATGCCCTGTGCGCACGGCAATGCCGAGACGATCAAGCAACGTGCCGAGATCCATGTGGTGGATGTTGGCAATATTAAAGGAAATGACGGCCTCTCGATCGAAAGGGTTTATGGCGTTTACTCCATAAATCTTCATTCCCTCTACCTCGTTGAGACGTGTCAGCGCATACCTCGTGAGTTGCCGCTCGTGCTTCACAATATTGTCAAGTCCTAAATCAGTAACATAATTCAAGGCCGTGGCCAGTCCGTGGGTCGCTACATAGTCGGGTGTTCCGGCCTCGAACTTCAGTGGCGGACGCTCGAAAGTGGTATGCTCGAAACTCACATGCTCGATCATCTCTCCCCCTCCCTGATAGGGTGGCAACTTGTCGAGCCAGTTCTCCTTGCCATACAACGCGCCAATACCCGTAGGACCATACACCTTGTGACCGCTGAAGACGAAGAAATCGCAGTCCATTGCCTGCACGTCGACCTTGAAGTGGGGTGCGCTCTGCGCCCCATCGACCACCACGGGCACATCGTGCAGATGGGCAATGCGGATCATCTCTTCCACAGGGTTCACCGTGCCCAACACATTGCTGACATGCACTACGCTCACGATACGCGTACGCTCGGTAAAGAGGTTCTCGTAAGCCTCAATGTCGAGCATGCCGTCATCGGTCATCGGGATGACCTTAAGCACGATGCCCCTCTTGCGTGCCTGCAACTGCCACGGCACAATGTTGGAATGGTGCTCCATAGCAGAGATGATAACCTCATCGCCTTCCTGCATAAACTCCTCGCAGAAAGAACCGGCAACGAGGTTCAGCCCCTCGGTGGTACCACGGGTAAACACGATCTCTGTGGTCTTCGCCGCATTGAGATATCGGCGCACGGTTTCGCGGGCCTGCTCGTGAAGCTCGGTAGCCTGCTGGCTCATCCAGTGTACACCACGATGCACGTTGGCATTCACATTGAGATATTCATCACGCATGGCATCCAGCACGACAAGCGGCTTCTGGGTTGTCGCACCATTGTCAAGATAGACTAAGGGCTTGCCATAAACCATGCGTGACAGGATGGGGAAATCTTCACGGATTTTCTTAATATCGAACATAGGGTATTTGGAGTTAGAGAGTTAGAGGGGTTATCATTCGCCTCAATATTGTCCTGAATGTCTTCCGTACGTTTTTTTCAGGCATCAGGCAGCTACCTGTCCTGATCGTTTCCAAGCCACTCGTCCGGATGTTTTTGCGCTTTTCCGGTCGGAGAGTATCTTTACGTCATTTCTTTTATATCCGTTTCATCACCGCTCTCCGTTCTGCCGATGACGTACACCGAACGCTGTACGCACGTACGCCGGACGCCGGACGCCGTATGCACATACACCAAACGACGTACGCACGGACGCCGGACGACGCACGTCACCGCTTACGCCTGCCGGCAGAGTCGAAACGACATTCCGGAAGCCTCCGGCAATACGTTTTTCCATATTCTTGAAACGTTTAGGGCAATATTGCATTCGCTTCGCTCTTTAGGGGCTAAAGACAATAGTCTGTCAAACGGGTAAGCAGACATTTGTCTTAACTCCATTAACTTTTCTATTTATTTACACAACTTACAACACTCGCACTTGCTCAACTCGCCACGGAACCGATGTTCCACCAACATGTGGAGGCGTTCACGGAGAGGTTCGAGCTTAATCTGGTCGATCACCTCACCCACAAAGGCAAACTCAAGAAGGAGTTTGGCCTCGTGCTGATCTATGCCTCGCTGTTGCATATAGAATAAGGCCGCATCGTTGAGCTGTCCTACGGTGGCTCCGTGGGCGCAGGTTACGTCGTCGGCATAGATCTCCAGCATGGGCTGTGTGTACATGCGGGCAGTCTTAGCCATGCTGAGGTTCTGGTTGGTCATCTGCGATGCCGTCTTCTGCGCGCCCTTGCGAACAAGCACACAACCGGCAAAAGCACCCACGGCGTCACCATCGACCACATATTTATATAACTCATGGGAATCGCAATGGGGCACCTGATGGTCGATCATGGTGTTGTTATCCACATGCTGCTTCTTGTCACCAATCACACAACCATTGCACCAACACTCGGCACCCTCACCCTGAAACACAAGGTCGAGCTTATTGCGGGTGACACCATTATGCAGCGTGATGACATTATGATTGACGCGGCTGTTGGCCTGCTGGGCGATATAGACATTGGAGATGCGCACGTTCTTGACATGGGTCTCTTCCAAACAATAGAGATCCAGACTGGCATTATCACCCACAAAGGCCTCGGTGACCTGTGTGGCAAGGAAATTACGGTCGTCGGCAGAGTCGTCGCAGAAAAGCAATTTGGCCTCGGCATCAGCCTCTATGACTATCAGCACACGCCGATTCATCATGAGATCGACATCAGAGCGGAGGATGTTCACCACCTGAATAGCACGATCAACCTTCACATTCTTAGGCACATAAACAAACAGTCCGTCCTGTGCCAACATGGTATTGAAAGCTGTAAGGGCATCCTCACCGGTCTTGGCCAACTGCGCATAATACTTGGCAATCAGCTCAGGCTGTCGCTCGCCCATATCTTTCAAGCTGTCGACAATGACACCTTCCGGCAGCGTAGCCTTAGGAAGAGCTTTCTTGTAGAACTGGTCATTGACCACGAAATATAAGGAAGTACTCAGATTGGGCACAGCACACTTGAAAGTTTCGTAGGGATTGACGGCAACATCGAGACGGTTTAAGTTCAAACCGTAATCGGGCTCAAAGAGCTTCGGTATGTCCGTATATTTGTAGCGCTCTACCTTTCTGGTAGGAAATCCCTGTGCCTTGAAATCTTCGAAAGCCTGATCGCGCACTGCATTCATCACAGCGGCAGAATGCTCGAAGATAATCCGGCGGGCGTCATCATAAAGGTTTATGTATTGTTGTTCTGTACTCATGGCTCACTTATCAAACTCCAAACTTATCCTTAGACTCCTCCTTGATCCAATCGTACCCCCGGGCTTCTATCTCCTTAGCCAGTTCAGGCCCCTGAGTTTTCACGATGCGGCCATTGTAGAGCACGTGCACCACATGCGGCTTAATCATTTCGAGCAGGCGCTCATAGTGAGTGATGACGATAATAGACTTATCGGGGGTGAACAGTTTGTTCATCCCATCGGCCACGATGCGCATGGCGTCCACATCAAGACCGGAGTCGGTCTCATCGAGAATACTCAGTTTAGGATCGAGCATTGCCATCTGGAAAATCTCGTTGCGTTTCTTCTCGCCACCTGAGAATCCCTCATTGACAGAGCGGCGAGAGAGATTGGAGTCGAGCTTTACTATCTCACGCTTCTCTTTCATCAGCTTGATAAAATCGCCTGCATTCAACGGCTCCAAGCCCAGATATTTGCGTTTGGCATTGACGGCGGCCTTCATGAAATTGACCATTGACACGCCGGGAATCTCGACAGGATATTGGAAAGAGAGGAACAAGCCCTCACATGCTCTGTATTCCGGCTTCATATCCAACAAGTTCTTACCGTTGAAGATCACCTCGCCCTCGGTAACGGTGTATAGCGGATTGCCTGTGAGCACGGCACTCAACGTGGACTTTCCCGAACCGTTCGGCCCCATAATGGCATGCACCTCACCATCGTTTACGGTGAGGTCAATACCTTTCAGTATCTCTTTTCCTGCAATTTCTGCATGGAGATTTTTTACTATCAGCATAATTGTGAATTGTGAATTATGAGTTATGATTTGCAAATTAACCTACCGTCCCCTCAAGAGAAACGCTTAACAGCTTCTGCGCCTCTACGGCAAACTCCATCGGGAGCTTATTGAGCACATCCTTAGCATAGCCGTTGACGATCAAGCCCACCGCATCTTCCGTAGGAATGCCGCGCTGGTTGCAATAGAAAAGCTGGTCTTCTGAGATTTTGGACGTAGTGGCTTCATGTTCAAAAATAGCTGTTTCATTGTGCACATCCATATAAGGGAAAGTGTGTGCCCCGCAGTTAGAACCCAATAATAACGAGTCACAACTGCTATAGTTACGGGCATTGTCGGCAGACGCTGCTGCCCTGACAAGACCACGATAAGAGTTTTGGCTATACCCGGCCGAGATGCCTTTAGAAATAATGGTCGACTTCGTATTCTTGCCAATATGGATCATCTTAGTACCCGTGTCGGCTTCCTGATAGTTATTGGTCACGGCAACACTATAAAATTCCGCTTGCGAATTGTCACCGCGCAGGATGCAGCTGGGATATTTCCATGTGATGGCAGAGCCTGTTTCCACTTGTGTCCACGACAACTTGGAATTGGCACCACGGCATTCGCCACGCTTGGTCACCAGATTGAGCACGCCACCCTTGCCTTTCTCATCGCCGGGATACCAGTTCTGCACGGTGGAATACTTCACCTCCGCATTGTTCATCACCACAATCTCTACGACAGCAGCATGCAACTGATTCTCGTCGCGCATTGGGGCAGTGCAACCTTCAAGGTAAGACACGTAGGCATCATCGTCGGCCACGATGAGCGTACGCTCGAACTGCCCTGTATTACGAGCATTGATACGGAAATAACTACTCAACTCCATCGGACAACGCACGCCCTTGGGAATATAGACGAAACTACCGTCACTGAACACAGCAGAGTTGAGCGCGGCAGAAAAATTATCCTTGTAAGGCACTACGCTACCCAAATATTTCCTTACCAATTCGGGATGTTCCTTCACCGCTTCACCTATGGATGAAAATATCACGCCTTTCTCTGCCAATTGCTTCTTGAAAGTAGTCTTCACCGACACCGAGTCCATGATAGCATCGACAGCCACACCACCCAACACCAACCGCTCCTCCAAGGGTATGCCTAACTTGTCGAAAGTCTTCTCCAATTCAGGATCTATCTCTTTGTTGGCAGGCTTCTTGACCATTGGGTCAGCATAATAGGAAATGCCTTGATAATCTATCTCGGGAACATGAACGTGCGCCCATGTAGGAACGGGCAATGTTATCCAATGACGGTAAGCCGCTAACCTAAACTCGAGCAGCCAGTCGGGTTCTCCCTTCTTCTGTGAGATCAGTCTGACCACATCCTCATTCAATCCTACCGGAATGACATCTGTCTCGACATCAGTGGTGAAGCCATACTCGTACTTCTGCTCTGCCACTTGTCGGACATATTGATTCTTTTCTGTTTTATCTACCTGAGTTTCCATATACAAACACGACATGGCAATTTACATGCCATAAGTCTTTATAGTAACATTTGTTACCTAAACAGCATCAAACCAAGCGTTCCCCCTATGGCCTTTTGGCCACACCCGACAGGTGCAACGAAAAGGACATAGAGGGAAGGCTTGGTTAGATTCTTAAGGAATTTTATAGTTTCTGCTCTACCTCAATCTCTGTGAAGGTTTCGAGGATATCGCCCACCTGCAGGTCATTGTAATTGACTAAAGAGATACCACATTCCAATCCGGTGGCGACCTCTTTCACATCATCCTTATAGCGCTTCAAGGCAGCAATGCCGGCTGTATGCACCACAATACCATCGCGCACCACGCGAGCCTTGTCCTTGCTGTGCACCTTACCCTCGGTAACCAGACCACCGGCAATGGTACCTACCTTGGAGATCTTGAACACTTGCTTCACCTCTACCTGACCGGTGACAATTTCCTTTTTCACCTTATCGAGCATACCTACCATGGCAGCCTTAACGTCATCGATAGCATCATAGATAACCGAATAGGTGTTGATATCCACACCATCATTATCCGCCAATCGACGGGCAGCAACAGAAGGACGAACTTGAAAGCCTACGATGATGGCATCTGAAGCATCGGCCAGTGTCACATCGTTCTCGGAGATCTGACCCACACCCTTATAAATAACATTCACCTGTACTTTCTCGGTAGAGAGCTTGATGAACGAATCGCTCAATGCCTCCACTGAACCGTCGGTATCGCCCTTAACGATAATGTTCAACTCATGGAACTCACCGCGTGCAATGCGATGCGAGATGTCACTCAAAGTCAAACGGGTCTGTGTTCTCAAGCTCTGCTCACGCTGCAACTGCTCACGCTTGTTGGCAATGTCACGAACCTCTTGTTCGGTCTCCAACACATGGAACTGGTCACCAGCTGTCGGTGCCCCATTCAAACCTAAGATAATTGTGGGTTCGGCAGGTTGTACATTGTCGATACGTTGGTTACGTTCATTGAACATAGCCTTGATGCGCCCCCAACTTGTACCGGCAATTACGTAATCGCCCACCTTCAACGAGCCATTGGCCACAAGCACCGTACTCACATAACCACGCCCCTTGTCAAGCGAAGACTCAATCACTGTACCCGTCGCGCGGCGGTTGGGGTTAGCCTTCAGGTCGAGCATGTCGGCTTCGAGAAGCACTTTCTCCATCAGATCATCCACACCAATACCTTTCTTAGCACTGATCTCCTGACACTGATACTTACCGCCCCACTCTTCCACGAGGAGGTTCATCTGTGCCAAATCCTCACGAATCTTGTCTGGATTGGCACCCGGCTTGTCAACCTTGTTGATAGCAAACACCATTGGCACACCTGCTGCCTGAGCATGGGCGATGGCTTCTTTGGTGGTTGGCATCACGGAGTCATCGGCTGCAATGATAATGATGGCAATATCGGTAACCTGAGCACCACGGGCACGCATAGCGGTGAACGCCTCATGACCCGGCGTATCGAGGAATGTTACCTTTCGGCCATTCTTCAATGTCACACTGTAGGCACCGATGTGCTGGGTGATACCACCCGCCTCTCCGGCAATCACATTTGTATTACGGATATGATCGAGCAAGGAAGTCTTACCGTGATCTACATGTCCCATCACAGTAACGATAGGAGCACGTGTTTGCAAATCACTCTCGTCATCCTCTTCCACGCTAACAGCCTCCTGTACTTCGGCACTCACGTATTCGGTCGTGAAACCAAACTCGTCAGCCACGAGATTGATAGTCTCGGCATCCAGACGCTGGTTAATCGAAGCCATCACGCCAATGCTCATCAGTGTTGAGATAACCTGCGTCACACTGACATTCATCATCGTTGCCAACTCCGATACGGTCACAAACTCCGTAATCTTAAGTACCTTGCTCTCCTTGCGTTCTGCCTTAGCTTCGGCATTCAACTTTTCTTGAACGGCCTCACGTTTCTCCTTGCGATATTTGGCGCCCTTCTTCGTCTGGCTCTGCTTGCTGGTCAGACGAGCCAAGGTCTCCTTTACCTGACGTGCCACAGCCTCATCATCCACCTCCAATGGTTTCTGATTGCGGTTGCGGTTATTACCGCCTTTTTTGTTATTGTTGTTAGCATTATTATTACGCTTGTTGCCGTTGTTCTTACCACTTGGCTGCTGGTTAGCTGCGGCATTGATATCCACGCGCTCCTTATTGATGCGCTGGCGTTTTCTGTGCTCACTACCACCCTGCTGTGATTTCTCTTCACGCTCCTTGCGCTTTTCTTCCTTCGATTTCTTCTTGGGACGAGTGCTCTGGTTCAGCGCATCAAGGTCAATCTTACCTAATACGTTCACCTTAGGCGTATTCTGAATGCTCTGCTCACTCTTTAACTGGAACACACCATTCTCATCTACGCTACCCTTTACCGACAGGGCAGCCTTTGGCTTGACAGTAACCTCTGCCTGCCTTTCTGATTCCTCCTCCTTATCGGCAATAGGCTTCTCGACAGGAGCTTCAACGGGCTTCACTTCCTCAACCTTTTCAGCCTTGGCTGTTTCCGTCACTTCTTTTGCAGGCTCAGCACTCACGGCAGCGGGCGTCACCTCCACAATATCCTCTTTTTTTGTCACAGCAACAGCCTCTTTCTCCACAGGCTTCTTGCCTATGTCGTCCAAATCTACCTTACCCACCTGCTTGAACTGCTGGCGGACAGGCTTCTCCAGCAGGTCTTCCGCACGCTGCGTTTCCCGCTTCGGCTCTGCTGCACGTTTCTTTTCCTTCGGTTTCTTGAATAGCTTCTCTGCCTCCGTGCGCACCTCGGCATCCTGCCTAAATGCTTCCACAAGGGCTTTATACTGCTCGTCATTCAGTTTGAAACTCAGTTCAGCTTTCACCTCACCAAGCTCGCCCTTCTTTTCAAGGAATTCAACTGCCGTTTGAAGTCCTATGTTTAATTCACGTAATGCTTTATTTAATCTAATACTCATATATTCTCCTTTAAAGGTAAAAAAGTATAAAGGTAAAAAGGTAAATCCTTTACTCCTTCACCTCATTGTTATGTTCCGTTCATTTCCTTTTCCCCTTTTTTACTTATCTACCTTTACGTTCTTTGTCTTTTGTTTTTTAGATTTTTCCCTTTAACTTTTCCACCTCTAACCCTTACTCGCCTTCAAACTCCTGACGCAGGATGTCAAGCACGTGGTCAACGGTTTCTTCCTCAAGATCGGCTTTCTCTACCAGCATTTCACGTGGGGCATTTAACACCGCCTTTGCCGTGTCGAGGCCAATGCTCTTGATGGCATCGATGATCCACTGATCGATCTCATCGTTGAACTGATCCAAGTAAACATCATCCTCGCCAGACTGCGCGTTCTCATCCACCACACGATATACATCAATGGTATATTCGGTCAGCATAGAAGCCAATTTGATATTCAAGCCACCACGACCGATGGCAAGACTCACCTCCTCGGGCTGCAAGTAAACATCGGCCTTCTTATCCTCCTCATAGATAGAGATATTCGTAATCTTGGCAGGACTCAACGCACGCTGGATAAAGAGCTTCACGTTAGCCGTCCAGTTCACCACGTCAATATTCTCATTGCAAAGCTCGCGCACGATACCATGCACACGGCTGCCACGCACGCCAACACATGCACCAACGGGGTCAATACGCTCGTCGTAGCTCTCCACGGCCACTTTGGCGCGTTCGCCGGGCATACGGGCAATCTTCTTGATGGCAATAAGTCCATCGGCAATCTCGGGAACCTCCTGCTCAAGCAGACGCTCCAAGAATACGGGACTCGTGCGGGAAAGAATAATCTTAGGATTATTATTCTCGTTATCCACACGGTGAATCACGGCACGAATGGTCTCGCCCTTACGATACTGGTCAGAAGGTATCTGCTCCGACTTTGGCAGAATCATCTCGTTATTCTCGTCGTCCACAAGCAACACCTCACGTTTCCACACCTGATACACCTCACCGGAGATAATCTGCCCCACACGATCCTTATACTTATTATACAGCGAATCATGCTCCAACTCCAGAATCTTGCTGGCCAACGTCTGGCGCAATGTAAGGATAGCGCGACGGCCGAACTTGGCGAAGTTCACCGGCTCAGACAATTCCTCACCCACCTCATAGTCGGGCTCAATCTTCTGCGCATCGCTCAGGCATATCTCCTTGTTCTCATCTTCCACCTCACCATTGGCCACCACAATGCGGTTACGGTATATCTCGAAGTCACCTTTATCGGGATTCACAATCACGTCAAAATTCTCATCACTACCATAGATCTTAGCCAAAACGTTGCGGAAACTCTCCTCCAAAACACTCACGAGCGTTGTACGGTCGATATTCTTGGTATCTTTGAATTCGCGGAACGAGTCAAACATGCTCACCGTTTCTTCTTTCTTTGTTGCTGCCATAGCTTATTTAAAACTGATTAAATATTTTGTATATTTCACATTATCCATATTATACCGATGGTCTACGTCCATCATCACCGGACGCTTCTTGCCTTCCACCTTCACTTTCTCGTTCACAGCCACCACGAAGTCGCGGCCGTCAACACTCTTCAGCACTCCTCTCACCTTCTTGCCGTCGGCATCCAGCACCTCAACTTCTTCACCGATGAAGCTCTGATACTGCTGCGGCACCTTAAACGGCTGGCCAAGTCCGGCAGACCCCACCTCCAGTTCATAATCCTCCTCATCACGGCTCAACCGTTCCTCGATAAACTTGCTCAACTGAGCGCAGTCTTCAATCCACACGCCATCGGCATGATCGATCTCCACCGTAATCTTGTCATCAGGGCTGATGATCACATCCACGAGGAAATAATCCTTTCCCTCCAGCCACTCCTCTACTAAAGTTTTAACGACGTTCTTGTCTATCATATTTAATATTATAAAATAAAATGAGGAGCTCTCTCGGAGCCCCTCATTCCACTGAACGATGCAAAGATACGACATTTTTCGCACACCTACAAGCATTTACTGCATTTTCTTGCCATTGTCGGCTACTTTTATCTTTTTACCTTGCACACATAATGTTATCTGCTTGCATATCCTTATGCCTTTCTGCCTATGGCAATAATCTTATCATATATGTCTCTTGTATTTACCCGATAACGTTCAAAATCAGTGTAGTTACTATCGGTTATATAGCTCCATACAGCATCGCACAAATACGGGTATTCGTCTATAACCTTTAATGTTTAGACTGAAAAGTATCAATTAAATTCTTAACGGATAACGTGTAAAAAATGTTTTGAAACAATACAACAAAAATGCTCTGAATATGGGCTGTTTCCCAAAATCAGAAGACAGAGAGGCTAAATTCGCAAAAAATCAGCACATTTTGCTTGTTGCTGATTATCAAAAGGTTACAGTCAAATCAATAAGAACCTCAACGAAAGCAAAGATTTTTGTTTTGCGATAGCATAGTTTTCGCATCGCGATACCTATGTTATCGCATCGCGATCTCAATGCTTTCACACTGCGATCTCAATGCTTTCGTGATACGAAACCTATGCTATCGCAGAGCTGCCTCGTGAAAATCGGTTGGGTTTTGAGACTTTTCTGACAAATCAGGACAATTATTTTTCTCAATGAAAGCAAAGGACATACCTGAAAATCAGAATAGAATACTTACAAAACTACCTTTTCATACATCGGGAAAATCATCCGTTTTGACAAAATTAGTGATGTAAGTGAGGGAGATTCTACAACAGCCATGGCTGCACCTATACGCCCTCGCATGTCTGCGACACAGAGAATAGACCATAGCAGGGCTCCCCTCCGCCCTGCTACGGTCTATAATATGGATAAGCCATTTGCCTCGTTACGACTTAAAGACAAGTAGGCAAGCAGGCATAACCAAATGCTGTATAGCCTTTCTACCTTTTACTATACTCTCCTGCCGTAATATCTTCTATCTTGAGATTTGCGAAGAGATTGTCGAATCCGCTGTCGTTAAGATCGGCCTCGAACAATATTCCGATATTTCCATCGGGCAACTGTACCATCGTGGAATAAGCTGCGGAACCCCGGCGTATCATGCGCCCTTTCTTCCATCCGTCACGCAACGTGACAGCTGTGGCAGGCGTACTCTTGTATGGCATCTCACGATAATAGAACCCTAAATGGTCGCGACTCTTGCTCTGCGGCAGCGACTGTATGGCCAGCCACACTTTCTTTCTATCGGACGCTCGACGCGACGGCACCACAATGATGTCGCCATTGACGCGCGTGCAGCTATCCATAGCAACGGCGTCGGCAGCCGTCCCCCATGAGCCTGTGGCCTTTTTCTTGTCGCTATAGGCAAAGACATTGAACCGACGACCGTTGCTGCTGTACTTGCGGCAGCTCAACAGCACACTCCCGTCAGGCAGTTCTTCCACCTTCGACTCGTCGCCGTCAGGCCCCGGAATTGTGCCCGCGCCACCCAACACGTGCCATGAACGGCCGAAGTCGTCGCTGTAGAGAACGAAAGCGCCGACATTGAGTATCGGATGGGCTATATACAGACGATAGTATTTATCTTTCTTGATGATACGGCTCTGGGTTATCTTGCCCGAAGTAAGAAAGAGACCTTTTTCTTGCGTCAGTGGCTGCTCCTCCTTGTAAAGAGCGTATATCTGTGCTGCCATGTCATGTCCTTCGTCCCATGTAAGCCCGCCGTCTGTGCTGCGGAAGAATATGGCATGCTGCGGATTTTCGGCATTGGCCTTCCAATATGGCACGTTTCCACCCACGGCATGCACGAGAATCAGGCCTGCACTGTCTCTATCGGCCACTACACTCGGGTCGCCGTAACCATAGTTGTCGTTGCCCTGCGCAACGGTAATCACCGGTCCCCATGTGCGCCCGTTGTCACCGCTTCGACGCAACAGGATGTCGAGACGATAGGTGTCGTGGGCTTTCCAGCCGATGTCCGACCAATTATATCGGTAATCGACAAGCGCAAGAACATTCTTGTCTTTCGTCACCGCCATGGCAGGTATGCGCACCGGTATGCCTTCGTATGGCGTGCCAAACACCGTTACGGTGGGCACGTCGCCACATTTTCCGCAACATGACTTGTCTTGTGCCGCAGCTGTCACCGACAAACCGGCGGCAAACACGAGAAGAGAAAAAATCTTTTGTATTTTCATAAATGTAAAATTATAGGCTCATTGTCGGCATCGGGAAGAGTGATTGGATAATCCTTACTGTCGCGATGCTCACGATAGATGATGGCTATCATTTGTCTTACAATGTTGGGATGCAATGCCGAGATGTCGTCGTCTTCATGAATATCCGCGGCAAGATTATAAAGGTGCGGTACTCCCTTTACGACCACAAGTTTCCAATCGCCCATCCGCACGCCTATCTGGTCTGTCTCTGCAAATTCCCAATAGAGGTGCTCATGCTGCTGTTGCCCGGGCAACCCGAGGAAAGCCTTATACATGGATATGCCATCATAGCCATCACCGGCAAGGTTCTTGTTAGTGTAGCGCTTCTTAAAGTCTTTCACTCCGGCAAAGTCACAGAATGTCGGCAGCAGATCATAAAATACCATCTGCGTATCATTGTCGACACCGGCTTTCACGTGCCCCGGCCAACGTATGACAAACGGAATGCGGATGCCGCCCTCATAGCATTGTCTTTTCAGTCCGCGCAACTTGCCGTCACGCCCGAAATACTCGGGATCGGCACCTCCTTCCTCATGAGGACCGTTATCGGATGTGAAGATAACGATGGTGTTGTCATCAAGTCCTTTCTCCTTGAGCTTGTCCAATATCTGACCGACGTACGCATCGAGACGGGTTATCATGGCAGCAAACTGCGCATGGGTATGCTCCGTGGCATTGTAACGGCTACCCTCCTGCCCGCCCCAAGTCTTGTCGACAAAGAATTTATTTTCGTATTTCCGTAGCAGAGAGTCGTCGGGCTGTACCAGTTCGGCATGCGGCAGAGTATATGTGAAGATACCGAAAAAAGGCTTCTTACCGTCCTGCATCTCTAACCATTGCATCGCATGCTGATGTATGAGGTCGGCAGAATACTGATTGCGCTTCTTGTAATCATGTCCAAACATTGGATACCGGATGTTCTCGTCGAGCACCACCCGGCTCACAGCCGTATCACCATGTGAACGGCTGTAAGTATTGAGGAAATTGGGAAAATAGAGATGTGCTTGAAACTGGCAGATATATCCGTAAAACTCATCAACGCCCCGCTTATCGGGCGTAGACTCTGAGCCATCATAGCCTCCTGCCCATTTACCGAACATTCCCGTGGTATATCCTGCATCTTTCATGATTTCCGGCAGTATCTTATGGGCAGGGTCGTACGGCTGCTGCCCTACAATCGAATAATCTGAATTGTCGCCATACATCACTTTCGGCGAGTCTTGCCAATATTCCTTGTTGCCCCTGACACGCGTGTGTCCAGTATGTTGCCCTGTCATCAATGATGCACGCGACGGAGCACTGACAGGGGCTCCGGCATAAGCCTGCGTGAAACGCATCCCCTCAGACGCCATGCGATCGATATTGGGCGTAGTGAAAAACGGCTGGCCATAACAACTCAAATCACCATAACCCAAGTCATCGGCCATGATGTAGATGATGTTCGGCCGTACGCTCTTCGCCAGTAACAGTGCCGGCACAACTGTCGTGAGACCTAATAGTACAAATAATCTTCTTTCTTTCATTACAATTTATTTATAATGTAGTAATAGTCATCAGTTACCCGATGATGTGCCGTTTAGCCCGAAGAGCTCATTGTAACCCGGATTCTGGGTGAGGTTAGGATTGAGCACTATCTGGTTTGTCGGTACCATCATCAGATAATAAGTATCAAGCCATCCTCCCGATGTCAGCGGGCTTGCATATGTGTAAATCCATCCTGAGCCGGCGCTGTTCTCCTGTCCAGATGCCTGCCCTGTACGCAGTATTTCCTCGTAATCCACAAAGTTACCGCTGTACTGACTATTGTTAGTTCCGTATGGGTTATCGGTGGCAGTAATCCACATGCCGCACGGCTGACGGTTGACATAATATGCGGCTTTTGCCCAACGACGCACATCATAGAAAGTGAAGCCCTCGCCGAAGAGTTCTATCTGACGCTCACGGCGAATCTCCCACAATAAAGGATCTACGTTGTAGTTACCAAAGGTGCCGCCTTTACCCGTCCACCATGGTGCATTGCCTTTGTCGCGGTTGGGGTCGAAGTTGTCATCAATCTCTGATACATTCATACGAGCCACTCCCGCACGGTCGCGCAGCTTATTGATAGTGGCATCGGCAACGGCTTGATCAAACAGACCGAGCTCCCATGCCGCCTCCGCATAGTTGAGCAACACTTCCTCGATTTTGAAGATAGGCTTGTCACTGGTACAGTAAGCGCTTGAACCGGTTGAAAACTCCCACATGTCGTAGTGCTTCCAAGTGTAATAACCGGTGCGGCAACGCATATATGCTGTTGTGGAGTTGGTGGTTAGGTTAGGGCTGTTCTGGGTAAGCGATGCACCCCAGTTCTGCCCCGGTACTCTCTTCATCCCTGTTCCGCCGAACGAGCCGCCACGCACGCATGCCGTGTTAGCACCAAGATAATCCATATAAGTACGGTATTTGGCAGCCTCCTCCGCTGTCACTGTATGCCCGCGGTTTACATCGCCTGCTTTAAGATACGACCAAGTACGACCGTCGCCGGGCGTCGGCTTCACTACGTACGGTGGCTGGATATTTTGGTAAAGGCGCGGGTCACGGCTGTCGAAAGTGTCCCACATGTCCTTACCTTTGCCGCCCTTGTAGCCAGACGTGGAATTAGCAATTGGCTTGCCGTTCTGCATCAAGAACATATCCACAGTGTACTGCGGCACGTCCACCGCATGAGCAGCAATGTGCTCATAGTCGTTGAAGCGATGCATTACCATTCCGTCAAGATACTGCTTGAAGTAGATAACCCCCGGCACGTTCGAGAGATCTTCTGTTGTGAAGAGCTCGCCATATCCTGCAGCGGGATAGCTCTCCGTGCCAGTATAAAGTGTGGGATAGCTGTCCATCAGTTCTTGGGAGACTTGCAAGCATTTCTGCAGATAGTTCCGCCATGGCTCATCAAGCCCATGATATTTCGCCCATGTACCTTCACGGAGCAGGAAGCGCGACAGCGCTGCCTTTACGGCATTAGCTGTCAGCGTGTTATCGCCGTCTGAGTAATCACCCAAGTTGGTGGCAGCATATTCCAGACGTGCGATGATGCTATCGGCAACCTGTGCGCGTGGTGTACGCGAACCGTAGGTCTCCTCGCTATTCTCTGTCAACGTTGCCCTCACCCATGGCACGTCACCAAAGCGGTCGATAAGTTCCATGTACCACCATGCGTAGAAAAAGTACCCCACCGACCGCCAATGACGAGATTCTGCGTCGCTCAACACTCCGTCATTCAGATGGCTGAGCATGACATTGATTCGACGTATGTTCGAGAAATCCCATCCACCGCCGGAGGTGGTCTGCGTAATCGCCTGATAAGCATAAGGGTTGCGGTTGTTATCCCTGTGTGTGACCTGCCCTCCGTACCAATCGCCATAGAATGTCGACCAATCTTCGCAGGTGTAGAGGTTAGTGCGGATTGTGGAGTTGGTGAACAAGTCGTAGAGAGGATACATGTATGCTTTATAGCTGTTGTACTCCAGAAAAGCATTCTGCTCTGTCAGGCTGGTCTTCGGCGCTCTCTCCATAAAGTCGTCGTTGCAGCCCATGAATGTAAGCGATGCGGCAATCAAAGCCACAACATATATCTTATTTTTCATAATCGGTTTTCATTATAGGGTTTTAGAACGTGATGTTGGCTCCAAAAGAGAATGTGCGGTAGTAGGGATAATCCCAGACAATGTTGTTATACTGGTTTCCCTCCGGATCATATCCCTTAGGCAGGTTGGAGACCGTAAACGGATTTTCCACACTGAAGTAAACACGGGCGTTAGTAAGGAGCACTTTACTGACCCACTCCTTAGGCAGGGTATAACCCAGCGTGATGTTTTTAACGCGCAAATAGGAAGCATCCTGCAAATACTTGTCGCTGATGCGGGTGTTGGAGCCCACATTATTACCTTGATCATAGAGACGGAAGAGCTTAGCGTTGGGGTTTGCAGCCACCATGTAGTCTTCGCTTGAGGGGTCATAGCTCTTTGCCGTCCAATAGTCGGTCTGATTGTAAAACAGCGGCTGAAACACGGCATCACCCGCACCCTGCCCCGCAAAGGGGAAGATGGCACTGCCCGAAAGCCAGTAGTCACGCTTGCCTACACCCTGAAAGCGTATGTCGAGACTGATACCCCTCCAGCTGACGTAGGCGCTGCCGCCAAACTGATAACGTGCGCGGTTGTTGCCGATAACTTTACGGTCGCCCGGGGCATCGACAGTACCGGCACCGGCAGTGATGACACCGTTGCCATCCAAATCCTTAAACTTTTCGTCACCGGGCTGCACTGTTACGCCCTGTATACTGGTCACTCCTTTCTTGAGCACCCATACACCGCCTTTAGCCTGCTCCAGATCGAAATCATCGATAGAGTAGTATCCATCCGACACATAGCCCCAAATCTCCCCAAGCTTTTGCCCTACATAATAGTTATCCAAGAGCTTCGACTCGTTGTTGAACTTCTTGATTGTCGACCGACTGTCGTAGACGTTGAAGCTCGCACCATACGCAAAGTCGCCGATACGGTCGCGCCAACTGACGCTAAGTTCCCATCCTTTGGTCGACATGTCGGCTGTGTTCTGGAGCGGTGCCGATGCCCCCACCACAGCAGGAATCTCCATACCTGCAGCAAGCATGCCACCGGTACGGCGGTCGTACCAATCGAATGTGATTTGCAGACGACTCCTGAAAGCCGTTGCGTCGAAGCCGATGTTTAGGCTCTTTACTTTCTCCCAAGTGAAACTGCTGGAGACAAGCCCCGGCATCGATATGATCGTGACGTATGAGCCGTCGTCAAGCCACACACTGCTCTGACTGACAGACATAGAAGGATAAAACTGGTAAGGGTCTATTCTCTGATTACCGATGGAGCCGTACGATACGCGAACCTTGAAATCGTCAAGCCATGAGTTTGCCCACTTCATAAAACTCTCCTGTCCTAAGCGCCAGCCCACAGAGACAGAAGGGAAGAATCCGAAGCGATCGTCCTTTGGAAACTTAGACGAACCGTCATAACGCCCGTTCACTTCCAAAAGATAACGATCCCTGAAAGCATAGTTCAGCCTGCCAAAACCACCACGAATGGCATACTCAGAATAGGTGTCTCTTATGGTCTTCTCACCGGTGCCGCCACCGAAAGAAGGCACCGATGGCACGGCCTGTCCGAGAATACTGCCATAAAACCACTTCTCATAAGAACTCTCTTGATTGAAGCCCGCCATAGCCTTGAAAGCATGGTCACCCCAAGTGTGCTCATAGTTGGAATAGAGGTTGAAAGCATTATACCGCTTCTGATAGTCCTGCATGACATAGCTGTCTTGCCCTGACTCCGTGGAATATTTTGCCGCAAGCTGCACATCGGCAAAGCGGAAACGCCCGGAATAAAAATCATAGTCTGTGTCCTTACGGTCGTGGGTGTATTCGGCAGTGATGCTCCAGCCCTTCAACGGCCTGAGAATGGTACGGGTGGAGATGCGCGGTACAGCCTTGCGTTCATGCGACACGGGAGCAAGGTTTATCATATTGAGAGGTGTCTGCGACGGCAAATCCTCATTGATGCCGAGAATCTCACCCGGAATATTGCCCTCAGGATAGTAGCTTATCAATCGGGTACTGTAGAATCCCGACATATTTCCCACCACTTGGGGCACCGTTTTCTTTCCTTCCGTGTAGCTGACACTCACCTCTTGAGTGAACCACTTAGTGGGGCTTGCAGAGACAAAAGCAGAAATATTCTTACGATAGTACATATCCTTGCTGGTTTGCAGCGGCCCGTTCTCACGGCTCAATCCGGCCGATATACGGAAGCTCAGCTTATCGTTTCCGCCGGAAATGGAGACATTGTGGTTCTGCATGGCACCGGTGGTGAGAATCTTCTTATACATATTCTTTTCCGAGAGCCAATACACACGCCCGTCGCTATCCTTATATATACCGTCACCGACGGTATTGAACGATGACGGATTCTGCTTGTAACGCTGCAAATATTCGCGCCACGTGGCCACATCGCCGCCTCCTGCCCAGTAGGTATTGGTGTATCCGGCTTCAAGATAGGCATTGATATAATCTGTAAGTGAAGCCTGTTCCAACACGTTGAGAGATTTCTCCCAACCGACGTTGAAGTTGTAATTAACATTTATCCTCGTGTTGCTCTGTGCCCGCTTGGTGGTAATGAGGATTACGCCACCTGCTGCACGAGCACCGTAGATGGCCGATGAAGCTGCATCTTTAAGTACGGATACGCTCTCTATGTCGTCGGGATTGAGCATGTCGATGTCGCCCTCCACATTGTCTATAAGAACAAGCGGTGAGCCACCGTTGATGGACAGCGTGCCGCGCACATTAAATGACTTTGAAACACCGGGGCCAGAGCCACCGCCAATGGTAAGACCCGGCATGGCGCCCTGAAGGGCTGCGGCTGCTGTGGTGACAGGACGGTCACCAAGCACATCCTCCATCTTCACTTGTGATACGGCGCCGGTGAGATTCTCTTTCTTCTGGGTGCCAAAGCCTACCACTACCACCTCGTCAAGTGACTGGCGATCTTCGTCAAGGATTACGTCGACCGGCTGCCCGCTGAACGCCACCTCGCGGGTTACATACCCCACGTAAGACAAGCGCAGAACGGCTCCACGGCTCACGTTGGGAATACTGAAATTACCGTCAAGGTCAGTCACGGTACCATTGGTAGTACCTGCCACCATTACTGACACGCCGATAAGCGGCTCCCCGTTGGCATCTCTCACGGTGCCTCTGCAAATTTCCGCCTGCTGGTCAACAGTCCGTACCGCCGGGATAAATTCCGTTGCCCAAGTCGGAGACGGCACTAATGCCATTGCAGAAATTAGCAATACTGAAACTGTAGTGTTGCTTCTTTTCATAGAATGATTGTTAGAACAATTATCAAATGTTAATACATTAGGCTTTATAGATTTTTCTTACAAGGCTGTAAACTTAATAAAATTCCATAAATAAAACAAAAAAAATATTAGTTTTCTTCTGTTTTTTATTTATATTGTTCTACATGTCTCAAAACACGAAAAACGGTCTGACGACGCCCCGTAGCATCGCTTCGGCTGCGTCGTCTGGCGAAGGCGGCGACGTACACCGTTCGGTGTGCATGCATACGCCGTTCGGTGTACGCACGTACGACGCTCGACGTACATGCGTACAGCGTTCGGCGTACGCCGCCGCCGGGGCGAAGAGCTATGATGAAACGGATATAAAGGGAGTGGCGCAAAGATGCTTTCCACCTGAAAAAGCACAAGGCACTCGGACGGGCGATTTGAAAACGTACGAAAAATATTTATGGCAACATTGGGTTCATATACCCATAAAAAGAGGACGTATCAGAACAAAAGAATGAGAGAATAAAAGAATAAAGGGCATCACTTTATGCTTAAACAGAACCATATAAGCGGATGTTTATCCGGCAGTCGGCTTTTATTACTTTCCCTCTCGGCATTTAGCCGAGAAACAGTGACTTTCTGTTCTGAGCGAAGCGATTATTCTTTTATTCTCCTATTCTATTCTGATCCACTCTCTTTTATGTTGAAAAACCGAGATGATTTCTATTTCTCGCCGGCAGCCGTCTTGGGGTTTAGTATAGCGTTATACTCCTCCGGCGACTGCAACAGACGGTAGGCCTCCTGCACAGTCTTATCGCGTCGCAGAGAGCTTTCGATGGCTCCACGCTGGTAATAGTAGGCGGCCACAATGTCATTCACCAGAAGATCCTTGATGGTCTGCTTGTTGAAGTCTAACTCCTTGGCCAGATTATGCTTTAGTTTCTGCTTCAAAGCCTCGAACTCGGGCTTCGCTTCGTCATAATATCCCTCAAACTTGGCCACCTTTTCGAGGTCTTCCAATGATTTCTCGCTCATACCGTCATACTTGAAGTTGCTTCTCAACACACGCTGCTTGAACTCCTCATAGTCGGCATCGGTCAGGTCAAACCGTGCCGGAGCAGCAATCGTAGGGTGCTTCGCGATGTAATCCACCTCATAGTTATGGAACACTTCGTTGGAATCTTTCACCCCCACGAGATAGTAGGCAAGGTTCGACATCGAGTCGGCCTTTACCTCCACGTCGGGCATGATGCCTCCCCCATCCTTCACGGGGCGTCCGTTGGCCGTATAGAAAGTCTTGACCACAGAGTCGGCCACCTCCTCGGTCGACCCGCCATTGGCATGACCATAGTTGATCCGCTGAATGCAGCGACCCGAAGGAATGTAGTATTTATTAGTCGTCATCTTGAGTTGTCCGTTATAGGGCAGGTCGAGCATGGTCTGCACTAATCCCTTTCCAAAAGTCTTGGTACCCATGATTACCGCACGGTCGAAATCTTGCAGCGCACCACTTGTGATCTCCGACGCCGACGCAGAGTTGCCGTTCACCAGAACGACCACGGGCATCACCGTATCCACAGGCTCCACCGTCGTCTTATAATCATTGTTCACCCGTTTCAGCTTACCGCGGTTGCTCACCACCAACTTACCCTTCGGCACAAAGCAATTCACGATGTTCACCGCCTCCATCTCCGAGCCGCCCCCATTGCCGCGCAGGTCGAACACCAGTCCTTTCATGCCCTGTTTCTTCATCTCGATGATGGCATTGCGCACCTCCTTGCCGCTACCCTCGGTAAAACCATTGAGGTTTAAATACCCAATGCCATTGCTCTGCAAACCATAATAAGGCACGGAGGGCAGCTGGATGGCGCGGCGCGTCACCTTGAAACGCATGTCCTTACCCGTCGACGGGCGATGAATCTTCAGCTCAAAAGTCGTGCCCGCGTCGCCGCGCAGGTGATCGCTCACGTAGGCATTATCCCTTTTCGTCACGTCCTCACCGTCGATACTCAGGATGATATCGCCCTTCTTCAGCCCTGCCTCGGCGGCAGGCATGTTCTCGTAGGGTTCGTCTATGCACACCCTACCAAGCTGATGGTTATAACGTATCAGCGAGCCGATGCCGGCATACTTGCCCGTGAGCATCATCTTCAGGTCTTGCTGCTTGTCCTCGGGATAGTAAACCGTATAAGGATCAAGGCTCTGCAACATGGCATTGACACCATTGCCAATCACCTCATCCGCATCCAACGTATCTACATACATCATGTCGAGGTTGCGGTATATGGCATTCAGCACCTCTAAATTCTTTGCTACCTTAAAGTTATGATCATCGTCCTGCGCATGAATAGCAACGGGAAGCAAACCCAGTATCAGGCCTAATACCCAGTACCTAATACCCAATACCTGCTTTCCACTGCCCAGCATCCGCCACTTATTACCTATCACCTTCATATTCTTCATATCCATATCTGTAAACTATATGAGCGATGCACATCATCCGGCAGGCCTTTGTCCATCGCTCTTTCACCTTTATTATATGTGCAAAGGTAATAAAATAAAGCTTGAGTATCCCAACTTTTTTCATGTTATTTTAAAATTTTCCTCCAAAACATTTGGCCGTTTCTTAGAAACTCACTACCTTTGCAACCGCAAAATAGCACTACTGCTTCAGTAGCTCAGTTGGTTAGAGCACCTGACTGTTAATCAGGGGGTCGTTGGTTCAAGCCCATCCTGGAGCGCAAAAAACTTATCAATAATCAAAGGGTTAGAGTTTGTTTAAAAACTTTAACCCTTTTCTTTTTGCCTTTGGAAGCACGATTTAAGCACAGGGATGCTACAAGACTCGTGCTGAATTCATTGCACACTCGCACGAAAAGGCATGAAGTTTCAACAAATACCAAACAACAACGACAATAGCATCGTAAAGCGTTACTTCGGCATCGGCTGCACTGCTCATCGCCCGGCACGAATCGCCGAGAACTTTGGGCTGACAGTGCAGGGTGTGGAGCTTGCGGTAAAAGAGGCAGTCTGCAAACTCCGCGAGTGCGACTACGCCATATACCTATATCAGTATCTGCACGGAAAGAAAATATGAGTGTTAGAGGGCTATCGTCCGAGGAGAATCATTGTTGCTCCATAAACTCCCTTGGTGACATATTATATTTCTTACTGAAACACTTGCTGAAATACGACATGCTGTTGAAACCAACTTGATACATCACCTCTGAGACAGAGAATGTCTTTGTGCGTAGCAATGCCGCAGCCTTCTTCAGTTTCTGCTCCCTAATGAAATTCACAGGAGTCTCACCTGTCATTGCTTTAATCTTTCTATACAACTGTTTCTGATCAATACCCACAAGATCGCTTAGCTTCAAGACACTGAAATCGGGCAATGACATGTTCTCGTCTATCAATCTAACGACGTTTCCCATCAATTCCTCACCGCTGTTGTGGTTGGCTGTAACAGGCTGCTGTTGCTCGGTGATATTCTTGATATGTACACTTTTGATAATCGAGTTTCTTCTTTTCAGTAATTGTGCAATATGCAACTGCAGCTTTCTCATGTTGAACGGCTTTGGCATAAAGACATCTGCACCACCACTTATGCTTGCCATCTCTGTGCTTATGTCGTCTTTTGCCGTCAGCATTATTATAGGCACGTCCCTTGTAGAATGGTTCTGCCGTAGTCTTTTACACAGTTCCACTCCGTCCATCCCAGGCATCATCTGGTCGGTAATAATCAGATCAGGGACTTTCTCTGCGACTTTTGTCGAGGCTTCCTCACCGCTATATGCGGCGACCGTATTATACGCTTCTTTCAATGCAGTACTTAGGAAGTCAACAACCTCGTGATTGTCATCGACAATAAGCACGAGTGGCTTGTTGTCCGAATCTGCATCATCATCCACCAGCACATCCTCCTTCACAGCCAATGGTAGCGATACCGTCACCACAAGTCCGTTATCATTCTTGGCCGTCACCTTTCCGCCATGAAGACCAACGTACTTCCGCACGACAGAAAGACCTATCCCCGAACCATTGTGCATATTGTCACCCTTATAATATCTGTTGAAAATCTTTTCAAGGTCATTGTCGGCAACACCCGGACCATTGTCAGCGACTGTTATATAAACACCAGCCTCGTAAGGCTTAACAGCAACATGTACATCACCGGTTTCATCAGAGACATATTTCATCGCATTGGACAGAATGTCGCGCAGCACCATCTGTATTTTCACAACATCAACATCCATCCATATCGGAGCCCCATCAATGTCGCAAGCCAGAGTAATGCCACGTGAGGCTGCATTTTCCTTAAATTCATCTATACTCTCTCTGACAACAGATGTAATATCGACATGCGATGTCAGTAGTTTGTCATCACTCTCCGCCTCTGTCTTTTTTATATCCAGTATACGGTATATGATATTGTTAAGATGGTTGGCATTAGCCAAAATTTTCTTCAGTGCGGCACGTAGTTTAGCGTTGGTACTCGCAGAGATAAGGCTTTCCAACGGGGCAATGATGAGACTTAGCGGCGTTTTCAACTCATGCGACATATCAATGAAGAATTCCATCTTCTGCTCCGCCATAGCCAGCATATTCTCCCTGTTGCACCTTTCTACTTCCCGCTGCGCACGTAGTTTGTAATGTCTCACAATCAATAGCACGACAAGTAAAGCCAAGACTACGTATATTGTTATAGCATACCATCGCAGATACCATGGATAAGGGACTTGCAAATGATAGGAACTTACAGCCTTGCCGTGATTAGGGGCAACAGTCATATATATAGTATAATCTCCGCCTTTCAGCGCTGATAGGGTAATACAGTTCGTTCCAGCCGGAAGAGTCTGCCAAGTACCTCTCTCACCAACCTTGTACCAAAATATTTCACGCTCCTTATTATTATAGTCATAAGTAGACAGATAGACTTTATAGTTCTCTCTATCAGTCATCAGGAGTTCGGAAACATGCACCTTTGGAACAGAACTGTTATTTTGGGCAGACAATAACCGTTGTCCGGCTATGACATCTACTCCACCCCATAATATTTTTTTACTATCCGCGACATAAAAACCGGAGAGTAAAGGAATCTCTGGGTTGCTGTAAGAATGTACGGAGTTACCCTGCGCAAAATACAATCCATCAGATGTGGAAATCCATAATCGGTCTCTTCCGGGAACCAAGGCATATATCATGCCGTCCTTGACTTCGAATCCGGAGAAAACGAATACATCCTTCTTGGTGTCGTATCTGTAGAGCTTGCCTTGAATGTCAATCCAAAGAGTATTGCCCATCATACTCATGGCATCGAGAAACATCTTTCTCTTCAAACTGACTTTTAACGACTTGGTGTCAATGGCTATCAGCCCTTTGGAGGAATACGCCCACAGACAGCCTCTGCCATCTGGCACAAGCCTATAAATGGTATTCACCAGATTATCGTATTTGGCAAAACGGTCTCTGATTGTAGTCGTACCGCCCCGGCTCACAACCAACGTCTTCTTGTCAACCACATACAGTCCGCCCATATATGTGGCAATCCAAAGTCTTCCATGATCGTCCTCATAAATATCGTAAGTCCAATTGGCGCCTCTGTCATTACCATCGGTGAGGTCATAATAGACGAAGCCATCCTTGCTGCGGTCGTATCTCGCTATACCGGCATCTGTGGCAATCCAGATATCGTGTTCACGGTCCTCGTAGACCCTTCTTATAAGGTTTTTCCTCAGCCCCGCCCCACTCCTGAACCATTTCACCGAGTTATCGACAACATGTATTATGCCATTGTCTCCGCCAAGCCATATTCCACCGTAATGGTCTACGATAACCTGCTCAATCCGGTTGCCATGACCTGTTTGCGTAATGTCTGTCAACGGTGTATATTCCAAGTAATGCGTGGCTCGGGCAAACGCTACTCCATGGTCGGTGGCAAGCCAAATATTGCCTTGCCGGTCGGAGAGCAAGGAGTTGATACGGTTGCTCGGCAGACTGCTAAGCGGAGCATAGGCATCATGGTGGATGGTTTCCGCACTACCGTCAGCAGAATTGTATATTTGCAGTCCGAGCTCCGTGGCAAGTATAAGTTTGCCGGAAGGCAGAAGTAAAAGGTTGTTGATAGTGCTGCCGGATAATGCGGTGACGGTATTTCCCGATTTCAGATTACGGCAGAGCAGTCCGTGTTCCGTACCGATCCAAAGGAGATTCCTCTTTTGGTCATAGGCTGTCTGATAAACATTATCGCGGACGCCACAGTCGTGGGTGTTGCCTTTGGCATCAATGTAAGCTAGCCCATGCAGGTGAGAGATAAACAATCCTTTTCTTGCAGGCTGAATAGAATATATTATGTCATTCTTGTCATTGGAGAAAGTATATCTCTGCCACACCTTGCTCTTTATGTCAAAAGAAAACAGTCCATGCGATTTTGTTCCTACGAAGATACTGCCGTTGTGAATTGCCAGTGAACGAACATCACATTCCACGGGCATAGCCGGACCGTCTTCTGCCAATGTCTTAGTATTGAGGTTGAGCCATCGCAACCCGTGGTCACAGCCAAGAACCATAATATCCTTACCTGCATAGACGGCTGCATAGAAGTTACCTTCTATAATTCGCCTGACAGTGTAACCGTCATAGGTGAATACCCCACGACTGGTTATGAACCATGTTAGGCCGTTATGGTCTTGGAAGACTTGCTCTACGTTGTTAGCCTCATAAGGAAGCATGATATTCTCAAAGCGTGTCGACTGGGAAATGGTTGCGGCTGTTCGTAAAGGCAAAAGCGACAGAAGTACTATGGTGAATGCTATGAACACGTTGTGACAGTTCAATTTCATATTTGCAAACAATGTTGTCTTAAACGTTTCTGGGACAAGAGAAAACGCCTTGCCCGTGGCTTCCGAAACATCGTTTCGGCTCTGCCATCGGGCGAAAGCGGCGACGTGCGTCGTTCGGCGTACGTGCGTACAGCGTTCGGTGTGCATGTGTACAGCGTACGCCGTACGTGCGTGCGACGTTCGGCGTACGTCACCGTCCGGGTGGAAAGCGATGAGGAAACGGGTATCAAGGGAGAGCCGTAAAGACACTTCCTGCCTGATAAAGCATAAAGGCACCCGGACGAGCGGCTTGGAACGGTCAGGGCGGTTCACTGTGCGATGCAAACGTATGGGAAACATTTAGGACAATATAGATTTGCAAAGATAAAGAAAAAGCCGCTCTTGCAAGCGGCTTTCCCCCTACAAAATTATACCAATCTGTTAGTTCTCCGCGTATGCATCAAGAGCCACTGTAGGAGTACCATTGTCGAAACATCCTTTGTTGTAGCCGTTGTTGTATCCTGCCGGAGCCTCGGGCTCCCAATAGAACACACCAGCCAGATGACCGGTAGCCTTACCCTTTGAGATGAGTGAGGCTATGCAGTCACGGCACTCCTCGGCATCGTCGTAGTCCATGCCTATCTCGCATATCATCACCGGTTTGCCGTATGTATTATATAGAGTGTTGATATTGTTCACACAAGCATCTACGGCAGCCTGTCCGTTGCCGGTCGCCGGATACAACGACATACCAATCATGTCATACTTTCCGCCGTTCTGTTGCATGTAGTTGAACACACGGGTATAGAGCGCGAGATTGTCACCTCCGTCGAGATGTATGATGACCTTTGCGTTAGGAAACACAGCCTTCACGGAATCGTATCCAGCATTGTTGAGCTCTGCCCAGTTGCTGTCATTGTCTATGCTGCCAAGGGGCCACAACATGCCGGTGCGTGTTTCGT
Source organism: uncultured Prevotella sp. (assembly GCA_963541305.1). Lineage (GTDB taxonomy): Bacteria > Bacteroidota > Bacteroidia > Bacteroidales > Bacteroidaceae > Prevotella. The sequence continues at coordinate 70,058 of CAUTTP010000001.1, forward strand.
TGCCTATCTGCACCCATTCGGGGGTGACGTTATAGTTCTTGAGTTTTGTGAGCATTTCCGTGACATGATTAGCCACGGCAGTCTTCATCTGAGTCAGGTCATAGTCCTTCCACGCCTTAGGTGTTGTCTGTGCCCCCGGGTCAGCCCATGTATCGCTGAAATGGAAATCGATCATCACGCGTAGCCCCAAGGCTGCGGCACGGCGTGCCTTTACGAGCACATCGTCGGTATTGTTCCATCCCGATGCAGGATTGACCCATACGCGGAGACGGATGGCATCGACATGGCAGTCATTTTTGAGCAGGCTCATACATTCTGTAGCCACCCCCTCCTTGTTGTTAAACGTAAGTCCCTCGCTCTCCATCTGCGTAAGCCAGCTCACGTCTGCGCCTTTGGCAAAGGTGCCAGTGTCTGCCACAGTGACTTCCTGCTGGCGGGGTGACGTTATCGGACTATCCTCACTGCTGCATGATGCTTGCACACACGTGATAAATAGCAGCAGCGTTATTATATTGAATATCTTCTTCATTTTCCAATATGATTATTGTTCAGTTAATGTGTATGTACCCTTGCAGAGGTCGACGGTGAATGTGTAGGTCTTCCCAGCCTGACAGCCCTTCGGTGCACCGTTCTCTTTCTTGCTCCATGTCAAGGTGCCGTCGGTCTGCGTGCCGAAGTAGTTGTCCCATGAGCCATTAAGCAGTATCTGTACGCCCCATGGCGTGTCGCCAGTGGCTGTGACGGTGGCTGTGTACACACTGGTCTGACCTTCGACAGGAGTCATGTCCACCATATCCCAGTTGTCATTGAATCCGGCGAAAGAGACCCGTGTGATAGGATCCGACATGGGATACCAGTAAGTCATCCAGCCCAGTGAAGCGCACACCACATACAGACCCTTGCCCGGCTCGGTGATGTTGTTACCCTTGATGAAGAGTTTCCTTTCACCAGTAGACGGATTCTGGTTAATCTCAGTCCAGTCGTTGACTTCTCTTGAGAAGTAATAGCCCCATGAGCTGTTAAAGTTTACCGCTGCGGCATAGCAGAGGTTGTCCTCGTCATAGAGTGTGAGATATTCGGTATAATCCCACTTGTCATCATTGCCCAGCACCCACAACTGTTTGTTAACCTCCACGGGAGTATCACCTTGCCCGACCTCGCATTTAAGGTCTGCAGCATCGGAAAGATCGAGCGTGAGGGTCATCTCGCCTGTTGATGGCACGTCGACAGTTATATCGGTAGGAGCAGACGTGAATGACAGTTTGCCGTTTTCCATGCCGAATGCCACTGGTGTGTCTATTGCAGCGTTGTCATCTGTACCAGTTGTAGAGTTATACTGTTTTCCTGTGCCGCTGATACGTATTGTAGCGGTACCAGCACCGGTAGCCTGATATGTCAGCATCCACTTGTTGGCCTTGCGGTCGTATGTCATGTCGCCGGATATGTCACCGCTGACAGTCAGTGAGGGGATATTGAGAGCCGTCCATTCCTGACGCACGGTGTTCACGACAGTATAGTAGCATCCCGACGGTCCGGGAAACCAGAAGTTCCAATGCTGGTCGTTGCTGCTTATCACAAAAGGCTTTCCGTTGCCGTCGTCACCGATGTTGCCCCACAAAACTCCATTGCCTTCCTGTAGCCACCAGTTGTACCAGCCAGCGGCACCCATAAAGCCACTGTAGATGCCGTCAGAGTTGACCGAGTACAACGTATTGCCGGTATCTGTCCTATCGGAAGCAAGGATGAACCCGCGCGTCATGTCAATGGTGTAAGGTGTCACCTTTACCTCGTAAGTGTTACTGTATACGGGATTCATGTTGTCCGCGAGATTGGAGCGCATACGCACATACATTGTACCGGCAGTATTACCCTCAAGGTTTATACGTCCGGCGATAGAGTTGAGAGAACTGGCCGTAAACTGCATTGATGTACTCTGTGCGTCAGTGAGAGCTTCCACCGGCGATGCAAAATCGTCGGAGGAAGAAAACTGCAAAGTGTTGACAGTGGTGCCTATAGGTGTCTGCACACGGTCATCATTTGTCGACAGTCTGGAATTGTCTGTCCAATAAAGCGTCAGTGCGAGGGCGCCGGTGTTGTCCTTGCCAAGTACGACATCGCCAGAACCGCTCAATTCAACGGCGCGAACTCCGCTTGAGGTTATCAAATCGCCATCCTTATTGCATGATGCTAACGAGAACATCGTGAGCAGAGACAAAAGAATGTATATGGTTTTATTTTTTGTCATAACAAAGATATTTAATCTAAAGTCATCAGTTGAAAGTGTCAATCAATAGTCCTCATTCTTCAGATTTGGATTAGCGGCCAACTCAGCTGTCGGTATTGGATAGACATTGTATTTGCTGTCTGTGGCACGACCGTCAACTACTCCACCTTTCCATTGCCAGATATATGATCCGCCAGTAAACTGTCCGTAGCGTATGAGGTCGGTACGGCGAGTCGACTCCCAATACAGCTCACGTCCGCGCTCGTCAAGGATAAACTGCAGCGTGAGGCGTGCCTCGTTGATGTCACCGTCTGTGCTGCCATAAGCTCGCTCGCGCACGCGGTTGACAAGCTGCAGAGCCTCAGCCCTTGACGAGCTCTGTCCGCCACGCAGCACACTCTCGGCAAGCATGAGATAGACATCGGAGAGACGGAAGACAGGATAGTCGATGCTGCAACCGACAGCACCGGTGTTTGAAGCGGCTTCGCCTGCATCATTGAGGTTGGAGAATTTCTCTCCGAAATATCCTTCGCTTTGGTCGTCAATAGCCTTGTTGAGCCATTGTTCCTGACCGTCGGTATAGAACATGAACCGCTTGTCAGAAGTCTCGTTGCCGAAGAACAACTGCGGCAACTCTCCACGGACGCGGAACATGCCCCAGCCATTGGTAAGGCCATACTTTGCGGGGTCCTGTGAACTGGAGTTGCCGCACTCGCCGCATACTATATATGTTGTGGCGCCCCATGACACGGTGTTGACGGCATCTACGACAAAGGAGAAGATGATCTCATTGGTACGCTTATCGTTGTCAGCATTGAAGAGTTTACTGTAGTCTGACTCCAGCGAGTATCCGGCATTCATGATTTTCTTGCAGTAGGTTATGCAGTCGGTGTAGTGATCGCTTGCTCCGTATACCTTGGCGTTGATGTACAGTTTTGCCAGCAATGCCCATGCGGCGGCCTTTGACGCACGACCGTACTCGCAGCTGGAAGGATCGAGGAGACCATTCTCGGATATGTCCTTCAACTCTGATTCCACATAGTCGAAGAGCTGCTTGGTGGAATATCGTTCCGGTGTGTATGCTCCCACTCCCATTGTCTCATCCACGAACGGCCCCTGACCGAACAGGTCGAGGACATAGTAGTAAGCCAGCGCGCGGAGGAAGCGTGCTTCTGCACGATATGCTTTCAGGTTGTCATTGGAAGCCGCAGCCTCCTCGGTGTCGTGACGGAGAAATTCGTTGCACAGGGCGATGGTGTAATAAGCTCTATAATATGTATCGGCAACCCAAGGGTCGTTAGCATCCCAGTTCATATAAGTAAGGTTCTCAATCTTGTCGCCCGAGAGCCATGTGCCTGCCATCTCATCCGTAGGAGCCTCCTGCAAGTTGAAATATCCACGCAGGAAGTCATAGCCATTATTGCTAATCAGATCAGCGTTGCCGCCACCCTGCTCCTGACCGGTAATGACATAGGATGCGTAGAGTTTGGCAAGAGCCTGCTTGTAGCCTTGCTCGGTACTGTAGACCACGTCGGCAGAAGTCTGGCTGTCGGTATGCGGTTGCTGGTCCAGATCACCAGTGCACGAGGTCAGTCCGCTGAAAGCTAATGCTATCAATAAATATGTTTTCTTCTTCATTGTTTTAGTTTTTAGAATTCAAGTCCAATGGTCAGTGAATATATTCTTGGACGAGGATAGACCGTCATATCTATGCCGCTCTGGCTCTCAGGGTCAACACCTTTGTATTTTGTGATGGTAAATACATTCTGCATCATCAGCGAGGCATTGAGCGACAACCGCTTGGTGACCTTTCCGAAGTTGTAGGACAGCTGGATGTTATCCATTTTCAGGAATGAGGCGTTCTCTACATAGTAGTCACTCTCATACTGACGCTTCTGGAATCCAGTGCTCAGATAACTGGCATTGAGACGGTTGAGCTGATAGTCGTTGTACGACATTGTCTCCCATGCACCTGTGTTCATAGCCATGCCGTTGTAGAGGTAGTTGCCTACGCTTGCGCGAAGCGATGTACTTAGGGTTAGCTTCTTCCATCTTAATGATGTTGAGAGACCGAACATCCAGTCGGGCGCCGGTGAGTGGTAATGGTACAGGTCGTTGGAGTCGACTACGCCGTCACCATTAAGGTCGGCATAAAGTCCCTCAATAGGCTTGCCCGTCTTCTCGTCATAAATCTGCTTGTAGACATAGTAGCTGTACGGCTCATATCCCTCGGAGAGCACCTGTACATAGTGCGACTCTATGGCTCCGGCAGGAGTGTTTGGCGACCCTGCACGGCCGTTCAAGCGTAGATTGGTAATCTTGTTGCTCTGCCATGTAGCGTTGCCGCTGATGTTCCACTCCCAATTGGCCGTCTGTATAGGTGTAGCAGAAATAGATATTTCAATACCTTTGCTCGTTATGTTGCCGACATTGCTGAGCATCTGCTTATTGAAATTTGTACCTGCTGCGACTGGTACCGTAGCAAGCAGATCCTCTGTCTTACGGTAATAGTAATCAAAAGAGCCTGTGACACGGTCACCGAGAATACCGAAGTCAAAGCCCCAATCCCATGCCTTCGTGGTCTCCCACTTTAGGTCTGAGTTGTAGGCCGACGGACGGTATGTGGCAATAGGTGTATGATCGAACATATAATATGCTCCACTCTGACTGATGGTGTAGAGAGGCAAATAACTGTAGTTGGCTATACCGTCTTGCTGACCGGTGATACCATAACTTGCCCTAAGTTTCAGATTGCTGAAGGCAGGCTTCAAAGACTTGAAGAATCCTTCCTCAGAAACACGCCAGCCGAGGGCTACTGACGGGAACGATCCCCAACGGTTGTTTTTGGCGAAGCGTGACGAACCGTCACGACGTATGCTTGCCGAAAGGAGATACTTGCCGTCGTAGCTGTAGTTGAAACGGCCATAATATGACAGCAGAGTGTGGCGCTGGTCATCCGCAGCGGAGGCCGACTGCCTCTCGGCAGGGATCATGTCGTTGAGTTCGAGATAGGCAGCATTGGTGTATTTCCAAAATTGGTAGTCGTATCCTGCCGTTACTTCGATGTTGCTCTTTATGCTCTCAATATATTTATTGTAATTGAGATAGAATGTAAACAGTCTGTTGATATTCTTCTGTGGGCCATAGTCATAATTACGGCCACCTGTGTTATAATACTGGTAAGCCTCATGCGGTACGCAGATATGGCCTTTTCCGCGCGACCAGTCGTATCCTAAGGTAAGATGCGCATGGAGGTCGGGGAGAAAGTGCATGCTATAGTCGGCGTCGAAACTGCCGATGACTCGGTATACCTTACTCGTAGAATGATAGTTGTTGAGCAGACTAACAGGATTGCCCGTAGCTCCTGTGATAGGCACGCCATTGGCATCGACCGCCTCATAATATCCAAGGAAGGTATCCGTACCCGAATAGACCGGAGAGCATGGGTTGTGCGTGGCACCGCCCCAGATGGCATTGGTATTGGCAAAGCGAGTGTCGCTATATGTGCCCTTGAGGTTGAAGTTTAACTTCAGGTGATTATCAAATAACGTAGGGTTAAGTGTCAGACTGCCGGTGCAACGGGTCACTTTATCGGTACGTAGAATACCGTTCTGGTCGCTGACACCAAGTGAGAGCCTGTAGGGTAGAACACCCATCTTCCCGGATATGCCGAGATTGTCGTCTGTACCGAAGGCTGTATGGAAAATTTCCTTGTTCCAGTCGGTGTTGACATTGTCGTTGAGAAGGCTCTTCTGCCTATCGGTACCACGCGCATTAACAAGGTCATACATCTCGTCGCGCGTTATCATGTCGGCTGTCTTTGTGCGTGTCTGCAACGAGTTGGTAGTAGAGAACGTAATCTTCGGATATTTTGCATTGGCACCTTTCTTTGTAGTGATGATAATGACACCATTTGACGCACGTGAACCATAGATAGCTGTAGAGGAGGCATCCTTGAGGATTGTCATGCTCTCAATGTCGTTCGGGTTGATAAGGCTGAGGAAGTTGCCACTGCCTGACACACTGCCGCCGACTTCCATTGGCATGCCGTCGAGTACAATAAGAGGGTCATTGGAGGCATTGAGGGAGGCACCGCCACGTATACGGATAGTGCTGCCGGCAGAAGGTGAACCGCCACTGTTGACAATCTGCACACCACTTACCTTGCCATTGATAAGTTCTTCGGGAGAGTTGATAACACCCTGATTGAAGTCTTTTGAGGATACGCTCGATACAGAGCCCGTAAGGTCGCTTTTGCGCTGGACACCGTACCCCACGACGACGGTCTCTTGCAAGACATTAGCATCCGACTGCAGATGTATAGTAATAGTTCCCGACGAAGGGATCTTAACAGTCTGTGTCTTATAGCCCACATAAGAAACTTGTAACTCTTGTGCACCGTCGGCCACATCTATGACAAAGTTTCCGTCAAGGTCGGTTATTGAACCTTGCTTGCTACCCTTAGATGTGACGGTAGCGCCAATCAAGGTCTCACCGTTCTCATCAACAACCGTTCCGCTCACCTTCTTCTGGTTCTGGCCTAAAGCCGACAGAGGAACGAAGGCTGCAAGAAAAGCCAACCCCAGCATGCGCTGGGAAAAATGTTTCTTTTGTTTCATGTTTCATATTGGTTTATTATATAGGTCTTGTTATTGATTTACCCAAGTATCGTTTATTGTCGCTGACTGAGTGCCATTTGGAAGTGTATAACCTCTGTCATTAGGATTCACGCGCTTGCTTTCTGGTACTGTCTCTTTTGCATTCCATGTGCTGTCATTCAGATAAAAGTACTGTACTGTTTGGTTATACGCCAAATAAGTGGAAAAGGTATAGGTGTTAGTATTTCCTACTCTGGTCATTGGCATTATTTGCCATGTTCCAAATCCGTTGTCAGTGAAGGTTCCCGCTATGTATCCCTTTTTGCTACCTGCATTAGACATGTCTACATTGAAGGTCACTCGACCGTTATTATCATTCAAGAATTCTATACCACCATGTTTTAAAAGGGTATTATTAAAGTCAAACCATGCCACATTTTCCCAATTAGAGCCTGTACCCCAGAGTGTTTTATTTATAGAAGATACCCAAGCTGGTTCCCATGCCAGTACGCCATATCCATGATTGTTCCTAACTGCATTCTTTACCTCTATGAGAAAGTCCTTCTGAAGTTGCGGACATGGAACCTGCGGATAACCATGAGCCATATTACTCATAAGATTTTGGAGATTGTCATTCCAGCTTCTTGTCCAGATATGTCCTGTCTCTGCAACGAGAAGTTGAATTCTATACTTTGAATAAACGGTTGCGGCCAATTGTCCAAGCTCTTTCGGTGTGTAGAATTGCCATTGCGGATAGTATGAAACTCCAATTATATCAAAATCTTTTATGCCGTTAGCTTTGACGTTAGCGACCCAATTCAAAACATCTGTATTGGTCATTGCAATATGCAAGACAGTTTTAATGCTCTTGTTGTTATTTGTGTTGAAGTCTTTTACAGCCTGTATGCCAGCATTAAACAGTTTTACATTTCTATTGACATCCAAAGGTAATAATTTTGAGTTGTCCGAAACCATAATATTATTATTGGTTTCATTACCAATCTGTACGGCTACCGGAAGAATACTTGAACTTTTGAGTTCTGTCAGAACTTTATAAGTATAGTTGTAGACAGAATCAGCCAATATATCAGTATTATCAACAACAGATGCCCATGCAGCTGGTACTAAATTCTGCTGTGGGTCAGTCCATGTATCTGAATAATGGAAATCCAGAAGGAATGACATGCCTGCATTTTTAATGCGTTTTGCACTCTTCTTCACATCCTTTAGATTAGAGTAGTTTGTCCATGTTGGATTGTGCCATAGGCGAAGTCTTACCATATTAGCACCATATTGGTGTATTAAAGAGAAAATGTCAGTTTCATTGCCATCGACAAGATACTTGACACCTGTGTCTTCAAGTTCATTGGTGTATGACAGATCTGCTCCTACATAGAATTGATTACTTCCAGAGATTAGTGTTGCTAAAGATCTTGTTTCAGATTTTAATTGCAGGTTTGAAGTGATTGCATCTTCAGACTGGCAAGAGTACATCATGCCAATGGTAAGCATAAGTAAAATTGTAAGATGATTTCTCATATGTTTTTAGTTTGTTTGAAATGATTGTTATAACCCTGTGGACAAAATTATAAACAAAAAACCATTTTTGCTTAAACAAAATAGACAATCTTATGCTCATTTTGGACACTGCTGCTATCTTTCTAAACAATTGTGGACTTCAATACAAACTAAAAAGATATTTACTTTGTTCCTGAGGATATGAATTGGATATATACTGTACATGGAATCAGAGGTGTATCATAATTCATTATTTATGGTACACCCTCTTCTATGTTGCTTTCCAAATAATTGGAAAATATTTATTATTCTTTAATCATTAGTTATCAAGGGGCACACTTGCTTATGGAATCCGCCCTTGAGGCTTTGTTTCTTAATAATCTATAATAAAGAAAAGGGGCGCATCAGAATTTTGATACACCCTCTTTATTTTATATATCTCCCTCCATGAGGGCGACAAGTCATGAACATGTAATGATAATCACACTATTTAAAGGTGCCAATGAAATAAATTGCACCTGACGTATTCTCTGTAATGAGATAGATAAAGGGATGGTTGGCATGGAACTCTGCCGTAGGAACCACATAAGCTGTGTCTTCACCAGAGCTTATGGTAACTGTCGTGACCTCTGTTCCCTTCTCATTAACGTCGATGGTACATTTCTGCCGGAATATTCCGAGGAAAGTTTTTTTGTCACTAAATCGTGAGAAGTCGGCCTTGTCTCGATCAAACATGTCTTCCATGCCCAAAGCCTTGAGCGCCGATGGCATGTCGATACTATATTGAGAGGAGAACTTCGGTAGCTGAACATCCACCTCATAATCACGCATCGACATCATTGTTTTCTGCCAATCGGCACTTTCAATAGAATTAAGTACTTCTTCCACCGCTACGCCCTCCTTGGGCAATAACACCTCCATGCTGTACCCGCCGTTGCCATAATTCAGATGAAGCATGTCAAAATTGGAGAAGGAGCCGTAGAGATAATTATCCTTGATCTTCATCATATCGATCTTCTCCTTCTCACCGCCGGCATGGGTGAACGTTTCTTTCGATGTGTTCTTGCTGTCAAATTCTTTTTGCCATATCCCTTTGAAATAAAGGGCGTTGAGTGCCATCAGTTTTGTGTTGGAGGTTATGTTGTCTATGATGCCGGATATCTTGCCCTTTGTTTTTTCGCTTGCCCAGCCATTGACCTCGTTGGTCACAGCCTGCCGGTCGCTGAAGTCGAGATTCTTTACTTCTGCCCCGAAGACCTCTTTCATCGACTTTACATATTCATCCTTAAAAGGAAATGCCTTGTCCAGAAAGAGACCATTGGCAATGCAGACCTCCGTAGTCGCGTCAACCTTTGAAGCTCCATCGATAAGTTTTCCGCAAACTGTGTTCATGCTTGCCTCGCTGTCGTAATGAAGAGCATTAAGGATCTGCCGTTGGGTCTCGTTGGCACTTCCATTCTCAAGCATGGCAAGCACATAGGTGGCACTCAGAGGTGATACCAAACTGTTCCCGCTCTGATTCTGCCGAAGCACTTCACGCGACAGATTAAAAGCAAAGTCGTTATTTGCCTGAACCTGCTGGTGCTCAGTTTCCGTGAGGTCTATCCTTATCAGGGGCGGCAATGTTCTGTTAGTAACGGTGTAACCATCGTCAGAACAGGAAGCAAAAACAGACAACGCAAACGTAAATGCCGCAATATAAATAACAGTCAGTTGCTTCATGATTTTTTGCTATTAGTATATGTTAATAATATCTTTTCTCTTTTTTGAATAATTTGCGTTGCCGACTCTGATGTTGTCATCACTGAACCATCCGTTATGATTCCCATCCCAACCCCAATTCATGTGAAAAGTATAGAGAGTATATAATTGAGGGTTGGGAGTTGGCACACTATACTTTGAGTAACTGTAAGGAGTGCTCTCGCTTAATATCATCAGGTATATCTGATTATTATATTCACCCGTTAGGACCCCATCACATACCCATGCGTGCCCAGCATCTCCATCGGCCCCTCTCATGTACACAGGATGCTTATAATAACGAATCTGACTTATCACATCGGAAATGTTATGATCAATGGATTTCACATTCCCATAACCAAACTTTCTAAATGTGCTTAGCGCTTTTTTATAATCTGATGACGTTCCACCCTCTGCTGCTGTCCCATATTTCTTATGAACGTCTTCTGCAATATCAAACATCAATTTAGCAATTGCCTGACCATCATAAGAACCATACGCTTTGTTGGGCATATTATTCCAGTCATAGCTGGCCGGCTTTTTATAGTATCTCATTATCTGAGCCATTGCAGTGGCTACGCAACCAGTTACATATTCTGTATTATATTTCTTAGATAACAACAAATTATATGGATAGCCCTGTGCCCATTCTGATGTAAGCAGGGGACCAACAGTTGTTGCAACTAACCCCGGTCGTCTAATCACAAAAGAAGTAGTCATATAATCATCCCGTTCTTTATAGGCATAGGCATCCCTAAGTATCATCTGGCGATATTCTTCCGGAAGTCCGAATTTATTTTGATTTAGGTCAGAAACATCATAACCATCATTCATCCACTTTACTTTACTCTTGCCCATGAAGTCAGCTAAATCTGTGCCAAGAGTATTTAGGGTTAGAGTTGAGGATGATGTTGCCGCATAGCCTATCGCAGCCCATTCCATGCGATATTTGTCTACACTGTCCAAAGGCGAGGTTCGCAAGCGGGAAATATTATGTGCGTAATTATCCAGATAAAACTTTTCACCTTCGGGTAGTGTATTTGTTGAACTGAATGTGCCTTTCTCAACAATCGCCAAAATAGGGTGATAGTTTCGTGTCGCACTGATAACAACATATCCCTGTGAGCCTGAATAGTTCACAACGTACATTAACGTGTCGCCTACATTATTACGCAATACCACTACGTCGGACACAGACTTCTGCTGCCCAGCTCTTGTTGTAGTGGAAAATCCTCCTGCTATTTTCAATGCCTGCTCCTTTGTTACGAAAGACGAGTCAATAGTAGAAGTTACAGTGCTAATCGGCAACAATTCTTGTTCATCCTCTAATAAGTGATCATTACAGGATATTATTAGTAACGACATGAACAAGACTACGAAATAGAAAAATTGTCTTTTCATAAGCAAGTTATTAGATAGATTTACTGTAATAATTTATTAACAAAAATAATAAAACTAATGATAAATACCAAAAAAAACTGTTAAATATCCCTAATATCCTTCTATCTAATTCTGTCCGATCTTATAGATTCCCTGTATTTGAGTATCGCTTGACAGATTAAATAGTGAGCCCTTTCCTATCCCTGCCCTCAAAACGGCTCTGAGTTCCGATATACCATTGAGTTGCTCATCGACCTGTACCGTCACTCCCTGCATTCCCCATCAGCTAAGGAGGGGGTGCTGTCTTTAGCCTGCATCGTCCATACGGCCAAAGTCGAAATTAGAAACAAGAATAATTTTTTCATACTACGATTTGTCTATCTGGGTCAAAACATCAGTTGACGCATAGGATCTCCCCATCTTGTAAACTGGCAAAAGCTATACTACCAAACAGTAATAGTATAGCTTTTGCGCGGCTATCGAATATTTAGATTATCTTACCTCTTCCTGAAAGCCATGGCGGTCTCGCCCGTCATGCGCTTGAAGAACTTGCAGAAAGAGCTCATGGAGGGGAATCCGAGGTCGTCGGACACCTGCTTGAGAGGTTTCACGGTGCACTTCAGCTCCACCTTAGCCTTCGACACGAGAGCCTTGTCGATCCACATCTTAGGTGTCTCACCGCTGGCCTTCATGACGCGCGTACCCAAGTAGTTGGGTGTGGTGAGCAAGGCAGAGGCATAAAAGTCGATCTGGTGCTCACGTGCCACGTGCTTGTCGATCAGCGCCATGAAGTCGTCGAGCAGCTGCGCATCGCCCTTTCGGTCGCCAAGATCCATGCCGCCGACATACAGCTCATTGAGGCGCTTGATGTATCGGAGCATCGCTCTCAGCACCTCTTCCGTGATCTTTGTCAGCCCCGAGTCTGACGTCATAGCATGCACCAGACGCAGAAACTCGTTGATCACTTTCTGTTCTTCCTCGCTGAGGTGAAGCACAATGCACTGGTTGGCATCGGCGAAAATGGGCGGCACGTCGCCTTGAAAGATGGTCTGCAGATAGTCGTTGTGCATCACGATACCTTCGAACATCACGTCATCGCTGAAATAATCGGACTCGATCACCGCACCCCAGTTCACCATGATGAAGTCGCCGGGCAGGCAGTGATAATTCTTTCCGTTCACCGACGGACTGCAATAGCCTTCCTTGAGCACGCCAAATCGTACACAATCGAAACGGGTAGGGTTCTCGATCTTGGTCGACGGACGCAAGAAACTGGTGTTCAGCGATACTAAATAATCATCGTGCATCTTGGTCAGGCTATCCACCTTGCCATGAGGCGACTCCACCAGCTCACGGAAATTGCTAAACGGTAGTATAGATACTCGGTCTCTCATTATTAGGATCTTTTTACTATTTTGCTTTCGGTAATCTGCGCAAAACTATGAAAAAATATATAACTTCACAAGTTTTTCGCAACTTTTCTGACAACAGAATGCTTATTTTATCAATTTTTGCCGATTGCCGGAGGATATGAGCGTATGTTTATGAGGGTATGGAAGACGGCAGACAGCACAATCTTTATTTTTTACTTTTAATCTTCTTGTTCTGCAATTTCGCCTGAAATTCGTTGAATAATTTCGTTAAAATCAAATCAGAAAACTGAGTTGAAAGAGAAAAATAACGGAGTTGTTTGATCGAAAATATGCTGATTTCCGGTCGGAAAAAGCGAGGACGATTTGCGATAGCATAGCTTTCGCATCTCCATTCGGTACTTATCGCAATGCGATCTCAACGGTATCGCATCGCGATAACTATGCTTTCGCGATGCGAAAGCTATGCTATCGCAAAGCTAAAAAATGAAAATCTCAAGATAATTTCAGCATCAAGAACGCAACTCGCTGATAATCAGAAATATCTAAAAAAGCCCTGATTTTTCACGATTTTCGCATCAAAATGCATTGAGGCTGAGAAATCGGGAGTTCTGCAAAAGCATTTGTCATTGAATTTCAAATCAATATTTTTTAAATTCAAGCACAATATTATTTACAAAACTCCCAACTCTCGGCCGTATTATTCCCAGTCATCCGTACGGAACGGGAACAAGGGAAGACCGGCACCATTGGCAAGGTTGCCCAACTGGAAGTTGCGGAAACAATAACGCACGGCCACAGGCTTCTTCACCTCGGGGCTGGTTACATAGACCGTCTCGTTGCGCGGGTCGTGACGGGGCACCCAGAAATGGCCGGCCACAGCCTTATGAAACACGCGGTCTTCGCCTGCCACCTCAAAGCCCGAGATGCCCGAGAAACGGGAAATGCCACCGTAATCGTTCATCAGGCGCACGTAGCAGGTGTCGCCTTCGATGGTCATCTCCTTAAACTGCGGACTCTCGCACCACACGTTGCCGTAGCCATAGCTGCGGTTGAGGGCGATGAAGGCCAGCCGCTCGCCTATCGGCCGCTTCTGCGCAGGGTGAATCTGCGTGTTCTCATAAGGATAAACGAGGTCGTTGGTACACACGATGTCGCTATTGGGAATGATTTTGGCGGCACGCAACTGCTGTTCGCGCAACTTGGCGCCAACCACTCCGTCGTTGCCGTCGGCATCCTGCCAGTAAGGGGCGATCTGCACAAAATAGAAAGGAAGGTCACCCAATCGGAAGTCGCGGCGCCACTGCTCTACGAGGAGCTTGAGGCGGTCGGAATACTGATTGCCGGGGGCACCCACATTGGAACAGCCCTGATAGAAGAGGATGCCCTTGACGGTGTAGTTGAGGATGGGGTGGAACGTACCGTTGCCCCAGAGCAAGGGGCGGTGATAGTTCCATGCAAACTTTTTCACCATCTCGACGGAATCGAGCGGCTCGTCGGTATATTTTCTGAGATTGGCCTCATCGAGCCAGCTCTCCACGCGCGTGCCGCCCTTGTTGGCCAAGACCAGACCGACGGGCATGCCGAGCGTGTTGCTGACGATGCGGGCAAAGAAGAAGCCTACAGCGCTGCAATCGCCCACGGTGTTGGCATTGACCTGCTCCCAATGGCAGTCGGCATCGTCGAGCGGGCGGGTACTCATCACGCCGGGTATCTTGACATAGTGGATGCCCTTGTTCTGATAGGCGGTGGCGATGGCCTCTCCGTATCCTTCCACAGGGCAGTTGTCGAAACCGCGGACGGGCATCTCCATATTGCTCTGTCCGGCACACACCCACACCTCGCCGGCATATACATTATTGAGCGTGAGCTTATCGCCGTCGTCGAAGGTGATGGACAGTGGGGTATAGCCGCCCGCAGGTGTCTTGACCGAGACGAGCCACTTACCGGCTTTGTCGGCCGTCGTCTTATAGACGTCTTTACTCCACGACACGGTGACCTTCACCTCCCGTTCGGGCTTGCCCCATCCCCACAGGCGGGCTTCCGACCGTTGCTGCAACACCATGTTGTCGGCCAGCAGGTGCGGCAGGCGCACCTTGCCCCGTGCCGCGATGACGGCAAAGAGGAGGATGGGTGCGAATAATAATTTCCTGTTCATGAGTCTTTCTTGCTTAGCATGTCCCTGCTTTGTCAGATAGAAAGGATAAGAGAATTAGAGAATAAAAGCCAAATACCCGGCAAACATTATATCCAACCATGCCTATATCCGAGTAGTTAACGACTTCTATCTTGTCATTCTCTTATCCTGTTATCTTAAAAACATTCTTATTCTAAAGATTCAGTTCATGCCGCTTATCAGGGCACTCACAATCTCGTTTTCATACCACACGCCGGTAGAGCGGTTGTAGAGCCCCATCCACCAGAGGCCGGTGGTATTGTAAGCCTTATACTTCGTGGTGAGATAGGTGGCATACTTGATGCGCTCCGACATGTCGGGGTGGGTACCGATGGCGCCGAACTCGCCGAAGAAGAACGGTATGCCCATCTCTTCAGCGCGGGCGTTCACTCGGGTAAAGATGGCGTCTACCTCGGTCTTCGCAGAGCTGTCGAAGAGATATGTGTAGTAACTCTGGCTTGCGGTATCGTTCGTGTCGTTGCAGAACCAGTAGGGATCGTAGCTGTGAACTGACCACAGAATGTGGTTGGTATGCACGTCGGTGGGCACCGTCAAGGCATCGATGGGCACCTGTGCGGAGCCTGAGGCGTAAGCATTGATTATCAGGTTGCGATACGCATTGTTGCCTCCCGTGGCGCGCACGGCATCTACGAAGTCTTGGTTGAGCTTGTTGATGGTGGTATAAACGTCGTCGCTCGTGCTGGTGGGCGGGGTCCATGACCAGTTGCCGTCGAGTATCTCGTTGAATCCGTCGAACACCAACTTCTCGCCGTAATCGCGGAAGCGTGTGGCTATCTGCGTCCAAAGGCTCTTCAGACGTGCCGAGTTGGCAGTATATTTATTGGGGTCACCTGTGAGCCATCCGGCGTTATCGTGACGCAAGGTGTCTCCGGCACCCGAGTCGTGCTGCACGTTGAGGATACAATATGCACCGGTATTGAGCACATAGTTTACCACTTCTTCCACGCGATTCATCCAAGTAGCATCCACATTGCCGTCTGAATCCATGTGCGGATACCACGTCACAGGCACACGAATGATATTGAAACCCTTACCCACGATAGAGTCGAGGATGGCCTGCGTAGTGACGGGCTGCCCCCATGCAGTCTCCCATGCCGAAGTGCCGATGGTGAAGTCGATCCATGTAGAGGTCGCCGGGTCGGGGTTACAATCGAGTGTATTGCCGAGGTTATAGCCTATCTTGAGATTCTCTACAAGCGAATAGGCACTCTCGAACGGGTCACCCGCATCAGAGCCGCTACCCTTCTGATTCACGACAATGAGCTTGGTATAGCTGCCGGCATTGACGGTAATGGTCGAAGTGCGGGCAGCCTCATTGTAGTTGCGCGTGACGCTCACCTTCACATAGGCCTTGGTGTTGCTGGCCGTCGTGTCGCTGACAGCCCATCCGTAGCCTGCGTGCGGGGTGATGGAGAGCCATGTGGTGTCGGCATCGGGGATGGAAACCGTCCAGTTGCCGTCCGTACTGATACCCACCATCGTGCTGCTTTTGCTCAGTTGGAAGGTCAGCGTGTCAATCGTTGTACCGTCTTTGGTCACGGCCAGTGATGTAGCCACACTCCCCGACGGGTCGTTGTCACTACAGCTTTGCGCAGACAAAGCTGTGGCGGTGAAAAGCAATAGGCCGAAAATATATTTCAGTTTCATGTCTGTAATGTTTGTATTAGTTGTTATGGAATATAGATGACACGCACGTTGTCGATGCGGACGTCATAGTTGCCTGTAACCGTTGACTGGTTGATCAACATGAAGCGGAACTGGTTGAGGCCGGTGGAGACAATCTCGGAATAGGTCATGCCGCTATAGCAGGAGAACTTACTCAAAGGCACGACGCCACGATACCACTTGCCTTTCGCATTGTTGCCGTTGATGTCTTGCAGCACGGGACCGTCGGGAAACTCGAATGTTCCGTCAGACTGTGAAATCCAACTGAAGTTCGTGTAAATATTGTCTGCGTCGCCGGTCGGCTGGATATTATACGCGATATATGCAGGCCATGTACCGTTGTTGAAGTCGGAATTGTTGTCATACACCTCGTAAGCCAGATACACTTGGCCGGCTGTGGCGGTGCCCGGGATGTTGCTCGACAGCGTGAAAGCGCTGCTCCAACTCTTGCGATAGTAAATCATCTGTCCCCACCACGTCTGTCCTTGGTCTTCGCCGTAGAGATGAGCGTAGACACCGTCGGCCGTGCCGGAGTCGATGTAAGACGCGTTTGGCCCCCATCCGTTATCGATAGCGTCGTTGTTGTCGAACGTGGTGAGCAGCGTGCTATAGTCGTAGAATCGTTCTATCGAACCCGTACCGCCCGGCGTTGTCACGGTGAGGGTGGTGCCGCTGCCTGAGGTCGGCTTCTTCGAGAAGGTGAAGGTGATGGTGTCTTGGGTTGAGGCCACAGTGAAATCGCTCGATGTGAGGGTCACATCACCGTAGGTAATGGACGACACCTGCACAAATTCAGTGCCCGTGACGGTCACTGTCTCACCTATCTGAGGCATGTCGCTGCTGACGGAACTGATGGTGGGAGTGCCCGGGTAGGTGTAGTATGCGATGTAAGCCTTTCCCGCTGCCGTAACGATGACCAGCGTACCTGTCTCGAAGGGCAGCGTGGGGATAATCACGGCAAGCTGTGAGGTGGTCTCGTAAGACTGCGTGGCGCTATTGAGATAACGAGTGCTCACCACGGTCTTATAATCTGTCACGTCTACTTGCGTACCACCCGAGGTTACACCGCCGGCCGCTTCAATCTCGGCTACCGTCAGACTGGTAAAGTAGATCGAATCGATATCGATGAGATTGGTGCCGTACACATTGAGCGTGTCGCCCGCCGAACGTGGGTAATCGGCCTGCACACGGCTGATGCTTGGCGAGCCGCCGAGTATCTTGAAGGCGTATGTGGCTGTGCCATGACTGGTCTCCACGCGTATCTCATCTTTCAGACTGCTATTGGTAGAAGTCAGTACAAAACCGTCGGTTTCTGAAGGAACGGTGAGAATGATGCTGTGATCGGTATTGAAAGTGGGATTGAAATATACCTTCTGGTCATTAATATACACATAAATGGCATTGCCGAGGTTCTGTCCGATGATGGCAATGATCTGGCCTTGCGCCGACTTTGTGAAGAGACTGTCGGCCTTATCGGGGGCGGTCACACGCACACCCGTGATGACAGGAGTACCGCTGCCCGAGCTGTCATCATCCTTACACGACGTGAAGGTGACCAGAGTCAGCACCAACAGCAGCATGACCAGCAGACCAAACTGTATCTTTAATAAGTTCGCTTTCATATTATTGTTGTGTTAATGTGTTCGAATTAGTTTCCCCAAGTGCTGAGTTTGGTTTGTGCCTCCGTCCAGCTGGTGCCGAAATCGTAGCTCTGTGCTGCTTGTTTCAGATAGGCATTACGCAGTACGTCAGCCTCCGGATAAGGCATAAAGATATTGGCTTCGGATAGTACGATAGGTTGATAGAGACTCGCCGTACGACACATCTCGGACAGCGTCTTATGCTCTACCTTCGGATCAGCGATGAGATTGTTGTTGACATCACGCCATCCATCGTTCCACCAGTACATGCCATCAGGATAATTAGCGTTGCTATAATCGATGAAATACCATGAGCCTTGCGACAAAGGCGGTACAGGACAGTAAGCAATCGTGTTGTCCTCTTTTCTCAACACCTTACCCTCGTTGAGCTGAAACCCGCGATATTGTAGGTTATTGAAGTAATTAAGCATGTATTGGGGCTTCCAGCGGTACCATGTCACCATATCGTACCAGTTGGAAAACTCCATGCAAAACTCAATGCGCCGCTCGCGGATGAGGGTGTCGAAAGTGTAAGAAGTAAGCGGAGCCACACCCGCACGATTACGTACGGTATTGATAGCGGCAAGCCCGTCGGCATCACTGGTGCTACTCTGATTGCCAAGAATAGCCTCGGCCTTGATGAGATACACGTCGGCCAGACGCATGATATAGGTATTGAGCGGTGAGGCAGAAGCGGCGAGGTGGCCTGAACAATCGGCCTTTGTACCCACTACATACTTCTTCAACTGCACGTGATTCTTGCTGTAGAGATAGCCCGAAGCCTGCGGATAACCTTTGGCCGTGGTCTTGTTGGACGCAGACACGAGGTCGTTGCCCGTGTCGATATAACTGTAATACCTGTTCGGTGTGAAGAATGTGGCACGCAGACGGGAGCTGTCGGCTACGTCTTCATTGTAAATATCGAGCATATCGACAGAAGCATAAATGCCGCCCCACACATTCACGTCAGAGATTCCGCTCCACGCCAAGTCTGAATAATTGGCGTTCATCGTACCCCAGTCGCCCACCAACGGATCGGCCCAACGCATGGCGAACACGGTCTCGGTATTGTCTATATAGCTATACTTCCACAAGTTCTCGTAGTCAGAGAGCAGTGAGTAAGGCCCATTGTTGATCACGTCATCACAAAGTGCCACCACCTGCTTGAGGGTTGTCTCATTGCGTGAGGTGCCGCCCCAACCGCTTTGAGCTAGTAATACCTTTGCCAGCATGGCCTCGGCGGTGTACTTCGTGGCGTGATGGTCGGTGATGGTTGACGGCAAATAACTGATGGCATTCACCAAATCGATGATGATAAACTTCAGCACGTCCTCCTCTTTGGTCAGCGGCTTCACGGGATTCTTGGTCATTTCGATGTTGTCATCATAGACTATCACCGGTCCCCACGAGCGCACAAGGTAGAAATATGCCGTGGCACGCATCAGCAGAGCCTCCCCGATGGCCATATTTTTCACCTCCTCCGACACGTCATCCGTGCAGTAATCATTGATGTCGGATATCAACTGGTTCGACATCGAGATCACCATATAGAACGAAGACCATGCATTGGCAAGCTCGGACGACTGATCGGTCACCTGAAATTTGGCGAACTCAGCATTCAGATAAGGGTTCCAACCATCGTTGGCACGTGAAGAGCCCATGCCGATCATGGCGCGGTAGTTATAGTAGAACCATGCATAGTTATAGAGAGGCTCTATGGCTTTCATCACCGCATCATCAGAGGCATAGTAGGTCTCTGCTACATAATTGTTATTTGGAGTTTTCTCAAGGAAGTCGGCGCCGCATCCCGTCAGCAGACCGGTCGACAGGAACGTCATTCCTGATAATAACAATAGATTTATCTTTTTCATATACCTTTATTATTATAATAGGTGGGAGTTATTAGAAGTTCACTTTCAATCCAACGGTATAGATACGCTGTGAAGGATAGCGTCCGTTGTCGAGACCCTGCAAGATCACGCTCTGCCCGGAGGCGCCTACCTCGGGATCGTAACCATCATAACCGGTGATGGTGAAGAGATTCTGCGCACTGACATAAGCCTGAACCCAGTCTACCTTGATCGGATTGAGCCACTTCTTCGGCAAGTTCCATGCGAAGGTGAGCGACTTGAGGCGCACGTATGAGCCGTCCTCAACAAAGCGGGTGCTCACGCGCTCATTGGAATTAAGACTTGAACCGGCAGCCGAGATACGCTCGATAGCCGCATCCGGATTGATGATATACACATTGGAGATGTCGTTGAGCGAGCCGCTGGCATCATACATACCGATACGGGCATAACTGGAAGCGTATGCCATCTTGTTTCCCCAGCTTGTAGGGTCGGTATGATTCTGGCGGAGCACATTGTAAACATCGTTACCCACGCTACCGTTGATAAAGAATGACAGCTCGAAATCCTTATACCTTATGGTGTTGTTCAAGCCGAAGGTGAAGTCGGGATTAGGATTACCGATCACGGTACGGTCGGCTTCGGTTATCTTACCGTCGCCATTCACGTCTTCCCAGATATAGTCGCCCACCCAGATACCATTCACTGCAATGGGCTGCAGGTCGCCATTGGAATCCACAGGGCGCGCCACCGGCACCTTGTTACCGCTGCTGTCAAGCAGAAACTCTCCCTGATCGTTCTTCTGGTAGAAATCATCCTCGGAGAGGAACATGCCGATGCACTTGTAACCGTAGAACAAACCTACGGGCTGCCCCACCTGCGAGATGGTGTAGGTGTTAGACCCGATCGTGCCATACAGCACTGCGCTCTCGCTGTTGAGCGCCGTCAGCTCGTTACGGTTCATCGAGAGCGTAGCACTCGTACGCCATTCCCAGTTCTTCTTAGTATAGTTTACAGTGTTCAGCGTGAACTCAAGACCTTTATTACGGATAGCTCCCGAGTTGACGTAAGGCGCCATGATACCGCGATAACCATTCACGTCGACCACGTATGTAGGCAGAGAAGCCTGCATCAGCAGATTATCGGTATTCTTATAGTAGGCATCCACGATGAACTCGATGCGGTTTTTCAGGAACGAGAAATCCATACCCACGTTCCAAGAGTTGGTCGATTCCCACTTCAAGTCGGGGTTGGCATAATTGCTGGCATAGTAACCCGTACCCCATGCCGTAGCCACAGAGCCCATCGCAACACCGTATGCGTAGGAGCCGGTCGACTGGTTACCCACAAGACCCCATCCCAAGCGGAGCTTCATGTTAGACAGCCAGTCGATGTTCTTCATGAATTTCTCGTTGTTGATACGCCAAGCCAAAGCCACCGAGGGAAACCAACCCCACCGGTTGTTCTTGCCGAAGCTCGAAGAACCGTCGGTACGCAGCGTGGCGGTCATCAGATAGCGGTCGTCGAAGTTATAGTTGAATCGGCCATAGTATGACTCGATGCTCCACTCCGACCCCTGCTCGTTGTTGGTGGCTGTCGTGGCATCGCCCACGGCAAGAGAGTGGATGGCGGAGGATATGTAGCCCTTACGGCCGGCGGAGAGGTTAGCCCACTTACCCCACTGTGCCTCGTGACCTGCCATCACCTGCACGTGATGCTTCCGCAGGAAGTCGAGATCGTAGGTGGCATACTGCTTGAAGGAGTGGTACTTATTGGTGCTGCTGGTACGCGAAGACTGCGACTCTACGATTGTCGTACCGTACGTATAGCTGGGCACGAAATAGTAGCTGTCGCCCCAAGTGAAGCTGCCGCCATACTCCAGACGTATCTGCAGATTCTTGATGGGCGTGATGGTGGCAAAGGCATTGATGTCAAACTGTGAGTTCTTCTTATAGTTCTCACGCATGGTGGCATCGAACAGCGGGTTGGAATAATAGTTATACTCGTTATCGCTGGCCGAGCCGAAGGTGCCGTCAGGATTCTTCGGCGCCACGTCAGGATACTGCTCCAAGGCGGTGGAGATCACGCTCGCATCGTCGAAAGTCACTACCTGCTTGGTGCGTGCAAAATAAGAGTTGGCGCCAATCTTCACCCAGTCGTTGATCTTGGTCTCGAAGTTGGCACGGAAAGAGGCACGATTGAAGCTCGACCCCAGACCGATACCCTCCTGCTTGAGGTAACCGCCCGAGAGATTATAGTTCATGTCTTTCGTACCGCCGTTCACGCCGAGCTGGTGGTTCTGCATGAAAGCCGTCTGGAAGAGCACGTCCTGCCAGTTGGTTCCATCGGTCAGCAAGGTGGGGTCGGCATACTCTTCGCGCGCGCCCCAACCGTATATCTCGGCACGGGCGTTGTAGAACTCGGCATACTGCTTGAGGTTCATCATGTCGAGTTGTTTGGGCAGCGTCTGCCATCCCATATAACCTTCATAGTTCACCTTGGGCTTACCTTCCTGCCCGCGCTTTGTTGTAATCAGCACCACGCCGTTGCTCGCACGCGAGCCATAGATAGCCGTGGCGGAAGCATCCTTCAACACTTCGATAGAGGTAATGTCGGAGGGATTGATCGATGCCAGTACCGACGTATTGTCACTGGTCTGTCCCGACATGGCGATACCATCGACCACATAAAGCGGCTCGTTGCCGTTCAGCGAGTTGATACCACGAATCTGCACGGAGATACCGCCACCCGGTGCACCCGAGTTCTGTGTCACCTGCACACCGGCCACACGCCCCTGCATGGCCTGCTCCAAGCTCGTGTTCACTCCTTCCTTGATGGCTTTCTCATCGATGGACGACACTGCGCCCGTCAGGTCGGAGCGCTTCATCGTGCCATAGCCAACGACTACCACCTCATTGAGGCTGTTCACATCGGGCATCAGCGTCACCACTACGTTCGATTTGCCGGCAACGTTCACCGTCTGTGTCTTGTAACCGACATACGAAACGGTGATCGTGTTCTTACCGTCGGGCACCTTGATAGAGAACTTGCCGTCGAAATCGGTAACGCCTCCACCCCCGGTTCCGGGAACCTGCACGGTTGCCCCGATGATAGGCTCACCATTGGCATCGCCGTCGAGGACGGTACCCGTCAATGTCTTTTGCGCATAGAGCTGGCACGTTGCAAACAGTGCCATGAAAATAACCAATAATTTTTTCATTTTGGTCGTGGATTAGGTCTTTAATTAAATGATTATATTTGTTTTATCTGATTTCCGATCACAAGGATTTCGCAGTTTGTTCCAACGCGGGAAAAGCTCCATGCACAAAGACATCCGTTCTCTTCCACCATCGTTTTCCTCTCATATCATTCCACCAAGAATGATTATTCATCCACAGGTTGCCGTTACAAGAATCCACAAAGCATATTGCATCTCCCTATTAGAATCTCATTTTTTAGTTTGCGCAAGGTCAGAAATCCATGTCGCAGCCCCACACAAGGGTATCATTGAGGTTTAAGAATCACAATTCGTACATCATACGGTTGCAAAGATAGTTAATATTCATCAAAAACTAATAATACTTTATTAACAAAACAGTACACTATTCTACCAAAGTATGTTAAAACGCAATTTACAATCATTATACAACAATTTTTTCCATCATTTCTTACCTCAGACCATCCCTATCCGTCACAACGATATGTAATATAAGGTGGAATCTTGAAATGAAATCGTTCCCGCCGGCATGCCTCAAAAACGCCACGTTTTCCTTTTTAGTATGCTGACATAGTCGTATCATGCGCTCCTTTTTGTAAGTTTATATCGTAATTTTCAACCCGTAAAGACCTCTTCATCTGAAAGAAAATATGCTCCGTTTTGTCAAAAAAGCCTCAAAGTTCAACCGTTTTTTACGAGACGCCTTTGCGATAGCATAGTTTTCGCATCGCAATACCTACGTTATCGCAGCGTGAAAGCATTGAGATCGCAACGCGATAGCATAGGTATCGCGATGCGAAAACTATGCTATCGCAAAACGAAATTTATCACTCTGTCACCCCATCACCACCAAAAACAACATAACTTTCTGATAATCAGGCAAAATCAAAAACATGCCGATTTTTCGCGATTTTCGGGCAAAATTCCACGAAAATTGAGAAAACTGCCGAAGTTGAAAACCATTTGTCTGTTTATTTCAGAACAAACAGAAACTCGAATTGAAGAAATCACACCTTTCGCAACCCTCCAAACAGGCGAGGAATACAGATGCCATGCAAATGTCTATCATCAACAATTACTGCCACTCATCCGCATACTCATTGAGGAGGAATAAGAGAAAGGGAAGATGCTACAGGCTCAAAAAAAAACACTAAAGTACATCATTATGCCAACAAAGTATTATCCGTTTTAGAAATTATGCCTTATCTTTGCATCGTAATCAGCAAAAACCTACCTAACGATTAAGGACAGCAATAACCTAAAGTGGCATTTTCTTGTCATACCCGAAGCCACGGGAAAGTCATAATTTAAGGTAACAAAGTGCTTCAACATGATTAAAATTAACACTTCAAATCTCATGAGACATCTGTACGCTCTGCTCTTGGTGCTTCTCACATGCACTGCAACCGCCAAAGCTCAAGTCATTGGCAAGAATATCACCGTGACCGTTCAGCCAGACCATAAGGACTGGAACTACAAGGTGGGCGAGACGGCAAGGTTCACCGTCAACGTGCTCCGCTCGGGCACGCTCGTCGACAACGTAAAGGTCGACTATGAGGCAGGGGCTGAAAAATACCCCGACATCAAGAAGCAAGGCGTGACGCTGAAAGACGGTACGATGCAATGGTCGGGCAAGATGAGCAAGCCCGGGTTCTACCGTCTCAAGGTGAGAGCATACGTGAACGGCAAGGAATATACCGGACTATGCACGGCCGCATTCTCGCCCGAGCAGCTGAAGCCCTACTGCCAAGAACCGAAATCGTTCGACGATTTCTGGAAACGGGCTTTGGACGAAGCCCGGAAGAACGACCTGAACCCCACGATGCGCCTGCTGGCAGACCGCTCGACAAAGGATGTGAACGTATATGAGGTGAGCTATGTGAACAATCGTTGGAACAGCCGCATATATGGCATATTGAGCGTGCCCAAAGCCCCCGGCAAATATCCTGCACTGCTCCGCGTGCCCGGTGCCGGCGTGCGCCCCTATCAGGGCGACACCTACACAGCCCCCGGCAAGTGCATCGTGCTGGAGATCGGCATCCACGGCATACCGGTAACGATGGCAAACGGTGTGTATGACGACCTGCGTAATGCTGCCCTCGACAACTATTGGGATACCAATCTCACCGACCCCGAGCACAACTTCTATCGCCGCGTGGTGACGGGAGCCGTGCGCGGCGTGGATTATATCGCCTCGCTGCCCGAATGGGATGGCAAGACCATCGGTGTGACGGGAGCCAGTCAAGGCGGCTTCCTGTCGCTGGCGGTGGGTGCACTCGATAGGCGCATCACCTTCTTGGGCGTGGTGCACGATGCCATGTGCGACTTCGAGGCCGAGGCACACGGTGTGGCAGGCGGATGGCCTCACTACTTCCTGCATGGCAAGGCCGATGCCGACCGCATAGAGGGAGCACGCTATTACGACGGCGTGAACTTCGCCAAGCGCTGCGCCGCACCCGCGTGGTTCTCATTCGGCTATAACGATGAGGTGGTGCCGCCTACCTCATCCTACGCTCTTTACAACATCTACCCTGCCGAGAAGACGCTGAGCATCTATCCCATGACCGCCCATTTCTGGTATCAGGAGCAGTGGGACGAATGGCAGGCTTATATCATCAATCGCTTGACGAAATAACCATAACCTGACAATATGAACATTAAAGAGGTATTGATAGCTGCTCTGTGTATGACAAGTAGTGGTAGCATGATGGCGCAGACACCGGCCAAGAAGCTGTTGAGTCGCATCGAGAAGATACAAAAGAAGGGCATCATGGTGGGTCATCAGGACGACCCCGTGTATGGCACGACATGGAAGTGGGATTTGAGTCGCAGCGATGTGAAAGACGTCACGGGCGATTATCCTGCCGTGATGGGTTTCGATCTGGGCAAGTTGGAGCTGGATAGCCCGGTGAATCTCGATTCCGTGCCTTTCGACCGCATGCGTCAAGAGATTATCGACCAGTATAAAAGAGGTGGCATTGTGACGCTGAGCTGGCATCCATGGAATCCCGCGACGGGCGGAAACGCATGGGACGCGTCGGGCGAAGCCGTGAAGACGGTATTTCGCGGAGGTGAGAACCACCGCAAGTTCGAGGGTTGGCTGCGCAAGGTGGCCGACTTTATCAAAAGCCTGAAGACGCCCGAAGGCGAGAGCGTGCCCGTGATTTTCCGCCCGTGGCACGAGATGAACGGCGGCTGGTTTTGGTGGGGCGCCAACAGTTGCACGCCCGAGGAGTTTGTCAATCTGTACACCTTTACATATAAAAAGCTCCATGGTGCGGGCTGCGACAACATCGTGTGGGCATGGTCGCCCAACCTCGGCGAAGCCCATAACGTAGAGGCATTTCTCGAAAGATACCCCGGCGACCAATATGTCGACATGATGGGCGTGGATATCTACGAGTTCGACGGCAACGACACAGGCTATCAAGATAACCTGAAAAAGACACTCGACATACTCACGGCAGCGGCTAAACAGGAAGGCAAGACAGCCGCCCTCACCGAGACGGGATGCCGTGGCGTGGGGCAGAAAGCCACTTGGTTCACCCAGACACTATGGCCTGTGCTCCGGCAGTATGACCTGAGCTACATCCTTTTCTGGCGTAATGACTACAGCAGACCCGACATGGAGGCCTACCTGCCTGCCCCGGGCGATGCCTCTGCGCCCGACTTCAAGGCATTCTATAAGCTGAAAAGAACACTATTTATAAAAGATATCAAGAATATAAAATAAGAAAAACATGACAACATTTACAGACAAAGTGAAAGCACTCCGTACCCACCATGAGGAGCTGCTCGCCAAGAAAAATGTAGCCCAGAAATGGGGAAATGGCATCTATGACCGCTACGCCAATCCCGTCGTGACGGCAGAGCACACCCCGTTGGAGTGGCGTTACGACTTCAACGAGCAGGACAACCCTTACCTGATGCAGCGTATCATGATGAATGCTGCGCTCAATGCGGGTGCCATCAAGTGGAACGGCAAGTATCTGCTCGTCGTGCGTGTGGAGGGTGCCGACCGCAAGAGTTTCTTCGCGGTGGCCGAAAGCCCCAACGGCGTAGACAACTTCCGTTTCTGGGAGGAGCCTATCACGATGCCCGATGATGTGGTGCCGGCGACCAACGTCTACGACATGCGCCTCACTGCACATGAGGACGGCTGGATATACGGCGTGTTCTGCGCCGAGCGCCACGACGACTCACAGCCCGGAGACCTGTCGGCTGCTACGGCCACAGCAGGCATCGCACGTACGAAAGACCTCGTAAACTGGGAGCGGTTGCCCGACCTGAAGAGCAAGAGCCAGCAGCGCAACGTGGTGCTGCACCCTGAGTTTGTGAACGGGAAGTATGCATTCTACACCCGTCCGCAGGACGGATTCATCGACACCGGCAGCGGTGGCGGCATTGGCTGGGCATTGGTCGACGATATTAACAACGCCGTAGTGGAAGATGAGAAGATCATCAACCTGCGCCATTACCACACAATCATGGAGGTGAAGAACGGCGAAGGCCCCCACCCCATCAAGACAGACAGGGGATGGCTGCACTTAGCTCACGGAGTGCGTGCCTGCGCATCGGGGCTGCGTTATGTGCTCTACATGTATATGACAGCACTGGACGATCCGACACGCGTCATCGCACAGCCCGGCGGCTATCTGCTCGTTCCGCAGGGCGAGGAGTATGTCGGCGACGTGATGAACGTTGTGTTCTCCAATGGCTGGATTGCCGACGAGGACGGAAAGGTATTTATCTATTACGCCAGCTCAGACACCCGCATGCACGTGGCCACATCGACCATCGACCGGCTGATTGACTATTGCATGAACACGCCGAGCGACGGATTCTTCACCACCAAGAGCGTGGAGACAATCAAAGCACTGGTTGCCAAGAACAGAAAGAACCTTAAATAATCATTTCAGAATTATCAACTACAACAATGGCAAAGCTATCAGAAAAAATAGGCTATGCACTCGGCGATGCGGCAGCCGGTGGCATTATATGGAAAGTGATGTCGATTGCATTCCCCATCTTCTTCACCAACATCTTCGGACTGACATTTGCCGATGCAGCAGCATTGATGCTCATCGCCCGCATGTTTGACGTGGTGACCGACCCGCTGATGGGAAGTCTGGCCGACCGTACGCAATCACGCTGGGGCACCTACCGCCCATGGCTGATCTTCGGTGCTATTCCCTTCGGCCTCATCTTTGCGTTTCTGCTCTATACGCCCGACTTCGGACCTGCCGGCAAACGCATATACGCATACACGCTATACCTCATGATGATGGCGGTCTATACGGCTGTGAATGTGCCTTACGGCTCGCTCCTCGGCGTAATGACCGACGACGACAACGAGAAAAATGTGTTCTCGTCATATCGAATGATCGGTGCTTACGCCATGGGATTTATCACGCTTCTGTCTTTTCCCTATCTCCAGAAGATGGTGGGGGGCACAGAAGCACATCAGTATGCTGTGCTCGGAGCTCTCTTCGGAAGCGTGGCGGCACTGATGACACTGGCGTGCGGACTGATGACCAAAGAGCGATTGAAGCCCGTGCGTGCCGAGAAGTTTGAGATGAAGCAGTTTGCAGACCTGTTCAAGAATAAGCCGTGGATCTATCTGACGCTAATCGGAATCAGCACAAACTTCTTCAATGGCTTCCGCTATGCGGTGGCCGGCTACATGCTTTCCTACTGTCTCGGTGGTGAGATCACAATGGGAAGCCTCATCATCAACTACACCGTGTTCATGGCATTCGGTGAGGTGACGTGCATGATTTTCGGCGGTTTATCGCCAAAATTCACTGCATGGGTAGGCTCCAAGCGCAAGGCTTTCATCTGGTCGGCAGTCATCTGCGTGGTGACTTCCGTCGGTTTCTTCTTCATTCCGATGAATCCCGACTATATCGTACTGATGGTTATCGTGGTGATCCTCACCTCTATCGGTGTAGGATTCTACTCGCCACTGTTGTGGTCGATGTATGCCGACGTAGCCGATTACGCCACAAAGAAAAACGGAACATCATCAACCGGACTGATCTTCTCATCCGGAACGATGTCGCAGAAGTTCGGTTCCGCCATCTCGGGCTCACTCGTAGCATTGTTCTTGGGTATCTCCGGCGCACGTATGATTCCCGATGAATTCGGCAATTCTGTGCTTGACCCCACCTCCGTCACAGATTCTGTGCTCACGATGGTATGGGCATTATTCTCATTGATTCCCGCAGCCATCGGTACCATTATGGGAGGCTTGGCTTACTTGTTTCCCCTCAAGAAATAGACTTTTATACACGGATTCGTCATTATTGACACCCGCTAAAACATATTCCGCCTCGGAAATCCTTTATGTATACCTATAAGCATCTTTGCCGTAAAAGGGCTCGCCTAAGCGGCGTATATGCCAAACGGCATACCGAGCTCACCCCAATACCGACGTACGTCGTTCGGTGTGCACACGTACACCGTACGCCGCACGCACGTACACCGTTTGGTGTACGCACGTACATCGAACGACGTACGTGCCCGCCAGAGCGAGAAGCGGCGACCTGCCGGGCGGTCTGACCGACGAAAGAAGATGAACAGACAGGTCTGTATGGCTTAGTTTCAACTTTTAGCAGACAACAATTCGTTATTTTCACAATGTTAACAATGATGAATCAAACTATAATGACCCTCAAATCTGAAGTTCAGGATGTTCTCGAAAACAACATCCTGAACTTCTGGCTCGATAATATGGTCGATGAAGAGCATGGCGGATTTTACGGCCAAATGACGGGAAAGGGTACGCTCGTGCCCACTGCCAACAAGGGAGGCATACTCAACGCCCGTATTCTGTGGTCGTTCTCGGCTGCTTATCGTGTGCTCGGCAAACCCGAATATCTTAAGGCTGCCACCCGCGCCAAAGACTACATTATCGCCCATTTCATCGACCGCGAGTGCGGAGGAACCTATTGGGAACTCGACTACATGGGCAATCCTGTGGATAGCAAGAAGCAGTTTTATGCCATTGGGTTTATGATTTACGGCCTGTCGGAGTATGCACGCGCCACTCAGGATAAGCCCGGCATGGAAGCCGAGAGCAAAGAAGCCCTCGACTATGCCATCCGGCTCTTCGACTGTATCGAGGAGCACTCGCTTGATCATCAATACAACGGTTACATCGAGGCGAAGACTCGCGAGTGGGGTGAGATAGCCGACATGCGGCTTTCTGACCTCGATGCCAATTTTCCGAAGTCGCAAAACACGCACCTCCACATCATCGAGCCTTACACAAACCTGTATCGCATCTGGAAAGACAGGCGTTTGGAGAAGGCGTTGCGCAACCTGCTCGGCATCTTCACCGATAAGATTCTGAACCCCGAGACACATCATCTCGACCTCTTTTTCGAGATGGACTGGACGCGGGGAGCAGGCCGACTGGAGAGCTACGGGCATGACATCGAGTGCTCGTGGCTCATGCACGAGGCGGCATTGGTACTGGACGATAAGGATGTGCTGGCGAGAGTGGCTCCCATCGTGCAGCTCGTGGCGAAGGCAAGTGAGAAGGGAATTAACCCCGACGGGTCGATGACGCACGAGGCCAACCTTGACACGGGGCAGAAAGATACCGACCGTCACTGGTGGGTGCAGGCCGAGAACGTGGTGGGATGGGTCAATATCTATCAGTATTTCCACGATAACGATGCCCTCGACAAGGCGCTCCGTTGCTGGCAATACATCAAGGACAACCTCATTGACCGTGAGAACGGTGAGTGGTATTGGTCGCGCGATGAGCTTGGCCGCATCAATCTCGTCGACGATAAGGCCGGATTCTGGAAGTGCCCCTACCACAACAGCCGCATGTGTCTGGAAATAATGGAAAGGAGATTATAACAATGAACGACAATCAGGTATTACATGAGATTACTCCTTTGATGGATACCGACGCCCTCTACATTGCCGAGCGCCACAAGAAGGAGTTTACTTATCCCATCCATCGGCATAACGTCTGCGAGTTCAACTTCGTGGAACATGCCGAAGGTGTGAAGCGAATCGTTGGCGATAGCGCCGAGACTATCGGCAACTACGACCTTGTATTGATCACCAGCCCCGACCTCGAACACGTCTGGGAACAGGGTGAATGCAAGAGCGAAGATATTCGCGAGATAACGATTCACTTCGACTTCGGGCTGTTCGATAACGGTATTTTCTTGAAAACACCGCTACTCAGTATCCATAACATGCTCATCGAGGCACGTAAGGGCATCGCGTTTCCCATCAGCACCATCATGAAGATATACAACAAGCTCGACACGCTGGTGCAACAGACCGATAACTTCACCACTTTCATCCTGTTCCTCGACATCCTTCATACCCTATCCATCAGCGAGGGAGCTCACACCCTCGCCACATCGAGCTATGCCAAAGTGGAGGTCGAGGACAACAGCCGGCGCATCCTGAAAGTAAAGAACTATATCAGCCAGAACTTCATGAACGAACTCAAACTGGAGGATATGGCCGACATGTCAAACATGAGCAAGAGCTCGTTCAGCCGCTTCTTCAAGCAGCACACCAGCCGTACGCTGAGCGATTACATCATCGACATTCGGCTGGGAAATGCCACTCGCATGCTCGTCGACACCAACGAGAGCGTGAGCGAGATATGCTTCAAGTGCGGATACAATAACATGAGCAACTTTAACCGCATCTTCAAGCGTAAGAAAGGCTGTACTCCGACCGAGTTCCGCGACCAATATAAGAAAATCAGAATAATCATATAAACCTATTCTTAAAGACATGAGACTGACAAAAACATTGGCCTCTATGGCTATTTTGCTTCTCTCTTCTGCTGTCGCCATAGCGCAGGGCTACCGGAAGGAGGGCAACATGGTGACTGTTAAAGTCAAGGATGCAACCACGGGCTCGCCGCAGTTTGTGCGCCTGCAGGTAATCAATAACAAGATAATCCGTGTGCAGGCTACTGCCGAACAGGCTTTCCCACAAAAAGAAAGCCTCATCATTGTGCCGCAAAAGAGCTTTACCAACTTCAAGGTGAGCGAAAGCGGAGACGTCATTACCATTGCCACCGACGACGTGCAGGCGCAAGTTAACACCACAAACGGGCGAGTCATCTTCAAAGACAAGAACGGCAACACCTACCTCGCTGAAGCCGCTCAGGGGAGCAAGACATTCACACCCTTCACCGTGCCCGACCGCGAGATAGGCGTCGACATTGCGAAAGTAAAAGAAAGCGACAAGCACGGATGGTCTTGGCACGCCCTCTTCGACAGCTCCGAAGACGAGGCTTTATATGGCTTGGGGCAACATCAGGCGGAGGAGTTCAACATGAAAGGCAAAAACGAAGACCTCTTCCAGTATAACACGAAAGTAAGCGTGCCTTTCATCTTGAGCAGCAAGAACTATGGACTGCTATGGGACAGCTACAGCTACGGCCGTTGGGGCAATCCCAATGAATACCAACAACTCAACCGTGCCTTCAAACTTTACGACAAGCACGGTAAGGCAGGCCACCTCACGGGCACCTATATCGACAAAGACGGCAAGCGTCTCGTGCGTGATGAAGACAGCCTTTATTATGAGTTTGACACGCCCACCACATCCAAACTCGCCAACGCCACCGAACCGGGCGGCATCAAAAACCTGCCGAAAGACTTCGCTCTGAACGGCTCAAATGTGGTATATGAAGGCTATATCGAGGCCCCCCAGACCAATACTTATCACTTTATCCTGTACTATGCCGGTTACATCAAGATCTATATCGACGGCAAGGAAGCCGTGGCTGAGCGCTGGCGCATGGCATGGAACCCCAACTCTTGGAAATTCACCTTCCCCTTAGTGAAAGGGCGCAAGACCCATCTCCGCGTGGAATGGCAGCCTGATGGCGATGTGAGCTATTGCGGATTACGCGTGGCCAAGCCACAGACCGAGCAGCAACAAAATATGATGAGTATCTGGAACGAGATGGCAAAAGACCTTGACTACTACTTCATCGCCGGTCGGAATGCCGATGAGGTAATCTCCGGCTATCGCACACTGACCGGCAAAGCGCAGGTGTTTCCCAAGTGGACACTCGGTTTCTGGCAAAGCCGAGAGCGTTACAAGACCGCTGACGAAATCACATCCATCCTTGAGGAGTTCCGCAAACGTCAAATCCCTATCGACAATATCGTACAAGACTGGAACTATTGGAAGCTCGATTCGTGGGGCGACCACACTTTCGAGGCATCTCGCTACCCCGACCCACAAGCCATGCTCGACCGGGTGCACCAGCTCAACGGGCGGTTCATGATTTCTGTATGGCCTAAGTTCTATAACACCGTTGCCAACTATAAGGAGCTTGACGGCAAAGGCTGGATGTATCATCAAGCCATAGAAGACGACATCCACGATTGGCTGGGCTACGTGGCTTCGTTCTACGATGCCTACGCACCGGGTGCACGCAAGATGTTCTGGCGCCAGATAGACGAGAACCTTTACACCAAGTATAAGTATGGAATAGACGCTTGGTGGATGGATGCCAGCGAACCAAACGTGCGCGACTGTACCCCCATGTGGTATCGCAAGACACTGAGCGGCCCCACTGCGCTCGGCACATCGACCGAATATTTCAACGCCTACTCTATCGTTAATGCCGACGCCATCTACCACGGCCAGCGCACGGTAAATCCCAATCAGCGCGTGTTCCTGCTCACCCGCAGCGGCTTCCCCGGTGAGCAACGCTACTCCACCGCCACTTGGAGCGGCGACATCGCCACCCGTTGGGAAGACATGCGCGCCCAGATGACGGCCGGGCTCAACTTCTCCATGGCCGGCTTGCCATTCTGGGGGATGGATCAGGGCGGCTTCAGCGTGGAAAGCCGCTTTGTGGCCGCCCAGCAGGAATATGATAAGAGCGGTCGCGAAACAGATGACCTGAAAGAGTGGCGCGAGCTGCAGACCCGCTGGAACCAGTTCGGTTGCTTCATCCCCCTCTATCGCTCGCATGGCCAATGGCCTACCCGCGAGGTATGGAATATCGCACCTGAAGGGCATCCCGCCTATAAGACCATCGTGGCCTACGACAAACTGCGCTATCGACTCATGCCCTACCTATACTCTATGGCAGGCTGGGTGCACTTTAAGGATTACACTATGCTGCGCGGACTCGTTATGGATTTCAATGGCGATAAGCGTATTTACGACATCGGCGACCAATGGATGTTCGGCCCTTCGCTCATGGCTTGCCCCGTGGGCTACTACAAGGCGCGCAATCGCAAGGTGTATTTCCCCGAGCAGTGCGGATGGTATGACCTCTATACGGGCGACTTCATCGAGGGCGGACAGAGCCTCGTGGTCGACGCTCCCTACGAGAAGATTCCCGTCTTCGTACCCGAGGGCAGCATCATTCCCTTTGGTCCCGAAATGCAATGGAGCGACGAAAAGCAGCCCGAACTCATCAATCTCTACGTGTATCAGGGGCGTGACGCCGACTTCCAACTATACGAAGACGAAGGTACAAACTACAACTACGAGAAGGGCAAATATGCCACTATCGACATTCACTATGACGAAGCGGGCAAGACCCTTACCTTCGGCAAGCGCAACGGCAGCTTCGACGGCATGCTGAAAAACCGTCGTTTCAACGTCGTTACCGTGTCGAAAGACAAGGCGCAGGAGCTGAACCTTGACAATCCTGCCGGCAAACTCATCAACTATAACGGCAAGCAGGTAAGCGTGAAGTTATAAAAACGAAGTCGCCCCCGTAAGGGAGAAAAGCAAAACGCATAGCCCGAGCAATCGGAGCTATGCGTTTTTCAAAGTTTTTCAAGTACTTTACATCCCATCTCGCTGCACGTCTCATTGCTGCTTCCCGCTCCAATGGGCATGTACGGCGTACGGTGTACATGCGTATCTCGTACGGTGTACGTGCATACGGCGTTCGTCGTACGTGCATACGTCGCACGATGTACGTCGGCATCGGAATGAGATGGGGGTGCCGCTTAGCATATACGCCACTTAGCCAAACCCTTTTACGGGAAATGCGCCTGTAGGTATGATGCATAAAGGATTTCCAAGCCAGCGATCTGTCTTTAGCAGACAATAATGATTTCTAATCTGTAAGCCCGACTAAACCGCTATTTATAATACGACTTTTCGAGAATTGACGATGTACACGCCATGCTTCGGATTAGTTACCCTGCGGCCGTGCAGATCATAGATAACATCTTTCTCTCCTTTCCGATTTACTGCATCAAGTTTAATTCCTGTTGTGCTGCTCGCGCTGGTAAACTTTTCATGGATAGTGCTTTCGCTGAAAGTTACATCCATTTCTGCGACAAGCACACCGGACGACACGTAATTTTTACCCGAATTTAATCGTATGGAAAGCTGCATAACGTAGTGTCCATCTGCTGTAGAATAAGAGCCCTGATAAATCTTAGCCCCCTCTATCATCCACTTTTCGCCATCTTTTGTAATTATGATATTATCCAGCGTTATATCCTCTAAAGTATATATGCCTATTTTATAATTCTTTAGTATCAATTGCGGACGATTAGATGCATCTTCTGAAAGCTGAAATGTCACCTCTTTAATTGTTGACAACGATGATGTCATCTTTCCAGAATAACTGCCGAAAATATCATTTACATCATCTTGAGCTGTCATACTACTGATTGAAAAAACGAGAAGTACGATACTGAGTAATAATCTGTTCATCTTTAAATCTTTTGAAATTAAAAAAAATTACTGTATAAAATTTATTTATCCCGAAACATTCTGCATAGCCTCTTTTAATGCTTTTTCTTTATCCAAAATTGATACAAGAGCGCCTTAAACCTTCAAAGAACTATAATCAACATCGCCTTATCACGGTTTACAGAAGGTCTATATTTTTATTCTAAACGGCTACAAAATTATATCCATACAATTATAAACAGAAGAAACGGCATGCCCTTTTATTGTTTTTTAACCAAAAACCGGAAGGGGGTGGACTCCATAAGCAAGTGCAAAGTCAGGAGAAAACATAAGCAAGGAGGGGCTGCCGACGATCGCTCAAGCCTCACCTTTCTATTAAAAGGGTGTGTCAGAATAAAAGAATAAGAGTATAAAAGAATAAAAGCCAGCCGCCTGACAGAAGCGGCTGCCATTCATAAGGCACTCTCAAAAGTGGCTCCCTTTTCTCACTTTGCGCAGGATTGTCTGAAGCAGATAGAGCACATCGGGATTTTCTTTCGCCACATTATTGTCTTCGTGAACGTCTGTCGACACCTTATAAAGCTGCGGTTGGGGCGAGTTTCCCGTTTCCACTTTCTCGTATAGAGACACCTTGCGAGGATCGTCATTCGGCTCGATATACTTCCATTCTTTCGTACGCACCGAAAGAGTATGGTTCAGCGACATACCTATCGCCCACTCACGATTCTTGCTGTCTTTCCCCGTCCATGTTTCCCATGCGTCGTAACTG
Organism: uncultured Prevotella sp.; assembly: GCA_963541305.1. Taxonomy (GTDB): domain Bacteria; phylum Bacteroidota; class Bacteroidia; order Bacteroidales; family Bacteroidaceae; genus Prevotella. The sequence continues at coordinate 106,901 of CAUTTP010000001.1, forward strand.
TCGGGCGCGGCACCTTTAGGCAGTCGGGATCGGAGCAGGTTTGCACAGGAAGCAAGCATGTCTATCTGGCTGATAAGTGCATCAGACTGTGTACCTGCTGCCACATGGCGAGGCCAGCGAATGATGAACGGCACGCGCGTGCCCCCGTCGAAGGCACTATATTTGTTACCTCTTGCCGCCCCTGCCGGGCTGTGCCCGTTCAGCAGTTCCTCGGCGCGGTCGTCATATCCGTCGTTTACGATGGGTCCGTTGTCGCTGGTCAGGACAACGATAGTATTATCCTCAAGTTTCAGTTTTTTCAATATGGCCATCACTTCGCCCACTGTCCAATCGAACTGCACAATGGCGTCGCCGCGCAAGCCCATGCCGCTCTTGCCCCTGAACCGCGCATGAGGGAACCTCGGCACATGCACATCGTTCGTAGCAAGATAGAGAAAGAACGGCTCATTACGATGATGACGGATGAAATCTACAGCATGGCGGGTGATGGAATCGGCCAGATTCTCGTCTTTCCAAAGCGCCTTTCCGCCTCCTTTCATATATCCGATACGGCCAATGCCGTTGACAATAGCTTGGTTGTGGCCAAATGCGGATTTCATGTTATAGCACAGGTCGGGTCGGTCTTTCCCTGTAGGCTCACCCTCAAAGGGTTTCTGATAGTTGACCTCGATGGGTGCTTCCGGATCCCAATTGGCCACTCTCCCGTTTTGGATGAACACGCATGGCACACGGTCGGCCGTGGCTGCCATGATGTACGACTCGTCGAACCCCAAGTCGCCAAGACCGGAAGGCAGCGGCGCATTCCAGTCCTGCTCGCCCGTCTTGTCTCCCAAGCCCAAATGCCATTTGCCGAAAGCACCTGTCACGTATCCCTCGTTCTTGAACAGATCGGCGAGGGTATATTGCTCCGGACGGATAATCATGCCGGCATTTCCGGCTGCAATGTCCGTGCCTTCGCGCCGAAAAGCATATTCGCCCGTGAGCAGCGAATAGCGCGATGGGGTACTTGTCGCGGCCACAGCAAAGGCATTGCTGAACTGACAACCCTCCCGCGCAAGACGATCTACATTGGGTGTCTGCACGTTCTTAGCGCCGTAGCACGCCAAATCTCCATACCCCAAATCGTCCGCATAGATAAGGATGACATTAGGATGCTGCTGCTGTGCACCGGCGGTGCAGAATCCGATGATGGACAAAGACGTCGCATACAAGTATTTTTTTTTCATGGGTACGATGAGTTTGATATAATGCTCTTTCCGATTTTCGGATATAATGCCGCAAATATACACGATTTTTTTGAGAACAACTATACTTCTGCTAAATATCCTCAAATCCGCAACTAAGCCCTTGAAGGTTCTTATTGCGTTTACACGTCCTCTC
>CAUTTP010000002.1:0-103505 GCA_963541305.1 uncultured Prevotella sp.
CGAATTATTTGGAGGCGGCGGAGTGTTAATTGTTGTGAAAATATTTAGGTAAATGTATTATAATATTTGTAAAAATAATACCTTTGCAAAAGAGTATCCAAGGCTATAATTGTGTATACTACAAAGTTGGACTTGCCAAACCTGTTTAAAGCTCAATTGCGAGTAGCTTAATTAAAGCAGCTAAACGTACAGCAACTACATATAATCCGCTGTCGAATATGCAAGGAATCTTTTTGCGAGAAATGTTCTGCGCCTATTTCGTTGGGGAGGATGAAAGTGCTGTTCATTAACATACATAAATACAAAATTATAAAAAATGAAAACAGTTAATTACGTAAACCCACAGACTAATGTGGTAAAAATTCAAGTGGAGAATGCTCTCTTAGCAGGTTCGCAAGGTACAGGTACACAGCCGGGTACCGGTGGTAGTCAGCCTCAGCCCGGTCCTTCTCCGGCTAAAGGCATGTACTTTGAGGAAAATGCCGACTTTGAATCTACTGAATGGGAATAAAGCAAAAAAGAGAACATTATCTTTCAATCGTGACTTGCATGACTATGTATTGCCTATGCGTATAGGTGATGCATAATAACTAAACAACATTAGTAATTAAAAAAATGATTAAGACTAATCAAGTGTTGGGTATGGTTGCCATTGTAACCCTATCCATGTTTATGGGCTCTTGCTCCTCAGACGACTCTACAGAATCGACGGCCGGCAGTACCCGTCAGCTATCAAACTTCACCGCCAAATCTACGATGGCCGGCACAGGCAATGTTGCCGCTACGCGTGGCTATCGTCAGGGAGCATACGATGGAACGACTTATTTCATTTGGGAACTCAACGATCAGATCAATGTATTCAACCGTACATATAAGTCAGCCTTAGCCGGTATACTCACAGCTACCAACGTGACAGAAGTTGTTGAAGGAGAATCTAACACTGTGACGTGGGCCGGAACAGCTGATGTGTTACGGAATGAGGAGATCATAGCCGTATATCCGTCTATGAATTTCAGTCCTTTTGTGACATCATACAACAGGCAAAGCGGAAACCTTGTGCTGGACCTGACCAAGCAGACTAACTACAGAGGAACGGACATTACACGTTATTATAACTTAATGGTGTCTGATAAAACTTCTGCACTGGGCAATTTCACCGATGCTCCACAGGCTAATTTCGAATTCAAGGATAAAAACTGTATCTTTGAATATCACTTCTGTGATGAGGATGGCAACGTGTTGACAATACGGAATCTTCGGATTCATCACGTGCCCGTATCGGGTATCTATAATCTTGATGCAGATACCTACACCGACATCAAGACCGGCGACTTGACCTTCACGGATGTCAATGCCGATTCTATCTTTGTGGCACATCTGCCGGGCTACTACACCGTGGGCTTCACACTTACCACGACCGACGGCAAGACCTACAATCATCTCAATAGCAAACCGTATGATATGGTTTCGTACACGACAGTGATTTCAAAAGTCACGGTCAATATCGGCGGCGATACCCCTACACCCGACCCAGATGACCCCGGCCATATCGATATTGATGGCGTGAAGTGGGCTACAGGTAACCTGCAATACGACACTCAGTCGGAAAAGAGCGAGGGTTTCAAGAACAACTGGAAGATTGCCGATCACCAGTGGAGCTATTTCAATCAGGTGAATGGCAATGACTGCAACCATAGGTTCTATCAGACCTGCGGGCAAGTGGATCATTTCAATTGGGGTACGAGCGGTAAATGTGCCACCACTTTCGACTGCCGTACGTTCTCTTACATTGCTTGCTGGGACATCACCAAGAAGGAATATTACGGCTGTCGAGGTGAGCGGGATCTGAGCTATGACCTCAATAATCCTTGCATCTTCTTCGGCGATGTGGCCTATTGGGCATCCAATGGTAAGTATCGCACGCCTACCGCAAGGGAGTTTCAAAATCTCATTTGCAAGACATCCATGCAGTATGGCTACTGCGTAGAAAATGGCAAGAAAATCTATGGTCATTATTTCTACAAGTCCACGGGCTGCCGCAAGTATAATCCACACCCCCGAGAGATCACTTCCGAAGAGCTGAAGAAGGGCGTATTCCTGCCATTTGCGGGCAATCGCAAGCCCGGCGCACAGCTCGTATCATGGGCAGGAAGTCTCGGCACTTATTGGACGACAACACCTACTCATCACTGTAACGCATACGCTGCACGTCTCACTTACGATAAGTGGGGAGACAAAGCCGCTATAGTTCATAGATGTGGCAGGAAGAGTGAAGGCTACGCCATTCGTCCGGTGCTGGTGAAATAAGACATCAGGCTATCATGCAGCCCTATCGGTTGCAGCACAAAACAATACGAGGGATACCGCCAACCGGTATCCCTCGTATTGTTTTGGCTAAAGACTGCGGGGCAAAGTAAAAGAACAAAATAATAAAAAACATATACGCTTAATTTTGAATACCTACTTAAATATATTAACTTTGTGCAGAATTAGACCGTTAGCTATATGAATAACGATGATATCTTTCAGAAGAATGTGGCGCTCCTGACAAAGATGACGGAGGAAGAGGAGTGTATCATGCCCGGCAACGATGCACCTCTACCCGATGTGGAAGCACTGCGCGAGATTGTGAACTTGGTGAAGATGATCATCTTTCCCGGCTTCTTCGATAAGCGCCAAACAGACTGCAACATCCGATCTTACCACATCGGCGTGAACATGGAGCGCCTGCTTACTACGCTGCGACGGCAGATCAGGTTGGCCATACTCTTCGTGAGCGACGGAGAACCTGATGTAAAACAGTATGCCGAAGACCTTACTTATAAGTTCATCGACCGACTGCCTGATGTGAAAGATATGCTCTTTACCGATGTGGAAGCCATCTTCAGAGCCGATTGTTCGGCACGCACCCACGGTGAGGTGATATTTTCATACCCCGTCATTCAGGCAATGCTCCATTATCGCATCGCCCATGAACTGCATACGATGGACATACCCATCATTCCCCGCATCATCACCGAGCAGGCACATGCCATGACAGGAATAGACATTCATCCCGGGGCGAAGATCGGCAAATACTTCTCCATCGATCACGGCACAGGTGTGGTGATAGGCGAAACTTGTGTCATCGGCAATCACGTACACCTGTTCCAAGGCGTGACCCTCGGTGCCCGCCTTGCCACCGATCTACGCAAAATTCCCCGGGCGCAACTGCTTCCTCGGCATCCCGTCATCGAAGATCACGTTACGATCTACTCCAACTCCACCCTCCTCGGGCGTATCACCATCGGGCATGACACCATCATCGGCGGTAATGTTTGGCTCACGCAAAGCATTCCACCGCACTCTCAAATCCTGCAAAGTAAAGCGCTGGATGTAAGTTTTACGGGAGGCTTGGGAATCTAATGGCACATCATCGGCCATTGATGTTATACAATATAAGGATATCAGTTGGTAGAATTAAATACGAATCGGTTTAATTCCGCTACTGAATTTAACGATTTTAATTCTGTCAACGAATTTATTATGACATTTCGATAAATTCATTCCCCATTTGCTTGTTAAGGAGAAAATATTTAACTACTTTTGCTTTTAATATGTAAGTTGCGGGCGAACAACATGAAAAGTAAAGGGCGCAACTCGATGCTGACAACAGAAATAAAACTTAAGACGACAATACAACGTTATGAAAAGACTATTATTAGGTGATGAAGCTATCGCACAAGGAGCCTTGGATGCCGGCCTGAGCGGTGTCTATTCGTATCCCGGTACTCCATCTACGGAGATCACCGAATACATCCAAGAGTCTCCTCTTGCCAAAGAACGTAACATCCACAGCAGATGGGTAACCAATGAGAAGACGGCCATGGAGCAGGCTTTGGGCATGTCGTTCATGGGCAAACGAGCATTAGTGTGCATGAAGCATGTGGGACTGAATGTGTGTGCCGACCCTTTTGTCAACTCAGGCATTACCGGAACCAACGGCGGATTGGTGGTTCTCGTGGCCGATGACCCATCCATGCACTCTTCGCAGGACGAGCAAGATAGCCGTTTCTATGCCAAGTTTGCCATGATTCCCTGCTTTGAACCCAGCTCTCAGCAGGAGGCTTACGACATGGTGCAGGAAGCTTTCGATTATAGCGAGAAGGTGAAACTCCCCGTTATGCTACGTATCACTACCCGCATGGCACACTCTCGTGCCGTCGTGAATCTGAAAGATACGCCACGCGAAGAGAACGAGATGAACTACAGTGCGTCGGCTGACGACTGGGTACTGCTGCCCGCAAGGGCGCGTAAGCGCAATGACATCGTTGTGAAACAGCAAGCAAGTTTGGAGGAAGATGCCGTGAACTCCAAGTTCAACCGCTATATCGATGCTGCCGATCATAGCTTGGGTATCATTGCGAGCGGCATCGCTTTCAATTATCTCAACGAATGCTATCCTATGGGATGTCCCTATCCCGTGGTCAAGATCTCCCAATATCCCATACCCAAGAAGCTCATCCGGCGCCTCACGGCAGAGTGCGGTACGGTAATGATCATCGAGGAGGGACAGCCTGTTATCGAAGATGTGCTGCGTGGCATCGTACCCGGTACCATTACCATCAAGGGTAAATATACCGATGAACTTCCCCGCACGGGCGAGTTGACACCCGATGCTTTGAAGAGAGCATTAGGTCTGCCCATCAATGAGGGCTATGCCGCCTGTGAGAACTTGGCGCCGCGCCCGCCCCAGCTCTGCAACGGATGCGGACACCGCGACGTGTATGACGCGCTGAACGAGGTGCTCAACGACTACGAGAACTCACGTGTCTTCGGTGACATAGGCTGTTACACTCTGGGTGCTCTGCCCCCTTATCGAGCCATCCACAGCTGCGTCGATATGGGTGCGAGCATCGGTATGGCTAAGGGTGCCGCCGATGCCGGGCAGTGGCCTGCCGTAGCGGTCATAGGCGATTCCACCTTCACCCATAGCGGCATGACTAATCTCCTCGATGCCATTAACGAAAATTCTAATATTACCGTGGTGATCAGCGATAATCTCACCACAGGCATGACAGGCGGACAAGACAGCGCCGGCACCAACAAGTTTGAGGCCATTGTGAAAGGTCTCGGACTTCCGGAGGAGCATCTCCACGTGGTGGTACCATTGAAAAAGAATATGCCTGAAATCACCCGCATCATCAAAGAGGAGATCGAATACCGCGGTGTCAGCGTCATCATCCCACGTCGCGAATGTGTGCAGACATTGCAGCGCCACATCAAACAGAAACGAGCACAAGAACAGAAAGCCAAATCAGACAACGCATGAAAACGGACATCATACTATGCGGAGTAGGAGGACAAGGCATCCTCTCTATTGCCACCATCATCGGCGAGGCCGCCCTGAAGGAAGATTTATATATCAAGCAAGCTGAAGTTCACGGCATGAGTCAGCGTGGAGGTGACGTGCAGAGCAACCTGCGCCTCTCGTCCGCCCCCATCAGCAGTGACCTGATTGCGCTCGGAAGTTGCGACGTGATCATCTCCATGGAGCCGATGGAAGCCCTGCGCTACCTGCCCTATCTCAGTAAGAGGGGCTGGATCATCACATCAAGCGCACCCTTTGTCAACATCCCCAACTATCCCGACATTGAGATAATCGAGGCCGGTCTGAACAAGATCGACAATGTGATCAGCATCGATATCGAGAAGCTGGCCAAAGAAAACAATGTGCCTCGCTCTGCCAACGTCATTCTCTTGGGCGCTGCCCAGAAAGCCATCGGCATTGAGTATGAGAAGCTCGAAGACGCCATCCGCCGTGTCTTTGCACGCAAGGGTGAGACAATAGTGGAGCAAAACATCAAAGCGCTCGCCATCGGAAGGGAGGCGCAGAAGTAAAACCGTTCACCTATCACAATGAAACCGACACCTATCAGGAAAGAACTCATCGACGATGCCATCAAGGATTTTGGCATACAAGACTTCGCCCACGCCACCATTCGCGAGGTAAAGGCCATTGCCGCCTACGCAGAGAAGGAATCGGGCGTGGAGTTTATCAAAATGGAAATGGGAATACCCGGGCTTCCCGCCGCGCAGGTAGGCGTAGATGCGCAGGTCAAAGCCCTGCAGGGGGGCATCGCCCACTCTTATCCCGACATTCAAGGACTGCCCGCACTGAAGCAGGAGGCATCACGCTTTGTCAAGGCATTCATGGGTGTAGACATCAGCCCCGAAGGGTGCATCCCCGTGAGTGGCAGTATGCAGGGCACGTTTGCCTCATTCCTTACCTGCTCGCAGGCCAGCCGGCAGAGAGACACCGTACTCTTCATCGACCCGGGATTCCCCGTGCAGAAGATGCAGTTGCAGGTGATGGGGGTGAAGCATGAGACTTTCGACGTGTATGATTATCGTGGCGACAAACTGGCACCCAAACTTGAAAGCTATCTGAGCAAGGGCAACATCTGTGCCATCATCTACAGCAATCCCAACAACCCGTCGTGGGTTTGTCTTAATGAGGACGAACTGAGAGCCATCGGCAAACTTGCCACTCAGTATGATACCGTTGTGATGGAAGACCTTGCCTACTTTGCCATGGACTTCCGCAAAGACCTCAGTATGCCCTTCGAGGCTCCCTATCAGGCCACGGTGGCACGATACACCGACAACTATATCCTGCTCATCAGCGGCAGCAAGGCCTTCAGCTACGCGGGCGAGCGCATCGGCGTGACCTGCATCGGCGACAAGCTGTTTCATCGTCATTACGATGATTTGGCCGCCCGCTACGAAGGCTTGCCCTTCGGCCTCGTGTTCTCCACCCGCATGCTCTACGCCCTCTCGTCGGGCACCAGTCACAGCGCGCAATACGCTCTGGCAGCTATGCTCAAGGCGGCTGCCGACGGCACCTACGACTTCCGCAAGGAGATTAAGGTATATGGCGATCGTGCGCACAGGCTCAAAGATATATTCTGCCGTCACGGCTTCAGGATAGTTTATGACAAAGACCTCGACGAACCCATTGCCGACGGTTTCTACTTCACCATCGGTTATCCCGGCATGACAAGCGGCCGGCTCTCTCACGAACTGATGTATTACGGCGTGAGTGCCATCTCGTTGGCCACTACGGGCAGCCATCAGGAAGGCTTACGCGTGTGCACTTCGTTCATCAACGACAACCAGTATGATCTGCTGGAGGAACGTATGGCCATATTTGAGCACAACAACCCTCATCCGTGAAATCATAGCCTTTGAGTTTTTAAGCAGTTATTTCTTACATGGATTGAAAGAGGAGAACAGAAGGACATCGTGATTATTTCCCATTCTACTCTTCGGATGGTGTCAAGATTTCATTATGGTTTTTGACACCATCCCATTTTGGAGAACTAACGAGAAAAACCGGATTTTCAGTTGAAATCCACCTCATTTTCCAACCGTTTTTTGCAACTTGCCTTGCGATAGCATAGTTTTCGCATCGTCATACCATTGCTTTCGCACTGCGATCTCAATGCTTTCGTATCGCGATACCTATGCTTTCGCGATGCGAAAAGGGTGCTATCGCAAGACGAAATGATGGATATCTATGGCATATTTTTACTTTTCGCGTATAACTCGCTGATGCTTCGAGATTTACGTAACCCCCTCTGATTTTCGCGTATTTCGGACAAAAGTTTTTCAATTTTGCTACACGCAATTCTCCAGAGGGTGTTTGTCAAGATAAATGACAGTTCCCTGCCTCCTCTAACAGTGATGGCTGTTTATATCTTGTGCTTGGATTCTATTCCGCGAAAGTGTTTTTGATTTTGTCAAAGACGCGACCCCATTTAGTAGAGTTTTCCTCCTTTTTCTTCGTATCTTCTTTCGCTTTCACCTTAGTCGGCGAAGAGCGGGAAGGGTCGGATTTGATAGGCTGAGGCTGCTCCGCCTGTGTCATTGCCTCTTTGTCTGCTTTCTGCTTGATACTTTTACGCTTTTCTTGTGCCTGCTTTTTCGTAGGCATCTGTTTAATGGTACTGGCGCCATCGGTTGCTTTATTCTCCTTTTCCGTATTGCTTTGCAAAGCGTCCAGATAGCTAACACCTGCGGTTGTGATATCGAAATCGAAATTGGCTATACCCGTTTCCTGCTCTTCAAGGTGGTAGGGTAGGTTACCATTCGATTTCTCCACTTTTACCATCGCAATGCCTTGCGACAGCATTCCCAACTCGCGTGCAGCCCCGTAGCTCAGATCGATGATGCGCCCGCGTATAAAGGGACCACGGTCGATGACACGCACATATACCACTTTGTTATTGCTCATATTCGTTACTTTCAGTATGGTACCGAAAGGATAAGTGCGGTGAGCGCAGGTCAGACTGTCGTGATGCAGGCGTTCTCCGCTTGCCGTGCGTGCTCCTGTGGATCGTTTGGGATAGTAGGATGCCCTGCCTTTATGGCTTTGTGCGCTGATGACGGAAGGATAGAACGTGAAGAATAAAAGTAGGCAGGATGGAACGATGTGTGCAAGCCGTGCCCGACAGCCACTGGTCTGCTTCATAGAGGGGCATAAACAATCTTGAAACACCCGTTGGAGTGTTTCTACAAGAGTTTGTATGTACGTTTGTCGATGTATCAAATAGTAATCGTTTTATGTGTTGTCAATCATGTCATACTCTCTGCTCTTCGCCTGTGAGGCAAGGAACAAGAGAGTATGACTTCTTATATAATTATCGCTTTATAGTTTCTCTTTCCATGCGTACAATATGCGCTATACGATGCCTTGTGCCATCATCGCATTGGCCACTTTCATGAATCCGGCTACATTGGCACCCTTTACATAGTCGATGTAACCGTCGGGCTGCTTGCCATACTTTACACATTGGCTGTGGATGGAGTGCATGATGTAGTGCAGTTTTTCGTCCACCTCATCGGCACTCCAGTGCAGGCGAATAGAGTTTTGGGTCATTTCCAGTCCCGATGTAGCCACGCCACCGGCATTCACAGCCTTACCCGGTGCAAAGAGTTGATGAGCTTGGGTGAACTTATCCACTGCCTCTGCCGTACATCCCATGTTGCTAACTTCAGCCACGCATAGTGGGCGGAATGCTAAGATGCAGTCAGCATCTCTGCCGTCAAGCTCGTTCTGGGTGGCACAAGTGAGGTAGATATCTGCTTTCTGCTCCCACGGTTTACGCCCTTCAAAGAACTGCGATCCTGCAAATTTCTCGGCGTAAGGTGCACAGATGTCCTCACCGCTGTTGCGAAGCTCCAGCATATAGTCGATCTTCTCGCCGCAGATGCCTTCGGGATCATAGATGTAGCCGTCTGGTCCGCTGATTGTGATGACCTTGGCGCCCAACTGTACCGCCTTCTTGGCAGCACCCCATGCCACGTTACCGAAACCGGATATCGCCACCGTCTTATCCTTGATATCGATGTCGCGGGTCTGCAACATCTGGTTCACAAAGTATAGCGCACCAAAGCCCGTAGCTTCCGGTCGCAGGATAGAGCCCCCCCATTCGATACCTTTTCCGGTGAGTACACCTTGAAACTGATGGGTCAGTTTCTTATATTCTCCAAAGAGATAGCCTATCTCGCGACCGCCAACGCCAATGTCACCTGCCGGCACATCCTCGTCAGGACCGATATAGCGGTAGAGTTCTTGCATGAACGACTGGCAGAATCGCATTACCTCGGCATCGGAACGCCCGCGGATGGAGAAGTCGGAACCACCCTTGCCACCACCCATAGGCAGTGTGGTGAGTGCATTCTTAAACGTCTGTTCAAATCCTAGGAACTTCATGATACTCAGCGTTACGGATGGATGGAAACGTAGGCCACCCTTATATGGACCGATAGCGCTGTTGAATTGCACACGATAGCCGATGTTGACATGCACTTCGCCCTTGTCGTCTACCCATGGCACACGGAACATATACACTCGTTCCGGTTCCACAATTCGTTCGATGATTCTGGCTTTCTCGAATTCGGGATGCTCATTATATACATCCTTGATTGACACCAGCACTTCTTTCACAGCCTGAAGAAATTCAGGCTCACCTGAATGTTTCCGCATCAGGTCTTCCATTATTTTCTCAACTTCCATAGTAGTAATTATGTTTAATTAAGGTAATATAAAATTGTCCGATGAAATTTATGGTTAAGTTTTCATTTTGTTATTTGCAGCACCGCAAATATAGGCTTTAATTCTATTGCGTCCAAATGTAAAGCGCATAATTTTAATATTTTTGTATCATTTTGACAATTTTGGGCGTTATGCCTGCTAATGGGAAGGCATAATGTCATAAGTATTTGGTATGGAAACAGAGAAAGGGATGTACTGTTGAAATGAAAAGGCAAGGCCTCTTTTTTGCTGCTTAAATATGTTGATTATCGAATTTATTTCGTAATTTCGCCAAGTCAGTAGATAGGTTGGGCTATGCCTGCTATATGCAACCTCGATGATCTTATAAAAAATCATTGGATTATGGAAGAACAAATACCACAGGAGTGGAGTAAGTTTATATTGAAAGATGTAACGTTCGTCAATCTTATGATGCGTCGCATCTATAACGTGCTCATTGTGGCCAATCCCTACGATGCTTTCATGCTCGAAGACGATGGACGGGTTGAAGAGAAAATCTATAACGAGTATATGCAGTTGGGGCTGCGCTATCCGCCCACGTTCACACAGGTATCGACGATCGAAGAAGCAGAGAAGATTCTCGACACGCTAAAGATCGATCTCGTGATTTGTATGCCGGGCAATGCCGACAACGATGCTTTTACAGTGGCGCGCGCCATCAAGGGTAAGTTTCCCGAGATTCATTGTGTGGTGCTCACCCCCTTTTCGTATGGCATCACACGCCGTATGCAAGATGAAGACCTCGGTATTTTCGATTATGTTTTTTGTTGGTTGGGCAATACTAACCTCATCCTTTCCATCATTAAGCTCATTGAGGACAAAATGAATCTGGAGCATGACATCGAGGAAGCCGGCGTGCAGATGATCCTGTTGGTTGAGGATTCCATTCGTTTCTATAGTTCTATTCTACCCAATCTGTATAGTTATATCCTGCAACAGAGTCAGAACTTCGCCACCGAAGCGCTTAATCGTCATGCCGCCACGCTGCGCATGCGTGGTCGTCCCAAGGTGGTGCTGGCGCGAACCTATGATGAGGCAATGAAGATATACGAAAAGTATAAGGACAATTGCTTAGGGGTGATCAGCGATGTGCGCTTTCCGATGGAGGCCAGTCGCTATTCACAGATCGTGGGGGCGGGTGCGGCTTCGGTGGAGAAAGATCCCGAGGCGGGCTTCAAACTGCTGGAAGCCATCCGCAAGGAGGACGAATATTTGCCGCTAATCATGGAGAGTGCCGAGTCGGAGAACCGTCAGCGTGCCGAGGCAGAGGGCTTTAAGTTTGTAGATAAGAATTCCAAGATGCTAAGCGTAGACCTCCGTCATCTCTTGGAGGAACACATGGGTTTCGGCGATTTCATCTTTCGTGCCCCCCAAACCCGTGAGGAGGTGATGCGTATTCATACGCTGAAAGAATTGCAAGACAATATCTTCACCATACCCCGCAGCTCGATGCTCTACCATGTGTCGCGCAACCACATGAGTCGTTGGCTCTGTGCGCGTGCCATCTTTCCCGTGAGCAATTTCTTGAAACACGTCACATGGCACAAGTTGCAGGACGTGGATGCCCACCGTCAGATTATCTTTGACGCCATCGTGCAGTATCGCCACATGAAAAATCTGGGTGTAGTGGCAGTATTCGACCGTGACCGTTTTGACAAATATGCCCACTTTGCCCGCATCGGCGACGGCTCGTTGGGTGGCAAGGGTCGTGGTCTGGCCTTCTTGGACAATGTGATTAAGACCCACCCGGCATTCAACCGCTTTCCCGGGGTTACGGTGCAGATACCCAAAACTGTGGTACTCTGTACCGATATCTTCGACCGATTCATGGAGCAGAACAACCTGTACGGCATCGCATTGAGCAATGCTCCCGACGAAGAAATCCTCAGCCACTTCCTCAAGGCACAATTGCCCGATTCTTATATCGACGATTTCTTTACCGTGTTCGAGGCGACCCACAGCCCCATCGCCATCCGTTCCAGTTCGTTGTTGGAGGATAGCCACTATCAACCTTTTGCCGGTATCTATTCCACCTATATGATACCTTACCTCGAAGATAAGTATCAGATGCTGCAGATGCTAAGTGCCGCCATCAAGAGTGTTTATGCCTCGGTGTTCTATCGCGACTCCAAGGCCTACATGACGGCGACCTCTAACGTGATCGACCAAGAGAAGATGGCTGTGATATTGCAGGAAGTTGTGGGGCGTGCTTATGGCGACCACTTCTATCCCAACATTTCGGGCGTGCTACGGTCTATCAACTATTATCCCATCGGCGATGAGAAATCCGAGGATGGCGTGGCATCACTGGCTTTGGGTTTGGGCAAATATATCGTGGACGGCGGGCAGACACTGCGTGTGTCGCCCTATCATCCTGACCAAGTGATGCAGATGTCGGAACTTGACTTCGCACTGAAAGACACTCAGACCCGCTTCTATGCGCTCGACATGAAGCATGTGGGTAATGACTTCAAGGTGGACGACGGCTTCAACCTTGCCACGCTGAAGGTGAAGGAGGCCGACAGGGATGGTTCGCTCAACTACATTGCCTCTACCTACGATCCCTATGACATGGTGATACGCGACGGCCTCTATGAGGGCGGTCGTAAGGTCATCTCCTTTGCGGGTGTGTTGCGACACGGGGTGTTCCCCTTGCCCGAAATACTGCAAATGTCTATGAAATATGGTGCTGAGGCCATGCGCCGGCCTGTCGAGATTGAGTTTGCCTGTAACATCAATGCCGACAAGACGGGCGACTTCTACCTACTGCAGGTGCGTCCGATTGTCGATTCCAAACAGATGCTCGATGAGGATGTGACGCAGATTGCCGATAAGGATTGCCTGTTGCGTAGCCATACTTCGCTCGGTCATGGCATATCGGAAGATGTTGTGGACGTGGTGTATGTAAAGTACGACGACCAGTTCTCGGCCATGAACAATCATTATGTGGCTGACGACATCGAGCGCATCAACCGCAAATTTCTTGCCGAGGGCACTAACTACGTGCTCGTGGGGCCGGGGCGTTGGGGTTCCAGCGACCATTGGTTGGGTGTGCCGGTGAAGTGGCCGCACATCTCTGCCGCCCGTGTAATTGTGGAGGTGGCCTTGAAAAATTATCATGTGGATCCCAGTCAGGGCACTCACTTTTTCCAGAATCTTACTTCATTTGGTGTGGGCTACTTTACCGTCGACACCAATCACCCCGGTGAGGGAGGATTGATTCGTAAGGATATCCTCGACAGCATGCCCGCTGTGGAGGAGACGGCATACGTCCGCCATGTGCGGTTTGATCGCCCCTTGCGCATACTGATGGATGGCAAGAAGCAGGAGGGTGTGGTAATGATGGGGTAGGGTCGCCAAGTGCTTGCCATCTTCTTTCTTCGCACGTTTCGTCGCCGCTTTGCGCTCTGATGGGCACGTACGGCGTTCGGTGTACGCATGTACGACGTTCGGCGTACGTGCGTATGGCGTTCGGTGTACGTACGTGCGGCGTTCGGTGTACGTGGGCATCTGAATGAGATCGGTGTGTCGTTTGGCATATACGCCGCTTAGGCAAGCCCTTTTACGGGAGAGTATCTGCCATACCCTGATATACGGGAGCGATTAGGTTGGAACAGACAGGCGCCCTTATCTTTTCTTCCCTTTGTGTCCTCCGACTTGAAAATTAGGGTTGTATGATTTGCGTGTAGTATCTATGGACTGGTCTTGCTTTTGCGCTGCCGTGCGACTGAAGCGGCGATTGGCCGGCGCTTTACGCCCCTCGTTACAATCGCGCTTCCTGCCTTTATAGTCGGGTGAACTGCCCACCGCTTTCGGATCATACTGTATGCGACCACGGAATGGCACGCCGTCATAGAGTTTCCGGATGAGATCCGGACGTCCGATGCGCCTGAGCTCGTATTCAATGTTGCGACGTTCTTCGGGTTTGTACCAGAAGAAAAACTGCCGCTGTGCCAGCTTGTCGCGTGGTGTCTTGGCACTGAAAATGGGTTCTAAAGTATAGGGGTCATAGCCCGTGTACCATGCTTCGGTGGCCACTGTCATCGGGGTAGGGGTGAAATCCTGAACCTGCTCCAAGTGGAAATCGAGGTTCTTGGTGAGCACGGCAAGCTCTGCCATATCTTCTTCCTGACAGCCGGGATGACTGCTGATGAAGTAGGGGATGATTTGTTGGTTGAGCCCTTCTTCCTTGTTAATCCTGTCGAAAATGCGCTTGAACTCATAGAATTGCGCAAACGAAGGTTTACGCATGAACTTGAGCACATGGTCGGAGGTGTGCTCGGGTGCTACCTTGAGACGCCCGCTCACGTGTCGGGTGATGAGTTCACGCGCATATTCCTGCGCGGCACGGTTGGTCTGCTCGTCCTTACTCTTGTGTAGAATGAGGTCATAACGTACGCCGCTGCCGATAAAACTTTTCTTAATGCCCGGCAATGCGTCGACGGCACGGTATATTTCGAGCAGTTTGGAATGGTCTGTGTCCAGATTCGGGCATATATCGGGGTTGATGCACGAGGGTCGTTTGCAGTGCTCACAAGCCTTGAGATTGCGGCCGCGCATGCCATACATGTTGGCAGACGGTCCCCCGAGATCCGACAGATAGCCTTTGAAGTCGGGCATTCGAATGACCTGTTTCACCTCTTTGATGATACTCTCTTTAGACCGGCATGCTACAAACTTGCCCTGATGAGCTGATATAGTGCAGAAGGCGCAACCGCCAAAGCAACCTCGGTGCATGTTGACAGAGAACTTGATCATCTCGTAGGCAGGGATAGTTTTGCCCTTGTATTTGGGATGGGGCAACCGGGTATAGGGCAGGTCGAATGCGGCATCCACCTCCTCGGTGGTCATGGGCGGATAGGGCGGATTGACCACGGTGTAAACGCCGTCTACAGCTTGCAACAGCCGCTGGGCGTGCATCTTGTTTGATTCCTCCTCAATGTGGCGGAAGTTTTCGGCTTCGGCCTTCTTGTTGCGCAGACACTCCTCATGCGAATGCAGTACGATGTCGGCAGACGTGATGCCTCCCGGTATTTCCTGTTCCTTACAGAGATATACTGTCTGAGGAATGTTGCGGATGTCCGATATGTGTCGCCCTTGCTCCAGTTCGCGGCAAAGTTGGAGTGTGTTCTTCTCGCCCATACCGTATAAGATGATGTCGGCACCGCTGTCGCAGAGGATGCACTTCTTGAGTTTATCCTCCCAATAGTCATAATGAGTGAGGCGCCGCAGGGAAGCCTCTATGCCGCCCAATGCGACGGGCACATCGGGGAAGAGCTGTTTAAGAATCTTGGTATAAACAATGGAAGGATAGTCGGGGCGCATGTCGTGACGCGAATCAGGACTGTAAGCATCATCGTGGCGCATGCGGCGGTTGGCTGTGTAGCGATTGACCATGGAGTCCATGGCTCCGGGGCTGACGCCGAAGAAGAGACGGGGGCGTCCGAGTTTCCTGAAGTCGCGGTAATCGCCATGCCAGTCGGGTTGAGGTACGATAGCTACACGATAGCCCTGTGCTTCGAGCATGCGGCCGATGACGGCCGCCCCGAACGAGGGATGGTCAATATAGGCATCGCCCGAGAACAGGATAACGTCGAGTTCATCCCATCCGCGTAACTCGCATTCCTTCTTGGTGGTGGGAAGAAAATCAGTCAACTGATAATGGTTCATTGGTCGGCTTCCTGCTGTTCCTTCCACTCAATATAGAGCAAGATGAGCCGATGGAGACCAAATGCTTTCATGTTGCTGTTGTAGATCACGTCAAGACAGAGGTCAAGCAGAGCCTTATCCTTGCCGTTTTCCGATTCCAGTATAGAGCGAACATTAAACTTGAGCTTGTCAAGTACGGTCTCATCAATGATTCCGTTACTGTCAATCAGATTGCGCAGGAGGGCATATTTGTCGATGGTCTGTAGGTGTTCTGCCGTCACCTCGATACTTCTTGTGCCCGATGGGTTGGCTTGTATCTTCATAATTGTTGGGGTTTTTATCTTAATATGTAGTTCAAAATTCCTTGCATCAGACGGTTGCGGTCGCTCTTGGTGAGTATACACTCGAAAGGAAAACCCATGGTGAACGATTTGTAGTCGCTGCCATCGTATGCCACGGCGGCCGAGTTGCCATTGCTATATTGCATGACGCAGATGGCGCCCGAGGCCGGTTCGATAATGTCGGTATGAGTGGCGGCATAATGGTCGGCATTGAGTGTGCGGTAAAAGTCGAAGGTCATGCCCAAGCCGTTTATACCGGTGATACTGTCGGTCTTCAGGCTATTCACATAGTTAGCCTTGAGTGTGGCACCCAGCCATGCTGCATCGTTGCTATCCTTCATGTCGGAACCTAAATAGGAACCGCTGATGAAGATACGGCCGCCGCTACGAGTATAGGCGGATATCTTCTGTTGGAGGGAGGATGTGAACGATTTATAATACTTCACTGCATCGGGTGTATATTTCTCTAATCCGAGAATCAAGTCAACGGCGGCATAGTGGTCGAGCTTCACCTTACCGGTCTCCACGGCCTCTGATGAGCAACTCACTACATTATATTTCTTGGCCGATGCAATGGCCTCGGCATGGGTAACGATATAGTTGAAGTCATTTCCGGCAACAAACTTTCCTGCCATTTCGCTTCCGCCATAGCCCAATCCTCCTTCCCCTTCGATGCCTATCTTACTGCGGTCGAAGCATTGTTGGCGTCCGTTCCAACCGGCATTGAGACCGTATGATACGCCCACATCGGCATCGAGATCGAAGCCTTGCTGCCTGCTATTGTTGATAACGGCAGGCCCCGACAGGCGGTGGAAGCCGTTGACAACAAGAATTGTTTGCTTGGCATTGGGTTCCGTGCAGACCGATACGACTTCCGAGGGGAAACTTTCACCGCCGCGGTTGATTGCCGTGATGCGAAAATGATATATCACGCCGGGCTCTAAATCGATGCTCATAGAGGTATCATTCACCTTGCGCCCGTTATCGAAGCCGCTGGTTCCGGTAGCCGTATAGACGATATAACCGATCGGTTTGGCTGTCGGCTCCTGATCATCGTTCTGCGTCGTCCATGAAAGTTGTGCCTTACCGGAGCCTGTTAGTTCGACGGATACACCTGTGGGAGCCAATGGTTGGATGATGGCTGCTTGTCCGTGCATGTCGTTTACATATCGCACGATAGTTTTATAGATAGAGCGGGCGAGGGTAAACTTGAAGTTAGGGTCTTGTCCGAGAAGCATGTCGGGGAAGTTCTGATGCGACAAGGTTTCAAGAATTGCCGACGGAACTTCCGGTAATCGGGTTTCGGAATAGTTGCGGTCCCATAAGTATCGCTTAGCCCATGTGGTGTATTTATAACTCAAGTCGCGTACGACACCGGTGAGAAGCTGGTCGGCGAAGTACTTGGATGCTTGTCGGGAGATGCCGGCATCCAACCTCCCGTCATTGAAATCGGTGGTACAGATGGCAAGCGAGCCGACGAGTGCGCTGCCTGCTCTGTCATATCCGGCATCGCTATGGATTGCCAATGAGAGTTCCAACGGCACGTTCTTGCCCTCTAAGTTGGGTACGTACACCGAGCCTCCGGCCAACCAGTTGAGCATGCGCGACCGTGTGTTGATGTCGTCGGCATAATCGTCCGTACCGCCTCGACCGCTATAGACGGAGTAGGGGGCACCTGCCCATTGGGCATAATAGCGTGCGCCCTCGATGGCACGGGGGTAGCTGCTGGTGGTTCCGCCACGCTCAATATTGCCCATTCCGCCGCCGAAGCGAACGGCATCGGCTGTTACGATGCCCTTGTGCTTGCTCTGATTGGTGAGCATGACACAGTTGTAGATATTGTCTCCTTGGTCAAAGTCGAAGGTGCCGAGATACACCCAAGTGTCTCCGCCCATCTTCTGGTTGACGCGAAACTCTGTGGCCTGCCCTTTATGGAATACAGTGTAATGTGCGTCTTCGATGCTTTTAGCGACGGTCTGATAACTCACATACACCGCATACCGTCCTGCTTTCCGGAAGTGTGGCTGCCATTTGGCGAATGCCTGACCGTCTTTCTTAGTGGCTTTGATCTGCCGGGCATACCCGTTTGTAAACGGGTTTTCATTATCGACATAGGTACCGGCATGTGCAGCGAACCCTCTTTGTGTGGTTGATGTCCATTGCACACCCTCTGCATATTCCTTGTAGTGGGAGCTGATGGTGTTGAGGCCGCCATCGGGGTCAACGATATATTCTGCCGTTTGCCAATCTCTTTCGCGCGGGGTGAATACCACAGCCCCTGCATTTTCGAGCATAGGGATGAGGTAAGGCACTACGATGGTTTGGGTAAAGAGGTCTTCATTGGTACCAAAAATATTGGGGCGCTGCCATTTCCAGAATCCTTTCTTGTTGTCGAAATAATTTCCGTGAGACGCCCAGACCGTGAGATGCCGGTTGTAAAGGCCGTGTGTGGGTTTGTAGGCGCACGACACATTGTCTACCCACGGCTGTCCGTCATAGTTGATTCTGCCCCAAAGTGCATGCGGAGAGTTCTTGTTGGTGTGCCCGACGACATAGTTTTCAATGGCCATGCCGTTGGTCAGAACCTCAATTCTGTATTTGTTGTAAGGCTTGGGAAGCGTTCCTTTCACCTTTTTGTATATCTTTCCTACCTGCTTATCGGTAAATTCCTGTTGTGCAAAACATTCATCTGTTGTCACCGTCACCGTCTTATTCCTCTCGTCTATGGCGAGTTTCTCCAATCGGGGTTGGCGAAGAAATTCGGTGTTTTTAGCCGAATAGGAGAGGAAATAGGCGTTCAGGTCGCGCTCTGCCTTCTGGACGGAAGGAGAAGTTTGCGCCATGACACCAGTGGCAAAGGCCAACAGGAATAAGCCGGTATATAGTTTTTTCTTCATCGAATTATATGTCGCCAAGGGTGAATTTCTCAGGAAATTTACCCTTGAAATCCTTAAAGTATAGTTTCACTTCGCGCATCTCGTTGTCGATATCGCCTGTCGGGATAAAGCTCTTGGTGCACGTAATAGTTTTCTTCTCATAGTCGAGACCGTAGAGGAGAACAGGAATCTGCGCCTTGAGGGCTATGTAATAGAATCCCTTTTTCCATTCGGGACTAAGCGCGCGGGTACCTTCGGGGGTGATGCAAAGTCGAAATTCCGTTGCATTCTTGGCTGTCTCGCCCAAAATGTCGGTCATGCTTGAATGCTTGGAACGATACACGGGTACGCCTCCCCAGCGTTTGAAGAGCCTCCCCAATGGCCAGAAAAACCATTCCTTCTTCATCAGGAAATTGATCTTCATGCCTTGCGAACGCATGTACAGCTGCCCGATGACAAAGTCCCAGTTGCTGGTGTGCGGGGCCAGACATATAATAAATTTATGGGGATGGTCTTCGGTTACGTCCATTTTCCATCCCCACCGTTTAAATAGAAGCCAGTTGCAAAACTGCTTGACCATAAGCTATGCGATACGTTTTTATCCTAAAGTGCCAATCCGGTCGATGATTTCTGACACTTGATTGTTGAAGTCCTTGATCAGTGTTTTGTAGTAATCCTTTTGCACCATGCCGGGCTCGGGGTGTGAAATACGTTTTACGAAATCGTTACGTGTAACGATGATAGACGACAAAAGTACATTGAGGTCGTCCTCATTCTTTGATGTTCCATACAAGGAAGATGCAATGCTCTCTGCGAACAGGTCACTGCAAATGTAATTGATGGAACGCTTTAAATCTCTTTTTTTAGCCATAGCTGTTGATTTTTAATTTGCTTAATGGTAATATGCATTTCAAGTTCAAAGCAATATAGTCCTAAATGTTATCCGTACGTTTTTGCCAAGCATCATAGCCCGGCTGCCCGTTCGCAGGCCACTCGTCACGGGTGTCTTGTGCTTTTTCGGGCGGAAAATGTCTTGACGTCACTCCCTGCTTGCCCGTTTCATCACCACTTTTCGCCCTGACGGTGACGTACACCGAACGCTGTACGCATGTACACCGAACGCTGTACGCATGTACACCGAACGCTGTACGCATGTACACCGAACGCCGTACGCATGCACACCGAACGGTGTACGTCGCCGCTGCCATCTGATGGCGGAGCAGAAGCAATGCTCCGGGGGTATCGTCAGGATGTTTTTTCGTATGCTTGAAACGTTTAAGACAATATTGAGTTCAAAGATAAAAAAATAAACTTGAACTGCAAGAGTTGTGCCTAAAAAATGTTGTAAAAAAGAGTTTTCTTCACATTTCTTTCCATATCTCAACGGAAAAACGTATTTTTGCAACAAGAATACTATTCATTTAAAACAAACAATCCAATAAAGAAAAATGAAAACGAGTCTTTTGCAGAATGCACGTGCTCAGTATCAGCCCAAGCTCCCAAAGGGGCTTCAGGGTGCCGTTAAGGTAAAAGAAGGTGAACCTACCCGAAGCGTAGGAGATCAGGAAGAAATCAAGAAGCTGTTCCCTAACACATACGGGATGCCTCTCGTCGAGTTTGTTCCGGGCGAGGCACAGGCCGGCAAGGCGATGAACGTGGGTATTATCCTCTCCGGTGGTCAGGCTCCCGGCGGTCACAATGTGATCTGCGGCCTTTATGATGCGGTGAAGAAGCAGAATGCCAATAACAAGGTTTATGGTTTCCTGATGGGTCCCGGTGGCTTGGTCGACCATGCGTATATTGAGTTTACAGACGAATATATAGACGAATATCGCAATACGGGCGGCTTTGACATGATCGGTTCCGGGCGTACAAAGCTGGAGAAAGAAGCCCAGTTTGAGAAGGGTTTGGAAGTTATTCGTGAGCTTGGTATCAATGCCATCGTGATTATTGGTGGTGACGATTCCAACACCAACGCATGTGTGTTGGCCGAATATTATGCAGCCAAGAACTATGGCGTGCAGGTAATCGGTTGCCCCAAGACCATCGACGGCGACTTGAAGAATGATCAGATAGAGACTTCTTTCGGTTTTGACACAGCGACAAAGGTATATTCAGAGTTGATTGGCAACATCGGGCGTGATGCCAACTCTGCCCGCAAATACTGGCACTTCATCAAGCTGATGGGTCGTTCTGCTTCCCACATTGCATTGGAGTGCGCTCTTCAGACACAGCCCAACATCTGTCTGATCTCGGAGGAAATAGAGAAGAACGATATGACCTTGAACCAGATTGTGGAGCAAATAGCAGAGACGGTGGCCAAGCGCGCCGAGGATGGCAACAACTTCGGTGTGGTGCTTATCCCCGAAGGGTTGATAGAGTTCGTTCCGGCTATCGGTCGTCTTATTGACGAATTGAATGATCTGCTTGCTGCCCACGGTGCAGATTATAAGAATCTGGAGAAGGAAGCACAGCGTGAATACATTCTTGCTCACTTGAGTCAGGAGAATGCAGCCACATTTGCTACGCTCCCGGAGGCTGTTGCTCGCCAGCTGTCACTTGACCGTGATCCCCACGGAAACGTACAGGTGTCGCTTATCGAGACAGAGAAGTTGCTCTCTGACATGATTGCTTCCAAACTGGATGAGTGGAAGAAAGCGGGCAAGTTTGTCGGTCAGTTCGCAGCCCAGCATCATTTCTTCGGTTATGAGGGGCGCTGCGCTGCTCCTTCCAACTTCGACGCAGACTATTGCTATGCCCTCGGTGTGAGTGCCGCCAATCTGATCTCTAACGGCAAGACCGGTTACATGGCTATCGTGCAGAACCTGTCAGCTCCTACAGATGAGTGGAAAGCAGGGGGTGTGCCAATCACGATGATGATGAATATGGAGCGTCGTAACGGTGAGATGAAGCCTGTAATCCGTAAGGCTCTTGTTGAATTGGAGGGGGCTCCTTTCAAGAAGTTTGCGGAGAACCGTGATGAATGGGCTCGCCAGACCTGCTTTGTCTATCCCGGTCCTATCCAGTATTGGGGCCCATCAGAGGTGTGCGACCGTGAGACCAGTACGCTTGCTTTGGAGAATGCATCTAAGAGGTAAGTATCAGTGCATTGTCGCTTTGTGCGGCATACATTGAGTTTATATATAAGGGGCATCCTATATTACATTGAGACGGGATGCCCCTTTTCCAATCATCAACTACCCGAATGAGCACTAAGCATACGACAAGAAAACGCAGATCACTGACGAACAGATCTCGCCGAAAGAACGTTCGTCATGCGCACAATCCGCTTGCATTGTTCCATCTTCCTATTTTCCGGAAGGGGCCACGGTGGGCTTGGGTTGTGGGAGCGGTCGGAATCCTTGCTGTTTATCTTTGGGTGTTTTATTATTTCTTTGTCAGCCCCACGGGTTTCCGCTGGCGCGCCCTTTATGGCGATGCCAAATATCCTGATGGATATGAGATTCGCGGTATTGACATTTCGCATTATCAGGGCGACATCGATTGGAACCGCCTGCGTGCCAATGCCATGATCAATGGCAGTCCGTTACGTTTTGTCATTATCAAGGGCACCGAAGGCTCATCAAGTTTGGATGAGAATTTCTACGAAAACTTCAAGAATGCCCGGGAGTATGGATTTATTCGAGGGGTGTATCATTTCTGGAGCAACAAATCTACTCCACGCGAACAGGCATATTACTTCCTCAAGAATGTGCATCTTGAGGAAGGGGATCTGCCTCCGGTTCTCGACATAGAGGTGAAACCGACAGATAAAAGCATTGAGGATTTTCAGCGCGACGTGCTCACATGGTTACACATCGTAGAGGATAAATATCATGTGAAACCTATTCTCTACACCTATTATAAATTTAAGGAGCGCTACCTCAGTGCTCCCGTCTTCGATGATTATCCTTACTGGATTGCTCATTACTATGTAGATAAGGTGGAGTATCAGAGCGAGTGGAAGTTCTGGCAACACACTGATACGGGTGAACTGCCGGGTATAGAAGGTAAGGTTGACCTCAATATCTACAACGGTTCATTCTATGACCTTATGCAACTCACAATTGGCGGAAAGGATGAAGTCCATGTTGTGGAGTAGAGGGAGAAATAACTTGGGTAGTGTATTATAGGTGTATTATAATCTGACGGGATATCCAATCGATATCTCTGTGAAGTCGGCCTTGGTCTTGTGTGCTTTCACATTCATACCCAACTGCAAGCCGCCCAAGCGTGCGAAGGTGTAGTGCAGGCCGATACGCTCATAGTATGGTGTCTCCATTTCTTTCGCACTGCTGCCCATGTGACGGTATAGATACACGCCAAGAGACATGCTCAACGAAAACTGATGCCAGAAAACCTCATGCTTGCCGGCTATGCCGAGCGAGAAGGGGGAATGCTTGACCGTTGCGCCGGCGGCTTCATCCATCTCCTTGATATGCGAAGCGTAGGTACCATAAAATGCATCTATACCGATGCCCGATGCCCAACGACGCTGATATCTGCACATCACGTCGGCACTCAATGCGTATGTTGCGTACAAATGGAATTTCTCCTTGCGGTAGTCGGGAGCGGTCGAAGGCGTATGAAACTGCGTATGTTGCCAGTCCTCATCAAGTGTTTTGGCTCCCGCGGCTACTGTGAAGTTCAGGTACCAATAGTGTTGAAACGGCTTGATGGCGCTCACTCCCTTACCTTTCAACACCTCTTTATAATAAGGCATATAAACCAATCCTAACATCGCCCCCACAAAGTTTGCCCCTTTGTTCGGCCGATTCAAAGCCCCGTTGCTATGGTGATAATACTCCACGCCAGCCTTCACGCCCCAATCTTCAGCTAAGCGGTAGGTGGCATGAAGCCCCGCGCCAAAATAAATGAGCCAGCGAGAGCCGATGAGCTCATCATCAACGTTGTTGGATTTATCGTATTTGCGATGCGAATAACTCGTTCCGAAGCTCAGCGTATAATCGGCCATCCACCGCCGCGTGCGGAAGAACGGACGTGTGAACGAGCCATATAGCGACACCACGTTACCCATGCGCGAATCATAATCCACCTCCTCTGCTAATCCCCACGCGCTGTCGGGCGAGCGGTGCATCGTCACGCCATGATCCCAATGATAGCGTATGCCGCCAGAAAGCGTAGGATAATTATAATCCTCTGCAAACGCATCGCTATCCGACGGCAACGGCGAATAGTGCACCTCAGCACCCAGCGAGAAATTGCCCGTACCTTTCTGCCACTTGCGCTGATACTCGTCCATCACGATGGCACGTCCGGGAATCAGCTGCGACTCACCGCCCCAATGACGGGCTGCAAGCGAATCGCGAACCTCGGCATTAGCCGACAGGCTCGTTATCAATAGCAGTAAAGTGAGTAAACGGAACTTCAAAGCTTCTATCTTCTTCTTCTCAGAAAACTATTTCCTGATATAATCCTTAGCTACAAGATCATAATATAGCGCCTCGAGCTCTGCCAGAGAGAGCTGCTCCACGCTATGTTCTATCGTACGGATCAGTTCATCCTTGCGGCTGTCTTCATCGGAACCGAAATGTGTAAATACCTTTGCCATAGCATCTTCCTGTTTATTGTGGCAAAGATAAGTATTTTCATGCGAATACCTGACGGTCATCCGGCAATTAACTAAAAATCTTTCCGCACATTTGCATCAGCATACGTGCCTATGCTATTTCGTTGCCGATGTGTCACTGAAAAGCAGTTGCTCCCACACGGCATCATTCACACCGACACGATAGTCCAGCCGTTTGGTCAGACAACGTTCCTGCAAGCGCGCACGATAAGCATCATCTTGGCACAACCGCACCAGACGGCGGGCGAACTCTTGCCAGTCGCCCTGCTTCACCATCTCGCCCGCCGCATGCTCGCCACTGCCGATGATGATTTGCGTTGCCGCACAGCTCTCGAATGCCAAAGGCACCACACCATTGTTCTGCGCCTCTGCCAACACCAACCCCCAACCTTCGTAGACCGACGGCAGACAGAGCACGGCAGCCTCGTCATAGACTGCCTGCGTGTCGCTGGCATAGCCCATCAGGCGCACGCGGGGAATATGATGGTGTTCTATCTGTTGTCTCAACAACCCTTCGGCAGGCCCTTGTCCGTAGAATCGGAGTTCCCAGTCCGGCAACAGAGAGGCTACTTTGTGCCACGTCCGGAGCAGCAAATCCACCTGTTTCTCATGTGCCGACAACCTGCCCACATAAACCACGCATTTCTTTTTTTGCAAGACGGGTGCAGGATTCAGTTCCAATACGTTAATCAGTGGATAGACGCGGGAACTCTCTTCGGGCGTAAGGCCTAAGTCGCGCACTAATTCGTGCTTGTAGCAATCGTGCAATACGATCACCCCATCTATGCTCTCGAAACATCGCAAATAGCGTCTGCGGTAACGGTAGCGTGTCAGCGGTGCCAGCAAGTCATACTTGAGCCGCCCCGAAGTGTTGCATTTCAGCCACTCGAAGCGTGACATTCGGGCACGTGCACGATTAAGATGACGTTTGAGCCCTACCTCCCAAAGAGGTGGCAGGTGTAGCCAATAGAGATAGCGACAGCCGGGAGTGAGTCTCCGCAGCCTCTCCGGCACATGCAGACGCGTCATATTGGGTGTCAGAATAAACACAATACGAATGTCGCGGTGCATGATTTCATCTGCGATAAGCTGCACGTTATCCTCGTCCATGACATGTCCGGGAAGCACCGATTCGGGCAGCAGACAGAGTTCGCTCCCCTCCGGCAGCAGATCTTCGCACCCGTTTGTGCCCGTCACAAAGAAGGTAGACTTTACGCCATGCGTCGTCCACAGCCAATGAGCCGTACGCAACGAGACCATCTCACCGCCGCCAAACATCAGGAAATCATGCACAAAAGCAATATGAGTATGGGCTAATTCCACTTGCATAATACTTATATATAATTTGTGAATGGTGCATGTGCATGCACTATCCCGCCGCCAACGCATCACCGCAGAGCAGTTGCTCCCACACGGCATCATTCACTTCGGCACGATAGTCCAGCCGTTTGGTCAGACAACGTTCCTGCAAACGCGCACGGTAAGCATCATCTTGACACAGCCGCACCAGACGGCGGGCAAACTCTTGCCAGTCGCCCTGCTTCACCATCTCGCCCGCAGCACGTTCCCCGCTACCGATAACGATTTGCGTTGCCGCACAGCTCTCGAACGTCAAAGGCACCACGCCATTGTTCTGCGCCTCTGCCAACACCAAGCCCCAACCTTCGTAGACCGACGGCAGACAGAGCACGGCGGCCTCGTCATAGACCGCCTGCGTGTCGTCGGTGTGACCCATCAGGCGTACACGGGGAATGCTGTAACGTTCTATCTGTTGTCTCAACAACTCCTCGGCAGGCCCTTGTCCGTAGAACCGGAGTTCCCAGTCGGGCAGCTGTGGGGCTACTTTACGCCACGTCCGGAGCAGCAAATCCACTTGTTTCTGTATGGCTATAATGCGTCCCACGTAAACCACGCACTTCCTTTTCTGCAAGACGGGTGCAGGATTTATGTCCAGCACGTTAATCAGCGGATAAATGCGGCGGCTCTCTTCGGCCGTAAGGTTTAAGGCATGTGCCAGTTCGCGCTTGTAGCAATCGTGCAGTACGATTACCCCATCCAACGTGTCGAAACACTTCCGATAGCGTTTGCAATAGCGATAATACGTAAGTGGGGCTATCCAGTCGCATTTCACGCGCCCCAATGTGTTGCACTTCAGCCATTCGAAGCGTGACATTCGGGCACGGGTTCGGTTGATGCATTGCTTGAGTTCCACCTCCCAAAGGGGAGGCTGGTGTAACCAGAAGAAATAACGACAGCCGGGAGTTAGCTTGCGCAACTCTTCCGGAATATGGAAAGTCTTCATGCTCGACGCAAGGAAAAACACGAGACTGATGCCGCGCTGATTGATTTCCTTTGCCAAGAGCGGCGCGTTGGCGGTATCAGTGGCATGTCCCGGTCCTATCGACTCGGGCAGCAAGCAAAGCTCACTCCCCTCCGGCAGCAGATCTTCATGGCCGTTTATTCCTGTCACAAAGAAAGTAGACCTCACACCATGTGTTTCCCACAACTGGCGAGCCGTACGCAAAGAAACCATTCCGCTGCCGCCAGCTATTACGAAATCATCCATAAAAGCAATATGAGAAAGAGTCAATTCTGCCTGCATAACATTTGTGTATAAATAGTATAACCGACTTGCAAAGTTACACCATATTTCAATTTCCTCCAACAAAATCTTATAAAAAATCAACTTCTATTCAGTGTCCGATGTAAATTTCGGCCTCTCCAAGCTCCTCTCTCCCCCAAACTTTGTCAAGAATTCATTACAGTTTTTTCGTTCAGATTTTCGTTCATTCTAGAGCGAAAAATCGGGGTGGTCGGGCAAGATTCTGGTCACGGAAGGTCGAAAATTTTGAGGCACGGTTGCGATAGCTATGCTTTCGCGTCGCGATAACGGTCTAATCGCAATGCGATCTCAATGGTTTCGTATCGCGATAAGGGTGCTTTCGCGATGCGAAAAGGGTGCTTTCGCAAGACGAAAAGATGAATATCTATGGTATATTCTTACTTTTCGCGTATAAGTCGCTGATGCTTTGAGGTTTACGTAACCCCCTCCAATTTTCGCGTATTTCGGACAAAAGTTTTTCAATTTTGCTACACGCGATTCTACAGAGGGTGTTTGTCATCTTTTTTCAGAGGCATTGGCTGCCGAAAAAAGGGGAGTGAGGAGAGTGGAGAGAGGAGAGAGAAATGTTTTGCGGATGTTTAGGCAAAATAAGTTAGGGGGAGAGAGGAGAGAGAAATGTCTTGCGGATGTTTAGACAAAATAAGGTAGGGGGAGAGGGGAGTGGGGAGAGAGGAGAGAGAACACTCCAGCAGTTGTATAGCCTAAATACCCGCAAGACATTTTTCTCTCCTCTCTCCCCTCTCCTCTCTCCCCCAAAATATTCTCTTCACTCCTCCCAAATATTCTCCTCTCTCCCCCCAAATATTCTCTTCACCCCTCTCCAAAATATTCCCAATTTAACAAAAATAAGAAACAGAAACCACGAAAAATTCGTAATTTTGCAAACAATGAATTTCAAGCTCACATCCAAATATAAACCTACGGGCGACCAGCCACAGGCTATACGCCAGCTCTCCGACGGAATCGAAAACCACGACCCTGCACAGGTGTTGCTCGGTGTGACCGGTTCGGGCAAGACCTTTACCGTGGCCAACGTGATAGCCAACGCCAATAAGCCTACCCTGATCCTAAGCCATAATAAGACGCTCGCCGCCCAACTCTATGAGGAGATGAAAGGATTTTTCCCGGAGAATGCCGTGGATTACTATGTGTCTTACTACGACTATTATCA
Source organism: uncultured Prevotella sp. (assembly GCA_963541305.1). Classification (GTDB taxonomy): domain Bacteria; phylum Bacteroidota; class Bacteroidia; order Bacteroidales; family Bacteroidaceae; genus Prevotella. Next base: position 28,350 of record CAUTTP010000002.1, read on the forward strand.
GCCGGAAGCCTACCTGCCCTCGTCCGACACCTACATTGAGAAAGACCTCGCCATCAACGACGAGATAGACAAGCTCAGGCTGGCTGCTGTGAGCGACCTGCTGTCAGGGCGTAAGGATGTCATCGTGGTGTCGTCGGTGTCGTGCATCTATGGTATGGGCGGTCCTGTCGCCATGCAGGAAAGCATCATCGGCATACGCCGCGGACAGCGGCTCGACCGTAACGAATTCTTAAGACGATTAGTCAGCGCCCTTTATGTGCGCAACGACATCGACCTGCAGCGCGGCAACTTTTCGGTGAAAGGCGACACGGTGAACGTGGCCATGGCTTATAGCGACTATGTGCTGCGCATCACATGGTGGGATGACGAGATAGATTCTATCGAGGAAGTGGATAGTGTGACCATGCGCAGCATACAGAAGTTTGACGAGTATTTTATCTATCCGGCCAATCTGTTTGTGACAAGCAAGGAGCAGACTGATAGGGCTATTAAGATGATTCAGGATGACCTCGTGAAACAGGTTGATTTCTTTACGGAAATGGGCGATGGCATTAAGGCGCAGCGCATCAAGGAGCGTGTGGAATATGACATGGAGATGATCAAGGAGCTGGGGCATTGCTCGGGCATCGAGAACTATTCACGCTATTTCGACGGTCGCGAGCCGGGTCAGCGTCCCTACTGCCTGCTCGATTTCTTCCCCGAAGATTATCTGCTGGTTATTGATGAGAGCCATGTGAGCGTGCCGCAGATCAGTGCCATGTATGGCGGCGACCGTGCCCGCAAGCAGAATCTCGTGGAGTACGGATTCCGCCTACCCGCTGCATTCGATAATCGTCCGCTGCGGTTTGAGGAGTTCCACAGCCTCATCAATCAGGTGATTTACGTGTCGGCCACGCCTGCCGACTATGAATTGCAGGAATCAGAGGGTGTGGTGGTGGAACAGCTCATACGCCCCACCGGATTGCTCGACCCCGAGATTGAAGTGCGCCCGTCGGAAAATCAGATCGACGATCTGCTTGACGAGATTCTCACCCGATGCCATCGAGACGAGCGCGTGCTGGTCACTACCCTCACCAAGCGTATGGCTGAGGAACTGACTGAATATCTGCTCAATCATGACATCAAGGCCAACTATATCCACAGTGATGTGGCGACGCTCGACCGTGTGAAGATCATGAATGACCTGCGCGCAGGTCTGTTCGATGTGCTGGTGGGCGTCAACCTGCTGCGCGAAGGGCTCGACTTACCCGAGGTTTCGCTCGTGGCTATTCTCGATGCCGATAAGGAGGGATTCTTGAGAAGCCACCGCAGTCTGACGCAGACAGCCGGCCGTGCCGCCCGAAACGTGAACGGTAAAGTAATCATGTATGCCGACACCATTACTGAGAGCATGCGCAAGACCATAGACGAGACGGCTCGCCGACGCGGCATACAGCTCAAGTATAACGAAGAACACGGCATCACGCCACAGCAGATAGTGAAAGACATCAAGGGCATATTGCCCACCGGCAGGGGCGAGAGCTATGAGGTTTCCCGTAAGTCGGCCGGAGCCGATGTCTATCTGGAACCCGAAAGCGGCGCCTTTGCAGCCGATCCGATTATCCGTCAGATGACACGGCCTGAACTGGAGAGGAGCATTGCCGACACCACTGCGCTCATGGAGCAGGCCGCCAAGAATCTCGACTTCATCCAAGCTGCACAATATCGTGATGAAATCATTAGATTACAAGCGTTGCTGGAGCTAAAATAAACGTTAAATTAAATAGGCATGCACCCTTTATCCCACATTATTTATTATCTTTGTGAAATCATTTAACCGACTAATAGAAATGAAGAAATTGATCATTGCTCTCTTCGCTTGCCTCCCGCTCGCAAGTATGGCACAGAACACTTGGGAGATTCCTGAGACCGAACAGCAGCAGCAGAAAGTCAGGAAAGAGAAAAAACAAAAGGAGGAGAAAGTAAGACAGGCAAAGGAGATAGCTCCGGAGGACGTGAAATACATCGTCAATGCCGTGCCCGAGGTGGACGGCAAAGTGGTGTTTACGCTCGATAAGGATGTGCCGGGAATGAGTGCCGATGACATCTATCAGAAGGTTTATGAGGCCATTGCCGGCATTACCAAGGAGGAGAATCAATTTCCAACGAGCAAGATTGCTGTGGTTAATAAGGGACAGCACACCATTGCTGCCCGTCTGAAAGAATGGTTAGTATTTTCGGCTTCTTTCATCTCGATAGATCGTACAATCTTCAATTATACCCTGATTGCCAAAGCAAGCGACGGTCATATCAATGTGACGTTAGAGCGGATCAGCTATGAATATGAAACCGAGCGCGGTACCGATAAGGGTATGAACATGAAGGCCGAAGAATGGATAACCGATAACAAAAGCCTCAATAAGAGCGGCAATAAGCTCGTTAAGGTCAACGGCAAGTTCCGTCGCAAGACTATCGACCGCAAGGATAATATTTTCGGACGTATCTGCTCGGCGCTTGACATCAAATATTAAGATTGAATTTCATTGGAGAGCCGTGCGCTCCCACAAAGTCTATGGATAACGAAACAACATACGCAAAACGTAAGCATCGTAATACGGACGGTGCTCCGAAAGATAAATTCAAACGCCTGCGTAATTGGCTCAATATCATCTTCATGATTGGAGCTATCGTGGGGATGGCGGTTTATTTCTTCAGCGACACCACAGCCGGCACGATCATCATCATTACGGCCATGGTCTTCAAGTTCTTTGAAAGTACCCTAAGATTTATTCGCTGATGAAGAAACTTCTTGCCCTTGCACTTTTTTTTCTGACCGCTGCTACGCCTGTGTGTGCACAAGTATCGACCTCGGACGACTATAACGCGATTGACGAAGACGGTAACATAACCACCCGTAACCAGCGGCAGAACAAAGATTCTCTTGGAACAGACAAAGAAATCCCCAAGGGCATATACGTTTGGAGAGTAGACAAGATGTTTGGCGACCGTATTTCGGCTACACCCGACACGTTGTCTCACATGTTTATGAACACCATCTTCACCTCGGGTTTGAGGGGAGAATACAACACAACGGGTAACTTGGGCTCGCCACGACAGTCGCGTATCTTTATCGACAGGAAAGGAAACGGGCAATTTCTTTTTACCCAACCTTATGATTTCTTCATCACACCCGTTGATGAGTTCTTGTTTACCAACACGCTTTCTCCATTCACCAACATCACTTACAACAACTGCGGCAACCGAACCAATGGTGAAGATCATTTCACTGCGAAGTTTGGAGTGAACGCGGGGAAGAAGATCGGTGTAGGATTTAAGTTCGACTATCTGTATGGTCGTGGTTATTACAGTAATCAATCGACCTCGCTTTTCGATTACACGATGTACGGCTCGTATCTCGGTGACCGCTATCAGGCGCACTTGTTGATGTCGACCAATCATCAGAAAGTGGCAGAGAATGGCGGTATCATAGACGACAACTATATCACTCACCCGGAGATTTACAGCGAGAGCTACGAGACCTCTGAGATAGGAACAATGCTGTCGAGCAACTGGAACCGTAACGATAACCAGCACATCTTCTTCACCCATCGTTATAGTTTGGGCTTCAATCGCAAGGTTCCCATGACAGAGGAGGAGATCGAGGCGAAGAAGTTTGCCATCCAGTCGCGTAAGGATGCGGAGGAACGTAAAGCCAAAGAAGAGGCTTCGGCAGATGCCCGACGTCAAGGTCGCAAGATCAACGAAGACGAGATTCGGCCTGCAAACACCTATAACGGTCGTCCGGATGACGCGAAGATTGCAGCCGGACCGTTGCGCAACGACTCTACGGGGAATGGCAACCGTATTTCTGTGAATGGCAAAGAGACGGCCGATAGCTTGCTGAAAGCTGCCCGTACAGTTGAGGAGGACACGTCATGGATGAAGAATGAGTATGTGCCGGTAACGAGTTTCATACACACGATAGACTTCAACAATTACAGGCGTATATACCAAGCCTACGCCACCCCGACGAATTATTATCTCGATGACTACACCGTAGACGAGAAATTGACGGGTGATTCCATCTATGACAAGACGACCAATTGGAACCTACGCAACACTTTCGCCATCTCATTGCTCGAAGGATTCAACAAGTGGGCTAAGGCCGGGCTCAAGGTTTTCGCCTCGCACGAACTACACCATTATGTGCTGCCTGCAGCCTCGGGCACAGACTCATGGAATGAGCATAACGTGAGCATAGGCGGACAACTCAATAAGACACAGGGCAAGACGTTGCATTATAATGCTATCGGCGAATTCGGCGTTGCCGGAATCAATGCCGGCGAGATCCGCGTAAATGGCGGTTTCGATCTCAACTTTCCGCTGTTCAAGGACACGATGACCCTTGCGGCATCGGGGTTCTATCATCATGAGAAGCCTTCTTTCTACTATCGCCATTATCAGAGCCGTCATTACTGGTGGGACGATAATGACCTTTCGTTCGTCGATCACCTCCGTATACAAGGCGTTCTGAACTATCAGAAAACCCGCACACGGTTGCGCTTCGCTTTCGACGAGATCAAGAACTATACCTATTTCGCCACAACCTATACCACGCAGGGTGAAACCCGTATCTATAATGCTGTGACGGTGAACCAGAGCAGTAGCCCCATAACGGTGATTACTGCCGAACTTGCGCAAGACCTCACGTTCGGTCCGCTGAACTGGGAGAGTGTCGTCACTTTCCAGAAATCGACCAAAGAAGAGGTCATCCCCGTGCCGACGCTCAACGTTTATACCAATCTGTATCTTCGGTTTAAGATTGCCCGCGTATTGAAATGCGATTTTGGTGCCGACCTACGATACTTCAGCAGCTATTATGCGCCCGAGTATGTGCCGGGCATCGGGCAGTATGCCGTGCAGGGTAATAGCGACAAAGTGGAAGTGGGTAATTATCCCATCATCAACGTGTATGCAAATTTCCATCTGAAGAATACCCGATTTTTCGTGATGATGAGCCATATCAATGCGGGAAGCGGTAATAAAAACTATTTCCTCACACCTCATTATCCGCTCAATGAGAGCATCTTCCGATTCGGTTTGAGCTGGAACTTCTACAACTAAGATGAACGAAGACAATGTAAGAACCAACAGTTTGAAGGCTTGGTATCTTGCTGCCCGACCTAAAACACTTGCAGGAGCATCCGTACCCGTAATGATCGGTGCTGCGCTGGCCATGAAGGATGCGGGGTGGGGGCAGTTTCAAGTTTTTCCTGCGATACTGTGCTTCCTCTTTGCTTTCATCATGCAGATCGACTCTAACTTTATCAACGATTACTTCGATTGCATCAAGGGCAATGATGAAGTAGCTACCCGGCTCGGACCGCGACGCGCCTGCGCCGAAGGCTGGATTACGCTCAAAGCCATGCGCATCGGCATTCTTATCACCACAGCATTAGGCTGTGTGGTCGGTCTGCCACTCATTTTCTTTGGTGGATGGGAGATGGTTGCAGTCGGTGCGGTATGTGTTTTGGCCGCTTTCCTCTATACCACCAAGCTCTCTTACCTCGGTATGGGCGACATGCTGGTATTGGTTTTCTTCGGCATCACACCCGTCTGTCTCACTTATTATGTTATCCTCCCCTCTCCAATGCAAACTGTCACATGGCAGGTACTGCTGTGTTCCATCGGCTGCGGATTCGTCATCGACACCCTACTTATCGTCAACAACTTTCGCGATCGCGACAACGACCGGCGCGACGGTAAGCAAACACTCATTGTGAGAGTGGGGGAGCAGTGGGGCGCACGTCTCTATCTCATCATGGGTCAGGCGGGAGCGCTCATTACCCTGCTTGCCATCTGGCCAGAAACATACACAGAAGGTCGTGCTATAGCCTCCCTCTTTGTCATGCTTTATGTGATTTATGCCACATTGCACCACCAAACCCATACCCACCTCAAACAGATTTGGGAAGGTAGGGAACTCAATAAAGTATTGGGAATGACAGCCCGCAATATGCTCGTCTACGGCCTCATTACGGTAGTCTTCCTACTTGCCGTCACATTCATTTCATAAACAAAGGATACATCATGCAGCAACAAGTCAGTCTCGACCTCATGGAATTTGTTGAGACGCAGATACTCCCTCGATACAATGAGTTTGGCAAAAGTCACGGGCTCGGGCATGTGACGCGTGTCATCAAGAATGCCCTCCTCCTCGCGCAAGCCACTGGCGCCGACATGAATATGTGCTACGTCATCGCTGCCTACCACGATCTGGGTATGAGCGGGCCACGCGCTATCCATCACATCACCGGCGGAAAGATCGTCATGGCCGATGCCCGGCTTAAGAGATGGTTCTCGCCCGACCAGATCAATATCATTAAGGAGGCGGTGGAGGATCACCGTGCGTCGGCATCGCACGAGCCGCGCAGTATCTATGGTAAAATCGTGGCAGAGGCCGATCGCGATTTAGAACCGGAGGTGGTATTCTCCCGTGCCGTCGAGTATGGGTTGGAACATTATCCGGATATGAATAAGGAGCAGCAATGGCAACGCTTTGACGAGCACATGGAAGATAAATACAGCGCTAATGGCTACATCAAACTATGGATTCCTAACTCGCCCAATGAGGCATACATAAAAGAGGTACGGGAAACCATTGCCGATAAGACCAAACTGCGAGAAGTATTCGAGCGTATCTACGACATGCTGGTTTAAGCCATGTCCGCCCACTATTTCAACAGGTTCCGATACGTCTTTCTGCCTTTGACATAATATTGCCAAAGGATACTCAACGACATTCTTTCGGGCACACGGGCAATCACTCGTGTTGCCCGAATTTCGCTTCTGTCCTTGTCGAAGCTGTGTTTCCACTCGTTAAAGGCATGGCGTGCCTTAAAAATAGCCTTGAAATCACCAATGTTCCGATTCAAAATCAACGTCTGGAATGCCGCCAGATAATCCAAGAACCAGCGCATACGCATCACCGTTCCCAACTCTTCGTCGGGCAGATTCTTATAGAGCATCGTCAGGTTATTGCGAAAATTCAGAAAGGTTTTCATCGGATTGCTCTTGGGCAGGGTGCCGCCTCCCACATGATAGACCATGCTTTGAGGCACACACACCACCCTGCGACCACGCTGACGCAGCCGCCAGCACAGGTCGATCTCTTCGTTGTGGGCGAAGAAACGGCCGTCCAGCCCGCTTACCAACCGGTAATCCTTCGACCTGATCATAAGGCATGCGCCTGTGCCCCAGAGCACATCAGCCACCTCATCATATTGCCCTTCATCTTTTTCCACGGTGTCGAAGATACGCCCCCGACAGAAAGGATAGCCGTAATAATCCAGAAAACCACCTGCCGCACCGGCATACTCGAAACTGTCTTTCGCATGTTCTGCCAAGAGTTTGGGTTGGCATGCCGCTACGTCCTCATGCGCATCCATGTAGGCAGTGAGCGGGCAGAGCCAATGTTCCGTCACTTCCACGTCAGAATTGAGCAGCACGTAATACTTCGCCTCAATCTGTTCCAATGCGCGGTTGTACCCTTCTGCAAAACCGAAGTTCTGTTCCAGCACGATGACTTTCACCTCCGGAAACTCGCGTTGCAGCATCTCCACCGACCCGTCCGATGACGAGTTGTCCGCTACCCATACCTCAGCGTCATCGCCGGAATATTTCAACACCGTGGGCAGATACTGACGCATCATCTCACGGCCGTTCCAATTCAAGATTACGATTGCTACACTCATCACCTACACCTTATTATATTATAGGAGCGCTACCTTCAAAGCCGAGCGGTCATGGTTGAAGTCTCCCAACCTCACCCGCATCAGCCGGTTGTCATATTCCTCTTTTGCCTCGCGGGCAGGGAGTTCCACACGGATATAGTTTTTCGTGAATCCATGCATTGCCTTGCCACGGCTCGCCTTTTCAAACAGCACTTCAGCTTCCTGTCCGATGTATTGCGCATAAAATGCTTGCGTCTTCTCATCAGAGAGGTCGAGCAGTCGTTTCGACCGCTCTTTCTTGTCCTTTGCATCAACCACGTATGGAATCGACAGCGCCACCGTACCCGGGCGCTCCGAATAGGGGAACACATGCAACTGCGTCACAGGCAGAGATGCCAAGAACGCATAGCAGTCTTCAAAATATTCGGGCTTCTCACCACGACATCCCACCATCACGTCCACACCGATAAAGGCATCGGGCATCATCTCCTTGATGAGTTCGATTTTATGAGCAAACAGCGCACGGTCGTACTTGCGATGCATCAGCCGCAGCACCTCATCGCTGCCGCTCTGCAACGGAATGTGGAAATGGGGCATGAAAGCTCGCGACTGTGCACAATACGCTATCAGCTCGTCGTCGAGCAGGTCGGGTTCCAGTGAACTGATACGAAATCGCTCTATACCTTCCACTTCATCCAAAGCCTTCACCAAGTCGATAAACTTCTCGCCCGTCGAAACGCCGAAATCGCCGATATTCACGCCCGTGAGCACAATCTCGCGGCCACCTTCGGCAGCCGCTTCGCGTGCCTGCTCCACCAGCGAAGCAATGGTGGGATTGCGCGAGAAGCCACGTGCAAAAGGTATGGTGCAATAAGTACAGAAGTAGCTGCAGCCGTCCTGCACCTTCAAGAAATAGCGGGTTCGGTTGCCACGCGAGCATGAGGGCTGGAAGGTCTTGATGTCCTTTGTCCTCACGTGATGAAACCGGTGCAAGTGCCCGTTGCGGGGCTGTGTCCAAGCATCCGACAAATACTGTATCAGGTCGGCTTTCTCGTTCGACCCCAGCACCAGATCCACTCCATCTATCTTGCTCACCTTCTCACTCTCCAGTTGCGCATAGCAGCCCGTCACCACCACAAAGGTGTCAGGATTCTCACGCACCATGCGGTTGATGGCCTGCCTGCACTTGTGGTCTGCCACCTCCGTCACCGAGCATGTATTGATGAGACAAATATCGGCTTTCTCGCCCTTCGCTGCCGTGACCACTCCCATTTGTTCAAGCATCTTGCCAAATGTAGAAGTCTCAGAGAAGTTCAACTTACATCCTAACGTATAAAAAGCGGCTTTCTTTCCTTGAAAAGCACTTGTATCTATCATTCTAATAATCTTCCTATAATGCAGAGACACCTTGATTATAATAGGTGCCAATGCTCATATACTCCACAAAGTTACGCTTTTCTGTTGAGAAAATACAGCCTTCAAACCTCCTATTTTATAAGGACGCTTGCCTATACGGAGAATTTAACTTTTATTTAACAACCATAATAAACTGATATTCAGGATATTATAAAAAGTTACAGTTAAAGCCGAAAAAAAATCATAAAAAAGCGTTGGTCATATTGAAAAAATCCCTACCTTTGCAACGTTTTAATAAACAAATGATTGTTTTACAGATTAAAAAGCAAAGAAAATGAAGAAATTAGTTTTTATGTTCGTAGCTGTAGCAGCTATCTCTTTCGCATCATGTGGCAACAAGGCAGCAACTCCTGTAGCTGAGGAGGTTGATACAACTGTTGTTGATACCGTAGAGGGTGACACTGTTGTAGCTGACACAACTGTATCAGAGACTGTTGTAGCTGAGTAATCTCGCTCGAACAAGAAAAATGAGAGATGTCGCCGTGGGCTTTACTTAGTCCACGGCGATTTTTGTTTCGCTCCTGCCACCGTTGTCAAACGTTATCGCCGAGAAGAACTGCCGCCGTTGTCGAACGGCGTTTTTTGTTCGCCGAATGCACCCTTATGCCCCCATGAAACCATACCGGAGAGGCCGCCTTTCGGTCGGAATGCCGACGTACGGCGTTCGGTGTACGTGCGTACGGCGTTCGATGTACGTGCATATAGCGTTCGGTGTACGCCGCCAAAAGGGCGTCAAGAGCGTACGGGAAGGCACGAAACGGAAGGCTATAGTGGGCGTTCGGACATGCCCCTACACCATTATCGACAAAGCCCTGCTCGGATCGTTATGTCCAAGCAGGGCTTTGTCTGCATAGAGACCGATGCTTTACAGCCGGTCTATCGCTGCGATGGGGCACGGGTTATTGCGCTATATAGTTGGTAATCCACTCTCCGATCTCGGAGGTGCTATAGGCTCTCTCACCCTCTACCTGAATCTCTGCGGTGCGCACATTGGCTTCGAGAGCAGCATCGCAGGCTTTGCGGATGTTGGCACCTTCCTCTTTCAGCCCGAAATGCTCCAGCATCATGGCTGCAGAAAGAATCATAGCCAACGGGTTGGCAATGTTTTTGCCGGCAGCCTGTGGCCAAGAACCATGCACCGGCTCGAACAAAGGTGTCAGTTCGCCCAGTGAAGATGAAGGCTGGAGCCCCATCGAGCCCGTGATGGCGGAAGTCTCGTCGGTGAGGATATCGCCAAAGGTATTCTCGGTAACGATGACATCGAAGAAACGGGGTTCGGTCAGCACACGCATGGCGGCATTGTCTATGAACATATAGTCTACGCTCACATCAGGATAGTTTGGCTCCATCTCCTGTGCAATCTGACGCCATAGACGCGAACTTGCCAGCACGTTTGCCTTGTCGACCACAGTGAGATGCTTGTTGCGCTGTCGGGCTACCTCGAAGGCAACCTTGAGTATTCGCTCAATCTCAGGGCGATAGTAGATGTCGGTATCGTATGCTTTTTCGTTGTCCTGATATTTCTCACCGAAATACATACCGCCCGTAAGTTCACGGATAACCACGAAGTCGGCACCCTTGATGAGTTCTTCCTTCAACGGCGACTTGTGGAGCAGACAGTCGAAGGTGGCTACGGGGCGAACGTTGGCAAACAGCCCCAACTGCTTGCGCATGGCAAGCAGGCCGGTCTCTGGACGCACCTTCAGCGTGGGGTCGTTGTCGAAGCGGAGATCACCCACGGCAGCGAAGAGCACGGCATCGGCAGCCTTACACACCTCAAACGTCTCTACCGGGAACGGATCGCCTACGACATCGATGGCGTGAGCGCCACAAATGGCCTCATGATACTCGAACTCATGGTTAAACTTCTTGGCTACTGCATTGAGCACATTGATTGCCTGCGGCATGATTTCCGGTCCGATTCCATCGCCGGGAAGGACTGCGATATTCAGTTTCATAATCGTATTTTATTTAATGTTTAATGTCTCTTGATGTAGAGAGAGCGTAGATTTCAAGCCTGATATCCTCCGCTCCAAGTTCTATGCCCGCTCTTCTTCAAAGATGTTGAGCATCTTGAACGTAGCCTTGATGGCCGCCTCGGTCTGGTCGGCATCGAGTCCATGGGTACGGATGACACGCCCGCTGCCCTCCTCCTGCCATGTGATGATGGTCTGAACCAAAGCATCCGTACGACCGCCGGGAGGGATAGACACGGTGTAGTTGGCCAGTCGGGGGAAGGTGCGACCGAGGTTTTCCTTATATATCTTGCGCAAGGCAATCACGAAAGCGTCATACTGTCCGTCACCGGTAGCATCGGCTGTAAACGCCTGTCCGTTGATCTCGACCTTGATGCTCGCGATAGGTTTCAGACCGTAGGAGGTGGAAACCATGTAGCTGAGGAGCTTCACACGATCCTGATGACCATCTTGCCGGAGCACATCGGAGACGATGTAGGGCAGGTCGTCCTGTGTCACCATCTCCTTACGATCGCCCAGTTCGGTGATGCGTTGTGTCACCATGCGGGTCTGCTCGGGGGTGAGATCCATGCCTAACTCTTCGAGATTCTTCTCGATGTTGGCCTTTCCAGAGTTTTTACCCAGCGCATACTCACGCTTACGGCCGAAGCGTTCGGGTTGCAGCTCATTGCAATAAAGGTTATTTTTGTTATCGCCGTCGGCATGAACGCCCGCCACTTGCGTAAACACATTGTCGCCAACGATGGGCTGATTGGGTGAAACAGCAATGCCACTGTAACCTTCTACCACCCTGCTGGCAGCATTGAGCTGGCTCTCCACAATGTTGGTACGAACGTGCAACTGGTCTTTCAGCATGGCCTGCACACTTGCCAGCGGTGCATTGCCACATCGTTCGCCCAAGCCGTTGACCGTGACATGCACCCCCTTACAGCCACACGACACCGCCGCCAACGTGTTGGCCACGGCCAAATCGTAGTCGTTATGTGCATGAAAATCAAAATGTTTATCGGGGTAACGGCTCACAATGTCCTGCATATACAGCCGGCATTGCATCGGATTCATGATGCCCAGCGTATCGGGCAAAAGGAAACGCTTGATGTTGGTATCCTTCAATGATTCCATCATCTCATACACATACTCGGGCGAATCTTTCATGCCCGAGCTCCAATCCTCTAAGTAAAGATTGATGGCAAGCCCTTGCTTGTCGGCATATTCGAGCACTTCGAGGATGTCGGCGACATGTTGCCGTTGGGTCTTATGAAGTTGCTGTGTGCAGTGTTTCAGCGAGCCTTTTGCAAGAAGATTGATTACCCGGCCGCCGCATTCCTTAATCCAGTCCACCGATAAACCACGATCCACGAAGCCGAGCACCTCAATGCGGTCGAGATAGCCCTCGCGTTCGGCAAAGCGGCATATTTTGCTCACTGCATCCTTCTCGCCCTCGGATACACGCGCAGATGCCACTTCAAGTCTGTCTACATTGACATCCTTGAGCAACATGCGTGCGATGATCAACTTCTCGTGTGGCAGAAAGCTGACACCATTGGTCTGTTCGCCATCGCGGAGCGTCGAATCGACAATCTCTACTGTATGGATAGCCTTGTCTGACAGGTCATCTTCCATCATATTCGCTTATTTTCGTACGCTTCCACCTTGTCGCGATTTTGCACGAGAAAGTCCACGTCGTCAAGACCATTCATTAAGCAATGTTTCTTGTAACCGTTGATCTCGAAGTGCTCGCTGTGCCCAGTGGCAAGATTAGTCACAGTCTGATTAGGCAGGTCGACCCTCACTTCAGTCTTGTGATCCTTATCTATCGTGTCGAAAAGTTCCTGCAAGAACTCCTCGGTCACAACCACAGGGAGCACAAAATTGTTCAGCTCGTTGTTCTTGTGAATATCGGCAAAGAAAGAGCTGATTACCACACGGAAACCATATCCGGCAATAGCCCATGCGGCATGTTCGCGGCTCGACCCCGAGCCGAAGTTCTTACCGGCTACGAGGATTACGCCCGAGTAGGAGGGATCATTGAGCACGAAGTCTTTCTTAAGACTACCGTCCTTATTATATCGCCAGTCTCTGAAAAGGTTATCGCCAAAGCCTTTCTTGTCGGTAGCCTTGAGAAAACGGGCAGGAATGATCTGGTCTGTATCCACATTCTCCAAAGGAAGGGGAATGCAACTGGAGGTAATGATATCGAATTTTTGTCTCATTGTTGTCTTGATTTTAAAGCGGATGAATGGGCTTAGATAAACTCTCTTGGGTCGGTAATCTTACCCGTGATGGCGGCAGCAGCGGCCACGAGCGGGCTGGCAAGGATGGTACGTGAGCCCGGCCCCTGCCGACCCTCGAAGTTACGGTTGGAGGTCGACACGGCATACAGACCTGCAGGCACCTTGTCGTCATTCATCGCCAGACACGCGGAGCATCCGGGTTGGCGGATAGCAAACCCTGCCTCCTTGAGCACCTCATCGATACCCTCATCCTCGATCTGCTGAGCCACAGCCCAAGAACCGGGCACTAACCAAGCCACCACATGGTCGGCCTTCTTACGCCCCCTCACCAATGAGGCGAAAGCACGAAAATCTTCGATGCGTCCATTGGTACAAGCGCCAAGAAACACATAATCGATCTTATGTCCGAGAAGTTTCTCTCCCGGCTCAAAGCCCATGTAATTCAAACTCTTGAGGAACGAAGCCTGTTCCACTTCATCTATCTGGTCGAGTGTGGGCACGCTGCCATCTATACCGATTCCCATACCGGGATTGGTACCATACGTGATGCGCGGATCGATGTCGGCGGCATTGAAGTTCAGTTCTTTATCGAAGATGGCGTCATCGCCCGACTTCAATGTTTTCCAGTAAGCTGTACATTTCTCCCACGCTTCCCCTGTGGGGGCGTACTTGCGACCCTTGATATACTCGAATGTTGTCTCGTCGGGAGCCACGAAACCACCACGCGCACCCATCTCGATAGAGAGGTTACAGAGAGTGAGACGACCTTCCATCGACAGATTACGAACCACTTCGCCGGCATATTCCACAAAGTAACCCGTAGCGCCCGAAGTCGTAAGCTCAGACATCAGGTAGAGTGCCACATCCTTTGCCGTTACACCCGGTTTCAATTTCCCATTGACATTGATGCGCATAGACTTTGGTTTCTGCTGTAAGATACACTGTGAAGACAGCACCATTTCAACTTCTGACGTTCCGATACCGAACGAGACGGCACCCATGGCACCGTGGGTCGAGGTGTGGGAATCACCGCAAACAATGGTCATGCCCGGTAACGACAGACCCGTCTCAGGCCCTACCACGTGGATAATACCATTCTCTTTCGTATTCATCTTGAACTCCGTCACGCCAAACTCCTCGCAGTTTTTGTCGAGCGTATCGATTTGCTTGCGGCCGATAGGGTCTTCTACGGGCTGATCCTGATCGTGTGTCTGAATGTTATGATCAGGCATGCAATATACCTGTTCGGGGCGAAACACCTTCAAACCTCGACGGCGAAGGCCATCGAATGCCTGTGGGGAGGTCACCTCGTGGCAATAAAGACGATCGATATAAAGTTGGGTAGGGCCGTCTTCTACAACTTGAACGACGTGGCTATCCCATATCTTATCAAATAATGTATTCATGTTCGCTTAATGTTTTTGCTGTCTTTGGATACCCAAAGTTTATTTCGTTCTAAATTTATTCACACAATCAATATAGGCCTCTACCGATGCCGTCACGATGTCGGTGTTGGCTCCGAAGCCATAATACACGTTGCCGTCATACTCTACCTGCATGTGCACCTTGCCCACATCATCAGAGCCTTTGGAGATGGCCTGAATGGTAAACTCCCTTAGGATCATGTGCTTGCGAATGATGCGCTTCAATGCCTTGATGGCAGCATCCACCGGACCGTTACCCGATGATGCCTCCTCAAACTTCTGACCGGCAATGTCTACGCCTATCGAAGCCACGTTGCGGGTTCCCTTACCAGACGTTACCTGCAGATAATCAAGCTTCACGCAACGGTTGGCAGCTGTGTCTGCTCCCGCGAGCATCAGCACATCGTCATCGGTAATCTCCTTTTTCTTGTCAGCCAACTGCAAGAATGCTTGATAGATATTGTCGAGACGGGTCTCGTCGTCTACATCCACGCCATTCACCTGAAGGCGATATTTCAGCGCAGCACGACCCGAACGAGCTGTGAGAACAATCTCATTGTTATCCAAACCGATGTCCTTTGGATCGATTATCTCGTAGGTCTGCACATTTTTCAGCACGCCATCCTGATGGATTCCGCTGGAGTGGGCAAACGCATTGCGCCCCACGATGGCCTTGTTAGGCTGCACAGGCATATTCATCAGTGATGATACCATGCGCGAGATGGGATAAATCTTATTTGTATTGATATTGGTGTCGATGCCGATATGCCGGTGACACTTCAGGATCATGGCTATCTCCTCCAATGAAGTATTACCCGCACGCTCGCCGATACCATTGATTGTCACTTCCGCCTGACGCGCTCCGGCAAGCACGCCGCTCAGTGTGTTAGCTGTCGCCATACCCAAGTCGTTATGACAGTGGGTAGAGATAATTGCGTTGTCGATACCATCCACATGATCGACTAAATATTTGATTTTGGCTGCGTACTCATGGGGCAGGCAATAGCCTGTGGTGTCGGGTATGTTGACCACTGTAGCGCCGGCCTTGATCACAGCTTCTACCACACGTGCCAGATACTCATTGTCAGTACGGCCGGCATCTTCGGCATAGAACTCTACATCTTCCACGTACCTCTTGGCATATTTCACAGCCTTTATTGCGCGCTCGATGATTTCCTCCCGAGTAGAGTTAAACTTGTATTTGATGTGCGAATCGCTGGTACCGATACCCGTATGGATTCGCTTACGTTTGGCATACTGTAACGCCTCGGCAGCCGCATCTATATCTTTTTCCACGGCACGTGTCAGGGCACAGATGGTGGGCCATGTCACGGCTTTCGATATTTCCACCACCGAATTGAAGTCGCCCGGTGAGGAAACAGGAAAACCGGCCTCGATCACATCCACGCCCAAAAGCTCCAACTGTTTGGCCACCTGAATCTTCTCAACAGTGTTTAACTGGCATCCCGGCACCTGCTCTCCATCGCGAAGCGTCGTGTCGAAAATATAAAGTCTGTTGCTCATAAATGTATTTTGTTAATTCTAATCTTTCAAACAAAAAAGCCTTCCCACTCATCGGAAGTGGAAAGGCTCTGAAATGCCATCTATACTTAGACACACATGCACACATTCTCACTTCCGGCCACGGAGTGCAGTCGAAGAATTCCAATAATACTTAGAATGATATACATATCCGTCATATACTTGTTCTCTGTTTTCTAAAACGTTTGCAAAGATAAACATTTATAGTGATACGAGCAAATAATCTGTTACTTTTTTATCCGATTTCGTTTTAAATCATCATTATTTCGCAGATCAACATCTTTCAACTGATAGTTAAATTTCACCCAGCGGCCCACCAAATGGATCGTCATCGTCTTGATTCAGACGTGAGGATATGATTTCGCCGCCGCCAAAATCAGATGGCAATGGTGCCAGCATGCCATCCTCGGGATTCATGAAGCGGGTGTATTGTCCTTGAAAAGTGAGCAGCACATCGCCCGTGGCACCTTTACGATGCTTGGCTATGATGATCTGTGCCTTGCCCCGCAGGTCGTTGCCCTTCTCGTCTTCGAAGATGTGATAATACTCTGGGCGGTGCACAAATGCCACCATATCGGCATCTTGCTCAATGGCTCCCGACTCACGCAGGTCGCTCAACTGCGGACGTTTTCCCTCCAGTCCGTCACGGTTTTCTACCGTACGGTTTAACTGCGACAGTGCCAAGATGGGTATATTCAACTCTTTGGCCAGCCCTTTCAACGAGCGCGAGATGGTCGACACTTCCTCCTGACGGTTGCCAAAACGCATGCCGTTGGCATTCATCAGCTGCAAATAGTCGATCATGATGATTTTGACGCCCTTCTCTCTCACTAATCGGCGAGCTTTCGTGCGTAGCTCAAAGATAGACATACCGGGCGTGTCGTCCACATAAATAGGCTTACCCGTCAGTTTACCGAGGTTTTTGTCCAAACGCTCCCAATCGTCACGGCCAAACTGGCCGTTCATCACCTTCTTGCCCTCAATCTCGCAAACGTTAGACAGCAGACGATTACCCAACTGCACATCACTCATCTCAAGCGAGAAGAATGCTACAGGGATATTATAATCTATGGCCATATTCTTTACCAATGACAGCGCAAACGCCGTCTTACCCATGGCAGGACGACCGGCAATGATGATGAGGTCGCTGGCCTGCCAGCCTGACGTCATGTCGTCCAACTTGGTATAACCCGTGGGCAGACCCGTCAAACCATCCTTGTTAGCCGCCGCCTTCTGGATATTCTCCACCACCTGACGCACCACAGGGTCAATCTGGGTGAAGTCCTGTCTCATGTTCTTCTGCGAAATCTCAAACAGACTTCCCTCAGCCTCCTGCATCAGTTCATCCACATCCACCGTAGCATCGAAAGCCTTGGTCTCAATCACACTGGCAAACGAGATGAGCTGACGAGCCAGAAACTTCTGCTGCAATATCTTGGCATGGTACTCGATATGGGCAGATGAAGCCACGTGAGCCGTCAGGTCAACCACGTAGGTTGGGCCGCCCACATCATCCAGTGTGCCCTCTTTCTGCAGCTCGTTGGTCACAGTCATGATATCCACAGGGTGTTGCTGCATGTTGAGCGTCTGTATGGCTTGGTATATCTTCTGATGGCGAGGCTCATAGAAAGTCTCGGGGCGAATAGTCTCTGAAATGACCGAAAAGGCATCCTTATCGATCATCAGCGCACCCAGCACCACGCGCTCCACATCGAGAGCTTGAGGTTGCAAGTGTCCATACGTGGGGTCAATCGGTGCAGCAGATCTACGGCGTCTGCTTGAAGCGCTGCTTGAGGAATTTGTTTCCGGCATAGTTAATATTTCGTTTATTGAACGACAAATTTACGAAAAAATCCCCCAATCTCGCCGTCTTTCTGAAAAAAAAGCCACCAATGATTCCACGCTTATCTTTTTTTCATTATATTTGTAAGCAAACAAACGATGGCGATGGCAGCCCTCTGCTGTTGCCCATCCCTCATCTTGGATTACAGACATGCTTACTTTCCCCTGCGCAAAAATCAATCTCGGCCTCAATATCACTGCCGAACGCGAAGACGGTTACCATGACCTTGAGACCGTATTCTATCCCATCCCGCTGACCGATGTCCTCGAAATCAAGCATATGGACCCGCTATTTCCTTCTGAAGTGCCCTGTGATCTGAAGGTGACGGGCAACGCCGTGGATTGCGACGAGGATAAAAACCTTGTGGTGAAGGCCTACAATCTGTTGGCTGCCGACTATAAACTGCCGCGTATCCATGCCCATCTGGTGAAGCGCATCCCCTCACAGGCCGGACTCGGTGGCGGTTCCTCCGATGGTGCCTACATGATTAGTCTGCTCGATGAACGTTTCCGTCTGAACATCGGTATTGCCGAGATGGAGCGCTACGCTGCCATGTTGGGTTCTGACTGTGCTTTCTTCATCACCTCCGAACCGTCGTTTGCTTCAGGTCGTGGCGAGATTCTTGAACCCGCAGATGGTCCGCAGGGCAATCTTAAAGGCTATTACATCGCCATCGTGAAACCCGACATTGCCGTGTCGACCAAAGATGCTTACGCGCAGATCGTGTGTCGACAGCCTGAGAAGTGTTGCCGCGACATCGTGCGACAATCCATCGATACATGGCGCAACGAACTATTCAACGACTTTGAAACACCCGTCTTCCAATCACATCCCGTACTGGCACAAATCAAGCAACGGCTCTACACCCTCGGTGCTGCATACGCCCAGATGAGTGGAAGCGGCAGCGCCCTGTTCGGCATTTTCCGCGAAGAGCCTCACAACCTGCCCACCGTTTTCCCCGATTGCTTCACTTTCTGTGGCAAGTTGTAGCATCGGCGTAATACCCGTATATATATAATAAGGTGTAATAAGTAGGTGTTCAAAATTAAACGCCTATATTTTCTTTTCTTTTTTATTCTTTTGCTTTACCACAGTCTTTACGCCTCTTCTTCGTCATTTCGCCGTCTTTCATCAGGAGTGTAGCCCACTACACTCCTTCTTCAAATTGGCAGACTGACTGAAAAACATACGCAAATATTGTGACTTGCTAAAATTTGTTGTATTTTTCCTTTACACGTCCTGTTTTGTTAAAAACAACAAATTAAAACGGTCATATCTATAAAATATACATAATTTTGCAAGTTGTCAGTAATTAGATTAGAAAGGAATCAAGGTATAATTCAAAATTTAGAATAATCTATAAAGGGTATGAAAAGAAATGTAATGAGTAAGAAAAGGTGTGGGTATAATTGTCCCTTAATCGAAGTTTTCATTGTAAAGACAGAGTATCTTTTGGTAGAAGGAAGTGGACAACATGGCAATATCGGTCAAGGCGGATCCTATGAATCTGCTAAGGCAGGCCACTTTTATAATGAAGAGGAAGATGCTTCTTGGGAATGGGATACTAATAATTAAAAATGAAGATCAAACACTTGTTTTAAGATGAGAAAGCAGATAAGAACGATGAGTATGCTCATTATATTGGGTTTGTCGGGTGTGTTTGTTGCGAGTTGTTCAAACGACACTGCCTCACAAAGTAATGTTCAAGAGGGACAGGTTGGCAATACAGTGATTTTCCAAAGTGAGGAAATTCCCTCTCAAAGTAAGCGAGACGCTATGTTGGAACCGCAGACCCGCACTTCCATCACACATGTTATAGGTCAAGGTGCAAAGCCATATTGGTCTACAGGCGACAAAATATGGGTGGAAGATACCGGCGGGACATTCCGACAAAGTGCGGCAGGAAATTTCAACGCAACTTTGACATACGGCACCTTTTTACTCACAGGTACCTTTAGCAATGGCTGTATCGTGAACTACACCGGTTCTGCCGGAACAGCAGGCAATCAAGTTACGATTGCTTCAACACAAACCCAAACTGCCCCTAACGATTTTAGTCACGCAGGAGCAGCAGGCGACTGCGGTACGGCAACAGCCTCTGGAGACGACAATGGATTTACTTTCAAGCTCAGTCATAAAGCCGCCTATCTATGTCTGCTGCCCCGTACCACCAACGAATTTGTAAAACGCAGTAAGATAACGAAAATAGAGATTGTCTCGGAGGATGATATAGCCGGCACTTATGATTTTGTCAATGGCAGCCTTGCTTCCACTCCGTCATCCGGTGGCTCGAAGACAATAACGCTCACTACGGGCAGCGGATTTGAAATCGATAATGAGGCTTACGATATTGCGAAGAATGGTGCCTATGTCGTTATTGCACCGGGCATTCACCGACTTGCCATCCGCTACTGGCTTAAAAATGAGACAGATAATCCGGACGGTACAATCGAAGGAACTATTACCAAATATGTAACTCCTACCTGTAATGCAGGCGAAATATGCGACATCAAATCTATCCTAAAGCTCGATGACCATGCACCCTTATACTATATGTGGGATGCCAAGGAAGATTATTGGTACGGAAATGAAAGCAACCAACCTAAGAAAAATAACAATACCGGTACTGGTTGGCCTGCATCCTACTTGGATTCTCGTTGGTATAATCCAGTAATGGGGCCTACTCAGGCATCTAATTCGGCGAAAGATTGTCCTAATGTAAATGAAATGCTTTGGTATGCTTTGAAAGGAGACCCTCATTGGGATGCCGATGAGTTGTGGACTTGTTGGGGGTATCTGTATAAAGGTGGAATGTGGTTATTGAAAAGAGATAATATCGACGGCTTCGACTCCGAGAAATATAGAAACAGAGATTGGAGACAAATTAATGATATAGTTTTCCTGTCTAATTCGAAAATAACTCAATCGCGTCCTACAACTTCCGAACTTAGCAAGTATTTTTATCTCCCTGCTACGGGCTACTATTTTAAAGGGGAATTAAACGATATGGGTGTCAGCGGTCGCAATCAAACGTCTTCTCCCTCACATTATAAACAGGAGAATGCAATGCGAATGACTTTTAGTAAAACTCTGATCGCTGTACAAGAGGTAGACAGAGTGAATGCATATCCTTCTCTAAGTTTCAATTGACGTACATCGAAGGAGAGAGTGCGCACAGGGTGCTTTCTCGTAGAAAGCACCCTAACGATGCTCCCAGACCATCGTTTAGCTTCTGTTATCAAGTGGAAACGGTGACGTACGTCGTACGGTGTACATGTGTACGCCGTACGATGTGCGTGCATACGTCGTTCGGTGTGCGTGCATGCGTCGTTCGGCGTACGTCGCCGTCAGAGCGGAAAACCGGGCTTTCCGGGCATCGTTGCCAACAACGGTATAGCCTTATCGGCCGACAAATGTCGTGACGGATTTCGGCTCCAGTTGCATTGGTGTGTCTGAAATCCTGAAAGGTTTCAGGCTCTCACCTTCCATGTCGCTGGTGCGATAGGCTGTCCATTGTGCATCGACGCCTTGGATGGTGATAGGTCGGAAGTCCTCACCATAGTTGATTGCAACTACAATCCAACTGCCATCAGTGTTTTGATAGGCAGAGATCATCACCCCCTCTGGCTCTGTCTCACCATCCTTGACAATATTGTGGTTGTCGTCGAAGGCTGTCACGTCGTAACGCGTGGCACCCGGACGGATAAAACGGCTGTAATTGCCCAACGTCCACATCAGCTTGCTGGGAATGGCCTTGCCGCTCTTCCAGCTGTCGGCACTATAGACCCTAAGCAGCCCATCCTTATAGTCGCCACCCATAGCGCGCCACCACGACCAGCTCTCGGCATTGGCATAAACCAAATCATGATGAATGATACGTGCCACGTAAAGTGCCGTTCGCATGGAATAATCATACGGCCAACCGCCACCGATTTCCTTGTCATTACTCATGATGCAGATTTCGGTTTGCCAAAATTTCAATCCATAATGCCGTATGGTATCGCGAAGTTGCTCACGAATTTCACGCATGTATTTAATTGGCGTGTTTGTCCAATAGCTATGTGCATTGATGATACGCGGCACTCCGTAGGTGTTGCCAAGATATGTGGCGGTGGAATCTTTGGTAAAGAACGTGCGGATGGCATAACCACGCTGCCAATCGGTCTGATGAGTATCGACCAAACAACGCAGGTCACAGCTTTCGTCGATCATGATAGATGTGGTTATCCTGTTCTTCTTGAACTCCTTGCTCACCTCCTTGACCAACCGCGCCACCTCACGATTGGTAGCGGGCGACCCCTCTTGCTTGGGTCCTATCCAGTTCCAATGCCCATCGGGTTCGTTCACCGGACAGAAATAGTCAAAGTGGATGCCGTCATGTTTTTCCACGCCTTTCATTACAGTTGCCGCAAAACGTGCCACGTCGTCGTAGCATTCTTCACGAAGGTTGATGGTGCCGTCGCGCCCTGTATTGGTTGCCAATCCATTCTTCGTATAATACACCGGAACCGAATTCATGAATGCAAGGAAGTGGGGCACTCCTCGTTCTTTGGCCAAACGGAGGAAGCTGCGCTGTCCCTGTTGGCGCGTCCAGTCGTAAGTTCCGCCGGGCGTGAGGAAGCATTCGGTGCGTGTGCCCGGATTGATCTGGGCTGCATCACCCTGCTCGGCGCTTCCCGCGCCAAGGTTGAAACGCCAAACCGAAAGCCCTATGCCCTTCGGTCTGCCATCGGCATCATTCTCTAAGGAGAAGAGCCAGTCGGCTATTTCTTCCTGCTGTGCCTGCGGCCAAAGTCCAGCAAACTGCATGCTCCATGCGTCAGAGGCACCAAAGTGGCGGATGGTCTGCTCGGGGCTCGACTTTTCTATGCGCCAAGCCACAGGTCTGCCTGCCGACAGGGGCAAGCCTCCCAGTGCAGACAGGATCAGTAATAGAATGGAATATTTCATTTGCGGATAATCTTTTTACCGTTATGTATATAGATGCCACGGGGCAATAGAGATGCGTCGGCAACACCGAGGCGCATGCCACTGATGGTGTGATAAGTGTCGTCGGTAGCCACGTTTTCCGTCCTTATATTCTCGACATCGGCAGTCTGGCTGATATTCATCACAACAGTAGTGACCGTTCCTTTGCCCAAGTTTATTTTGTCTGTGGCTGCATATTCGGCATGTGCCATGTTATTGTCGGCATCGGTCGTGTAAGTATCGATGCCTGTCACGTCGTAGCCACCTATGACAAACGAGATGTTGCGGCGTACATAGCCCATGTTTACGAATACCGCCACCACCTTATCCTTGTCGGGAGAGATATAGGCAGAACCCATCAGGCCATTGAGTCCGCTATTGTTTATGGCCATATCTATGCGCTGATAGCCCGGGCGGATGAAGCGGCTGTAATTGCCTAACACCCAGAGGTTCTTGCTATCGCTCACGGTTCCTCCTGTCTGAATGTCGCCGTAGCTTTCGTTACCGGTATCGCCTGTGGCATTGAGACGTAACAGATAGAATCGGTTTTTTTGCCCCCACTTCTCCTGTGCCATCGCAGTCCAATAGCTCCAAGAAGTATTTTGTGCATAGGTGAGATCGCAATGGATAAGTTTTCCCATATAAAGTGCAATGTCCATATAAGTGGCTGCATCATAGCTTGCCGGGAAACCTGCATCGACAGATGGCTCGGCGTCAAGCATGCTCCATTCGGTCTGTGCTGTTTCCAATCCGTATTTGGCAGCGGCTTCAGCCACGGCAGTCCTTACATTCTGCAAATCATCATTGGTACGAAAAGTCCAATAGCTATGGCCGGCAGCAATAGGTGCCACGTGGCTCTGATCGCCAATGTAGGTATTTGCATTATCTGAGTTCCAAAATGCTTCTATCTGATTACTTGCACGACCGTTATAGTCTGTACATTGCCGATAGAGCCTATCCCAAGAACTCGCCTCAGGAATAAGGATCTGTGTAGAGAGGTTACGCTTAGTGAGTGAGGTATTTAACTCCTTTACAAGTTTGGCGATTTCCTCATTCTGCCACGGACTTCCCTCCTGCCCACCGGTCCAATCAAATGCCGGCTCATTTACAGGATCGATAATCGTCACATTGTAGCCTTCGTCAATGAAATGGGCTGTACACTCTGCCAGATATTCAGCAAAGTCATCATAATATTCTGTACCGAGATTAGCCCCAGAAGCCTTACTCTTATTATTAGCCAATCCATTCTTGGTGTAATAGATAAGAGGTGAGTTGGAAAAGAGTAAGTAGTGGGGTACGCCATAAGCCTTAGCCTGTTGCATGAACCACTGTTGCCCGGCGGCGTTGTTCCAATTATAGGTCTTGCCGTCACTATTTAGAAAACAATCTGCCCGTCGCGTCTTATCTTCGATATTGCTGTCATCGCCTTGTGTACTGCTTCCGGCTCCCAAATTCACTCGCCACACGGACAAGCCGATACCAAGTGGATTGCCACTGGCATCTGTTTCTGTGGAAAACAGCCATCGGGCGGCGTTTTGTTTTTCTGTTTCATTGAAATATTTCCCCACATAATCTGCTGTCCAGCAGTCTGACGCGCCGAAGTCGCGAATGGTCTGATATGTTGTCGAAGGAGTTATGACAACAGTCGTTGACGACTGTGCTACGGCCGTTATGGTCAGGGCGAGGGAGAATAAAGTTGTATATAATCTATGCATAGCTTAAAAAAGTTGTGAATTAGAAATTAGGAGTTAAGGATTTACAATAGTCAGCTCTTAACTCCTAATTCAAAATCTCTTATTTATTTAATTATATCCCGGATTTTGTTTTATAGAGCCATTGCTTTGGATAATCTCCGAGTTCGGTATTGGGAAGAGTTCGTCGCGTCCTTCCTTAAAGGCTTGCCCCTTATTGGAGTTCTCGTTCTGATTACTGATTTCCCATGCGTCCGTGCTCTCCTCAAGATTGTACTTTACAAATGTGCCATTAGTTCCCATCACGTTGCAAATGGCTTTCTTGCCATTGCTGTCGGTCCATCGGCGCAAGTCGTAGAGACGGTTGGCCTCCAGCGCCAGCTCCATACGGCGCTCCTTACGTATGGCATCGCGAAGCTCTGTGCCCGATGCGGTTACATCAGACAAATGCACACGGCTGCGAATCTGATTGAGAGCTGCACGCGCTTTGACATCCTTACCCAGAGCATTTTCAACCTCTGCATACATCAGCAGGATGTCGGCATATCGCAAGATGCGGTAATTGAGGGGAATGTGAGGTGCATCGTACGGATCGGGTCGTTTCGCTAAAGGAATATAGAGTTTCATGTTGGCACGTGCGCTTTTGTGCTTGCTGGGTGAGATAATGTAAGGATTATCCTTGTTGTAGGCGTCGTCATTAGGAATATATGTCTGATTATGACGCATAATAGTCCATATACGGCGGATGGAGTCACCTTCGTCGACAAACACTTTCTCCAAGTTGCTTGTGGGCAATCCCCAGCTCCATCCGGAGTCATCGCGTGAGCCTACTACTACAGAGATACGCTCACCAAGATTGAACGAAATATCACTATTGGTCT
Organism: uncultured Prevotella sp.; assembly: GCA_963541305.1. Taxonomy (GTDB): domain Bacteria; phylum Bacteroidota; class Bacteroidia; order Bacteroidales; family Bacteroidaceae; genus Prevotella. Next base: position 54,037 of record CAUTTP010000002.1, read on the forward strand.
GGAACTCGAAAAGGCTCTCCTCTGAATTGTTATAATCCATACTCCATACATTTCCGAAGTCGCTGAGCAACTTATATTCGCCACTGTTGATTACGGCTTCAAGCATTTCTTCAGCTTTCTCATATTTCTCTTGATAAAGGTAAACTTTTGCAAGAAGGCCTTGAGCTGCACCTTTAGTAATGCGGCCTATCTCCGAAGAACTTTGTGCCGAACGTAGCGGCAACGACTCTATAGCTGTCTTCAGATCGCTCGCGATGAAAGCATACGTGGAGTCGAGACTTACGCGTGTAATGCCACTTGCATCGCTGGGCATGGTAATCTGAGTGAGAATCGGCATACCGCCGAAGTTCTTCGCCAAATCAAAATACTCGAAAGCGCGAATGAAGCGAGCCTCTGCCAGCAAACGGGCCTTATAGGCAGGATCGTTGAACGTTACATCGGCAGAACGCTCAAGCGTGGCATTACATTGGAAAATACCCTTAAAACGATACTGATAGAAGTTCTGCACAGCATTGCCGGCAGCAACAGTATTACCGGTATAGAATGACAAAGGATAATAGTCACCCGGGTCTTGCGTCGTGTTACCCATCCACTCGTCATCAGTGCAGATGTCGGCTGCGACATACATCTTGTAAATCTGCCACCAATCGCCAAAGGCAAGTGTCTGGTAACAACCCGTTACTTGTTGTTCAACCTCATCTTCCGAAGTGAAGTAGTTGTCAATGGTCTGCTGGCCTAAAAGCGGTTCGTTGAGAAAGTCAGAGCAACCGCTCAATGTGAAAATAGCAGTTACAGCTAATGACAATTCAAATTTATTGATACGTTTCATGATGCATGTTGTTAGAAGTTAAGATTTAAACCGAGAAGGAAAGTCCGTGGGTTAGGATAGCCGGTCCAGTCGATACCCGCCTGTGTCACACTACCCATCGAAGCGGTTTCGGGGTCCATACCCGAGTAACCGGTAATGGTAAAGAGATTTTGTGCAGATAAGGATATGCGGAGCAGTGTATTCCCCAACCACTTCTTTGGTAGGGTATAGCCAATCTGCAACAACTTGCAACGAAAATATGAACCATTCTCTACAAAAAATGTGCTGGGTTTGGTGGCGTTACCGTTAGAATCATTCACACTCAAACGAGGAATGGTATAGCTTGTTCCTTCACCGTTCCATGCCAGATCGTATGTGCCGGCCAACACGTTAGCACCATTGGTACCGAAATAGCGTTCCTTGTTGAGGTTGTATATATCATTGCCGATCGTTCCGTAAAACTGTGCCTGAAGGTCAAAACCCTTATAGGCTGCATTGACATTGAAACCTATCATAAGGTCTGGGAATGGATTGCCAATATAGGTCTTATCTTTCTCATCAATAGTGCCATCATGGTTTAAATCCTTATAACGGAAGTCGCCGGGCTGGGCGTTTGGCTGCATCAGGTTACCATGTTCATCAGTATAAGATGTTACTTCTGTTTGGTTCTGGAAAATGCCATCGACTACATAGCCATAGAACTGGCTAATGGAACGGCCTTCCTCGTTACGGATGATATAATCGCCATTACGACTACCTGTATAGATATAGTTACCGTTGAGGTTCACGGCCTTATTGCGCACACTTGAGAGATTGAGACTTGCACCATAGGTGAAATCCTCAATCCGATCTTGCCAGTTGAAACCGAGTTCCCAACCAGTAGCTTTCATACTACCGATGTTTTCCCACATACGACCATTCCATGCCGGTAAGCCAAGTAACAGAAGATTCTCTTTCTCCATCAGCATATCGTGACTTTTCTTTGTAAACCAGTCGGCAGTAACTTTTAAGCGATTCTTCAAGAATGCCATATCGAGACCGATACTGTAGTCCTCTACGGTTTCCCACTGCACATGGGTGTTGCCAATACGATTGACATTAGTTCCTACTGTTGTTGTGGCACCGGTGCCAAACACATAACGAACTGTACCTACAGAAGAGATGTATGCGTCGTTAGAGATATTCTGGTTGCCTACCTTTCCCCATCCGAGACGTAGCTTCAGATCATCAAACACATGTTGCCTCTTCATAAAATTCTCGGCTGATATACGCCATGCCGCACTTAAGGCAGGAAATGTAGCATACTTATTTCCTGTTGGGAATTTACTGCTACCGTCGACACGAAGACTGGCGGTGAGGTAATAACGTTCGTCGTAGTTGTACATCACACGACCAAGGTAAGAGATTAGAGAAGAATAAGCATTGGTGCCTGACACCTGATAATTGGTCGTTCCTGCATCTATATAGCGCATTTCTTTGATACTTGACGGCACGTCATCACGACTTCCGCTTAAAGTATAATCTTGGAATCGCTCTACGGTGTAGCCTGCCATGACATTCAAATTGTGCTTCTCCTTCAATGTAGTCATGTAAGTAAGCGTGTTAGACCAGTTCCAGTCTATCCAATTCTCATGGCTGCGACTAACGGTGGAGGGGTTCTGCTGCTCAAGATTGTCTATATAGAACTCAGGCACGAACTTATTGGTCATACGGAAACGAGCGTTCACGCCAAACTGTGTGCGGAAAGTAAGACCCTTAATAGGGGTGATGGCTATGTACGGAGTAGCAAGCAAGGCATATTCGTCGGCACTGGAATCGAGACGATACATGGATGCAACCGGGTTCCACTCTTGGTTATTATTGGAGCGGGCGTAGTTGCTGTAAGGATTGCTGGTCCACTCGCTCTTGTCACGCATTACGGGAGTAGTTGGATCCATGGCCATAATAGCCCCCATTAAACTGGGAGTATCATCCCAATTCTCATAACGTGGGGTGAAGTCGACACCGGCTTTGACAATCTTATTGAAGTTGTATTCCATGGAGAAACGGGTAGAGAGTTTTTGCCACTGACCGGTCTTATACTGAGAGTTCTGACGGAAATACCCGATGCTTGCCGAGTAGAGAAACTTGTCGTTACCGCCCTGAAATCCGAAATTATAATTCTGTGCAAGGGCAACCTCGCGCATCGTTTCATCCCACCAGTCGGTACCCTGAGCATCAGTAATATTCTCTATACCCTTATAAGGAGCCACCTGCCCATCATTGGTGTAACGTGCCTTGTAAACCTTTTCGTATTCGGAAGCCTTTGCTATGTTAGGTTTAGACATAGTCTGGAACCCCCATGTGGCTGAAGCATTGAACTTGGTTTTACCTTGAAATCCCTTCTTTGTTGTGATGAGAATTACACCATTGCTGCCACGAGTGCCATAGATGGCTGACGCAGAAGCATCTTTGAGTACCTGCAAACTCTCTATATCGTTCTGGTTCAAGAAGTTGATATTTGTTCCTACAGGCATACCATCTACTACATAAAGGGGATCTGAACCATTGATGGTACTCACACCTCGGATAATGACGCGAGGTGTGGCACCCGGACTGCCCGAGTTGCTGATCTGCACGCCGTTCACCTGACCTTGCAGTGCATTCATCACATTGCCGGTGGTGAGGTGTTCGAGTTTGTCGCCCTTGATGGCCGAGATACTGCTGGTGAGGTCTCCCTTTCTCACGGCACCATAACCAATGACTACCACCTCGTTAAGGTCAGAAATCTCATCTTTCATTACCACGTCAATGACACGGCGCCCGCCCACAGCCACCTCCTGCTCGGCAAAACCGACGGAGGTAAATATAAGCGTAGCATTTCGTGCAACATTATTGATACTGAACTTGCCATCAATATCGGTAACGGCCATCTGGCTACCGTTCTTTACCCTGACATACGCTCCTATGACGGGCTCCTGACTGGTCTCTGCGATGACCGTGCCTGTCACATTGATGTTCTGTGCCTGAACACACAGGGCAAGAAGCAATGCAAATATGATCAAAAAATATCTTTTCATGTCCTACTATTATTATTTAGTTATAGTTGTTTTAGATTTATTGTTGTCCGCTAAAAGTTGAAAATAAGCGATACAAAGCCACCCGTTAGCATTTGTCGGTTTGTCTTCATACGCCGGTCTGGTCGCCTCTTCTCGCTCTGATGGGCACGTACGTCGTTCGGTGTGCGTGCGTACGTCGTTCGGTGTACGTGCGTACGTCGTTCGGTGTACGTGCGTACGTCGTTCGGTGTACGTCGGCATTGCAATGAGGTTGGTGTGTCGTTTCCGCTTAGTCAAGCCCCCTTTACGGCAAAAGCGCTTATGGGTATGATGCCTAATGGATTTCCGATCCGGCAATCTGTTTTTAGCAGGCAGTAATATTTTAGATTATTTTACGAGTACGATACGCGAGCGAAGCAGTGCATAATCGAATTCAAAAAGATAGGTGCCGGTTGTCGGCACAGTTACCGATTTCATATTATCACCGCCATTAAGTACGTTAGCCTCATTTTCGTCACTGCCATCAAAGCGCCAATATGGCTGCGGCCACCATCCCCACCAGTGTGTCTGACTGATGGTGAAACTGACGCTTGTGCCCTTAGTGAGCGTCATCTCACGATACAGGCGGTATGGGTTCTTACTGTCCTGACTAAGGATGAACGCACCATTATTCTGATTGGTAGTCCAGCTTGGCGTGTCGGGTAATCCGCTACCTGCCAAGCAAATCTGTGCAGGCTGTTCGCCGCTACCGTCATTAAAGTTTACGGTAGTAGAACCATCAAGGGTCATCGCAGCAGTGGTCGGTGTCCATGTGTTTATATCCCAGTCGCCCGTTGCACTGTTGAATGTAATCTTCACATACCCCAACTGGTTGAGAATGATTGGTTCTCCTGCAGAAGGATCACTTGTAAGCAGACCTGTATTCGGATCTACAACAAAACAGATAGGTTGGAAATCGGTCTTCTGTGGAATGAAACGGATAGGTGTGCCGGCAGCCTTATTATAATAGTATGCCGTGTACCGGTATGCACCTGTGTGCTCGATGAGCATCGGCACACCATAGAGATCTGTGCTCAAATCCGCCGCATTCTCTACATCGGCGAGATACATTTTGTCAAAATCAGGCAGGTCGCTCACATTGATGGTGCTTGTTGTTGTTGCAGTGTTACCGCCACTATCGCCAACGGTCAGTACCAGTTCATAGCTTCCTTCCTGTGTCGGCATATTATATGTCTTGGAGAACGTATAGCTTGTACCGCTGATTATCACACTGTCACTGATATTCAAACCGGGGATAGACACAGTGATGTATGCCAAACTCTTATTATCTGCAACAGTAGTATTGAGTGATAAGATAGGATTCTGCAACAGCACGGTAAGCGTAGATGATGGTGCAGACGTGAATGTCGGATTAGAGAAGTCGCCGGCGGTAGAAACGGTTACGGTCTTGGTAATGGTGCGATTGCCGACATCAGATACCGTTATCTCGATAGGGAAATTCTCGTTACCGGTCCAATTCGCATTCCCGGCATAGCCGTAACTCAGGTTATACTCATGGAGCAGAGTGTCTGGATAGTATTCGAGGAAATCGATTGTTTTATCCAGATTCAAATCACTGTTGACGAGTCGGATACTTTTCAGCCCGTCGGCATCACTTGCTACGCCTGTAATGGTGAAGGCTCGTCCCGGCTCTGTAAGGATGGTAGAGCTACTCAACTCTAAGGTCGGCGCCAAACCGTCCACTGTAGCATACTTGTCATCGTCATCACTACATGACTGCAAACCAAATCCGATGACTGTAGCAAAAACACAGAAAATAAATTTTCTGATGATAGAAAGATACTTTTTTACCATAGCTGGTTAGGTTAATGTTTAACGAATAGATTTGAACAAATGTTAGTGCAAACATAATGATTTCTATTCTTGACAGAGCATCCTAAATCGTTCTTTAACAATACACAAAACATTCAAAGACCGATTTTTGGTGCTTTTTAGGTGATTTTATACACGTTTTCACTATCTTTGTAGGTATTCAAACTAACGCCTGAAACTTATATGACGAGAATCATTCACATTATACTATTGGCATGGCTGCAACTTATCGTCCATGCCCAACCTGCTATTGTCAGACAATTGGGCATGAGCGACGGGCTTTCAAGCGACTATGTGCTCAGTATGGCACAGGACAAATACGGATTCCTTTGGGTTGCTACGGAAAACGGGCTCAACCGTTTCGACGGCTCACACTTCCTTTCCTACTATAAAATGAGCAATGTACGTGGGCTCACGGGCAACGAACTCAACTGCCTGCTCGATGATCCGGCAGAGCCGCTTATGTGGATTGCCACCCAGCGTGGCGGGCTTAACGTCTATGACTACGGCAAAGACGAGTTTCGCCGTTATCTTCACGATAAGACCTCAGGGAGCATAGCCACCAACGATATTACCTCTGTTGCTCCCTCGGAAGATAGCAGTATCTGGGTGTCTACTTACTGGAAAGGTATAGATTACTTGGACAAGCGTCAAAGAAAATTTATCCATTATAACACAGGCAATGTCAAGGGGTTGGTCTCCAACCAGACTTGGACTGTGCTTGATGGCGGCAATGGCATCATCTATGTAGGTCATGTGCGCGATGGATTTTCCATCATTGACACTCACGCTCGGCGTGCTCTCAATTTCCGTCACAATGCTCACGAGCCTCAATCACTTTCCGGTAATGCCGTCTATTGCATCTATCGTGACAAAGACAGCAGGGTGTGGGTAGGCACAAACAATGGCCTCGATCTTTTTGATCCTATCCGCGCGGCATTCATCCATTATGACGACAATGGTCGCTTCCGTCATCCGGTTTACAGCATACGCCAATTCAGCGATGGTCGTCTATGGATAGCTTCAGAACAAGGAGGTATAGCTATTATTTCCATTCCGCAACTTCTCTTGGGAACACTGGGTGTGCACTCTTTTGCATACATCCGTGAAGGTGATACCAACTGCGACTTAAGCGGTAACAGCGTGCGTTGTCTCATGGAAGACCGCTTTGGCAATGTATGGGTAGGACTATACGGTGCGGGTATCAATCTCATAGAACATAGCCCGCCGCTCTTCTCTCAACTCATTTATTCACCTGTGGCTCCCGAACGTCACTTGTCCAATAAGTCGGTATTAGGACTATGCACCGATAGACAAAGACGCCTGTGGGTGGGTACTGATGGCGATGGTCTCAATCTTTTTGACCATCACCTGAAACGTATAGATACCACGCCCATACTACCCGGGCGTAGCATACAAGTTATCCATAGCGATTGCAGGGGCGGTATGTGGCTGGGGTGTTTCAATGATAATCTCTACTATCTCGCATCTCCTGAAGCACGCCCCCGGCCTGTGTTCCGGTCTGCTGAAGACGTGCGCTGCCTCTATGAGGCGAACGGCAGCACTCTCTTTGTCGGTACCAGTACGGGCATCTACGAGATCGACACCCGCAGTCTTGGCGTACGTCGCCGAATAGCAATCAAGGAGAATCTTATCAGATGTCTTACCCGCGATCACGAGGGGCGCTATTGGGTGGGAACATTCGGGGGCGGACTCATTATCTGCGACCAACACTTCAAGGTATCCTGCCAAGTTACTACTGCCAACGGTTTGCCTTCCAACACTGTCTGCTCTGTACTTGCCGACCGCAAAGGGCGCGTATGGGTGGCTACAGGCGAAGGACTTGTACGCTTCGACCAGCCCTCCAATCATCATTTCACCGTATATTCAACAGCACAAGGCCTCAACAACTTTAACATCCGGGCACTGGCCGAAGATGCGCAAGGCAATATTTGGTTGAGCACCGATCGGGGTATCAGTTGTAAGAGGGCATCCTCCGAAACCATTCTCAACTATGATTATCGCGACCGCATATCGATAGGCAGTTTCAATGCCAACAGTGTGGCTGCTGGGGCTGACAGTACGCTTTACTTCGGCTGTACGCATGGCATTACATGGTTTAAGCCTGCGTATGTGCTGGCCAAACGTGAGCCGCCCCGCGTTTTCATCACCTCCGTCGACATCAATACCAGTCGTGAAGGTCTGCCCGACAGCACGAAGGTGCTCATGGGATGCAAGAGCATCAGCCTCAGTCACAAAGAGAATACATTTACTCTTCATTTCAACGTCCTTAACTATTCATTAAGCCATAGTGTGGAATACGCCTACCGAATGGAGGGCTTACAAGATGAATGGATTACCACGCAAGACAATCAAATCACCCTGCGCAACATCCCTCACGGTACTTATCGCTTAGAGGTGAGGTGCAGGCTGCGCAATCAGGAGTGGTCATCCCACGTTGCATCCATACTTATCAAGATACGTCCACCGATATGGCTCGCATGGTGGGCGTGGGTCATCTATCTGCTAACGGGTGCTTGTATCATTTTCTACGTGCTCAAATTCTACCTCCGGAAGATACGTCTGGAATATCTACTCAGGCATGAAACCGCCATGCGCGAACACGAAAAGCACCTCAATGAAGAACGCCTACGCTTCTTTACCAATATCACCCATGAGTTGCGCACACCGCTCACACTGATCCTCGGACCGCTGGAAGACATGTCGCACAGCAGTGACATACCCATAGCGGAGAAGCATCGGCTGGCTGTCATCAATCAAAGTGCCAACCGTCTGCACGATCTCATCAACCGTCTGCTGGAGTTCCGTAAAACCGAAACCGACAATCGGCATCTCAATGTGCGCAAAGCCAACATCGTAGATGCCGTGCACGAGGTATGTCTTACATACGAGGAATTAAGCCATAACGACAATGTTGCCATACGCTTCATAGCGCCCGAACCTTCTATCGAGTTGTGGTTCGATCCTGAAGTTATCCGTATTGTGGTCGACAACCTCGTGTCTAACGCTATCAAATACACTGACCGAGGGCATATAGACATCAGTGTGGAGCGCAAAGGAGATGCCAAACAGTTTGTGGAGATAGCCGTCAGCGACACCGGATACGGCATATCCGCCGATGCCTTACCGCATATCTTCGACAGATATTATCAGGAGAACACCCTTCACCAAGCATCAGGTACCGGTATCGGACTGGCTTTGGTCAAGAATCTTGTCACCTTGCACGAAGGAACCATACGTGTGGAGAGTACCCCCGGACAGGGCAGCAGCTTTATTGTTACCCTTGACGTCGCCAATACATACCCGCAAGCCAACCGTGGGCAGAACCTGCAGTCGCCCCAACTCGATGATGGCAATAAACCGGCTGCAGACTTCCACCCCGACACCTCTGTTACCGGGCGTGATATTCTCCTCATTGTCGAAGATAATAAAGATATACGCCAATACATCGCCGAATCGTTTGCCGACAGCTACGATGTGAGACAGGCTGAGGACGGCCGGCAAGGTCTGGCCATCGCCCTCGACACTATCCCCGACATCATCATCAGCGACATCATGATGCCCCACATGGATGGCAATGAGCTCTGCAAGATTTTGAAACGCGATCTCCGTACCAGCCACATCCCTATCATCCTACTCACTGCCAAAGAGAGCAACACGGAAAAGGAGGAAGGATATGATGCCGGCGCCGACTCTTACATCACTAAACCTTTCAGTCGCTCACTACTCAAAAGCCGCATTGAAAACCTGATCAAGGCGCGTCGCCTGCTCCTCAAAAGGATGCAGACCGTTGTCTCGGAAAACTATAGCATGGAGCAGAAACAACGCCTGCTACGAGAAGCCATGACCCAAACAGACAAGGCTTTCTTCGATAGGCTCCATAAAATTATTGATGACAATATCAGTGGCGAACTCGATATCAATCTCCTCGCCAGCCAACTCAATATCAGTACCTCCACGCTCTATCGTAAAATGCGTGCACTCACGGGCAACAACACCAATGAATATATCCGCCATTATAAAATGCAATATGCTGAAAAGCTGCTTTTACAAAACAGATACACCATCAGCGAGATTGCTTTTATGGTGGGCATCAGCAGTATTGCCTATTTCCGAAAATGCTTCAAAGAAGAATACGGAAGTATTCCCAGCGAATATATCAAGAAAATCAAGGCGGCCGAATAGCTGTTTTAAAACCCCATTGCATGCTGTTATTGTTTAATTCTTTGCTTAGAATTAAAGGTAATTTAACGTTTTTGCAGAGGCGGAAAAATGCCCTGTTTTGTCAAGAATGGGCAGATTTTCGAGCAAAAAATTTGAGACTGGCTTGCGATAGCTATGGTTTCGCATTGCTATTTGGTGCTAATCGCACTGCGATCTCAATGCTCTCGCATCGCGATACCTATGCTTTCGCGATGCGAAAACTATGCTATCGCAACGCCGAAAAAAATGGATTTTCTTCCGTTTTTATTTTTATCTTTATAAGTCACTGATAATCAGCGGGGAATAAATACACCCCGATTTTTCGCGATTTTCGGCTAAAATCCTTGTGAATTTGTGAAAACGGGCAAAGATTGAGGCTGAATGTTGAATTATTTCTGAATGAATTTTTAAGAGAACGGAATACGGGAAAATACATATTTCTCGGCCAAATATTTTTCTGTTTCTATCTATTTTTATACCTTTGTGCCTACTCATAAAAACTAATATACGATGTCCGAGACAGATGCTTAGCCGAAAGAAACAAATCTTGCTCACCCTGCTCGTATGGTTCGCCACGGTGTGCATGGCTCAAATCAGCCGTTTTGAGCGATGTGGCGTGAGCTATATGGATATCACTACGGGGCTGCCCAATAACTTTGTGAACGACATCTATAGCGACAGCTACGGTTTCGTATGGATTGCCACCCACGGCGGTCTCACACGCTATGACGGCTACACCTATTTATATTTAAGTACGGGCAGCAAGGTGCTGCAACTCAAGAGCAATTCCTGTCGCAACATGGTGGAAGACGGGCATCACAGACTGTGGGTATCGTTTGATGAGGGTACCAACGTGATCGATCTCACCACCATGCGCTGTGTGGTGCCGACGGTGAAACAGGACGGTATAGACATGAGCAGGATATTGGCGGAGCGGTCGGTGCGCACATACACTGACAGCAAAGGTTGCCTATGGCTCGTCACAATGAGCCATATCTACCGCTTTGCATTCGACAAAGAGGGGCGTGTGGCCAGTGCCCTCACCTATGCTTATGTAGGCAACACACCCGATGTCATCGTGAGCGATCTCGATCAGGACGGACAGGTGTGGGTGGGCATCAACAGTCTGCTTGTGAAGCTCGCCGTGCGTCAGGGGCGTCTGCAAGCCATCAGGCGGAACGACGTGGTGGCACAGACCGGTGCTGCCTATATCTCGGACATCGTGAAATATCAGGGGCGCATCTGGGCAGGTACAAACAATGGGCTTTATGCTTTTACCGCCGATGGCAAGGCGCTTGATACCTATCGTCACACGCGCAACGGTTCATCCCTCTCTCACGACTTCGTGTCGTGCTTGCAGGTCATCGACGGCAAAGACCTGCTGGTAGGCACCTACGGCGGTGTGAACATACTCAAAAGCGGGCAGGACGGATTCTACCACTGGGCTACGAACGATCCTGCAATACCGCTGGGCAGCAACTTCGTGCATTGCATCTACAGCGCACACAACAATATATGGGTGGGTACCGAGTCGGGCGGCATCACCAAACTTTCGCCACGCGAGCTCATCCTGCGCAACTATACCCATGACCGCAATGCTTTGTCGCTCTCACCCAACGCTGTCAATGCTATGCTCGTCGACCGGCAGGGCGGGCTCTGGGTGGGTACGGTGGAGGGAGGCCTTAACATCAAGCGGGCAGGCAATACCGGTTTTGAACATATCGACACGGCAAACTCGCACCTCACCCACAATAGCGTGTCGGCTCTCACAAGCGATGCGCAAGACCATCTATGGATAGGCACATGGGGTGGAGGTGTGAACACCACTACGCTTGGCACTCCTTCGGCAGTGGTTCCGCTGTCGGTGCCTACGCCCTACCGCGCCTTACTCAACTTTGTGGGCGTGCTCGAATACGATGCCATCAACTATGGCGTATGGATAGGCTCCAACGACGGAATCTTCTTCTATAACCTGCGTACGGGTGCAGTGGAAGACCCTTTTCCCGGATGCCGCAACATCAGGGGGTGTGTGGGCTCGGTGGTGACACGCCGGGGCATGCTCTATGTGGGTTGTTTAGAAGGCATGATAGAAGTAAACCTGCGATCGCGCACCTCGGTGGGCGGTGCCTTTGCCATGAAGCATTATCGCTATAAACTCGACAATCAGCAGAGCGGTATCATCGACAAACTGTGTTGTTTTTATGAAACCAACGACGGTACGCTCTGGTTGGGCAGTAACGGTTACGGGCTCTATCGTCAGGTGGTGAATCGTGACGGAAGCGTGGGCTACCAATGTTATACCACAGAAGACGGCTTGCCCAACAACTCGGTGAAAGGTATCGTGGAAGATGACAAGGGGTTGCTCTGGGTCACTACCGACTACGGGCTGGCACGCCTCGACCCCAAGAGTGGGGTGGTGACCAATTACACTGAGAACGACGGACTGGTGTCTTCGCAATTTTATTACAACTCTGCCGTACGCGCCCCCAATGGAACACTCTATTTCGGCACTATAGAAGGACTTGTGGAACTGCTGGGTGAAAGCAGTTCGCATATATACAAAGGTAATCTGCGGTTTACCGGGCTCTCGATCGATCAACGTTACATTGGGGCTGGTACGCGTTTTCTCGACAAAGATATTTCCATTGCCCGTCGGCTCGACCTGCGCGAGAGCGATAAGTCGTTTACCATCGAGTTCTCGGCTCTCAACTATGGCAGCGAGACACAGGGGGTATATAGCTATCGCATGAAAGGCTTTGAAGACGACTGGATACAGCTGCCGCCCGGTCAGCATAGTGTGCGCTATACCAGTCTGCCGGCTGGCAGTTATACTTTCGAGGTGCGCTATACTTCGACATTTGACGGTGAGAAGGGGTATATTGCGCTTGATGTGCACGTCACCCCCTACTTCTGGAAGAGCTGGTGGTTTGTGAGCCTCGTGTTGATAGTGCTGGCTATCTTTACTTATTATGCGTACCACTGGCGCGTGCAGCAGCTCAAGGAGCAGGAAGCAGAGAAACTCTATCGCCCCATCGAGGCCGCATTGAAGGAAAGCGAAGCCCCCGGCATGCTCCAGATTCGTATACAGAGCATCCTCGACAATGAGAAACGATACAAAGAGAGTCAGGAGAAGAGCGTGCGTGCCGACCGTGAAGCTATGGCCTGCCGTACGCGCCCTTTCATGGAACAGGCCATGGAGGTGATGGAAGCTCGTTTTGCCGATTCGGAGTTTGGCCCCACCGAATTAGGCGATGCCTTGGGGTTGAGCCGCAGTCTGCTCAACAAGAAGTTGGGGAGCGAGCTGGGCTTCACGGCAAATCAGTTCATACGCAACTATCGTCTGGAGTTTGCCCGCAAACTCATCGTGGAGAACAGCTTGGGGCACAACATCACGGAAATAGCTTATCGTTCGGGATTCAACGATCCCAAATATTTCACACGCTGCTTCACCAAACAGTACGGTGTGTCGCCCAGTAGCTACAAAGAGAAACATTAGTACAGCTTCCACCACGGCCTACAGTGAACGGGAGATACCACGGGCTGAAGCAAACCAAGTGGAAAATTACAGAGGTACGAACGCACAAACTTGCTTAAAAACTACGACTATCGGGGTCTTTTTACACTAAAACAGGCCTTTATCCACCTAAAAATACCATTTGTCCACCTCGGATTAGTGTCCATTAACTACATTTGCTGCATCTAACAAACAATTAAATCCCCCCAAAAGACCTGATGACATGACAAGTAAGACATTGAAAGAATCAGGTGTGGGTGTATATCATCCGCAGGCCTGCTGTCTCCATTACATCACCGATAGATGCCGCTGGCAGACAGCAGCGCACTGAATGTCTTGGGGCACTCTTCTCGAGATTTTCGTGTCCGCTCCGGACAACGCTATAAAGAACTACTTATATTATACAACCTAAAAACAAGTAAAATGCGAAAACATCTATTCTCAGTACTGCTAATTCTGAGTGTGATGGGCAGTCTTTCAGTCTATCCGACGCCCGTCCATGCTTCAGTGGCACAGGCACAGATCATTAAAGTGACGGGGCAGGTGGTGGATCAGCAAGGCGAACCGCTTGTTGGCGCAACCATCAAGGTGAAGGATGGCACGGGCGGAACCGTGTCGGATTTGGATGGTAACTTCCAACTCGACGTACCAGCCAATGCCACGTTAGTGATAAGTTATGTAGGTTTTGCTGATCGCGAGGTGGCCGTACGCAGCCGTGCTATTCTTGAACCTATCCAGCTCACGTCTGACGATAAGGTGCTCGATCAGGTGGTTGTCATCGGTTACGGCACGCAGAAGAAGGCGGATCTCACTGGCTCAGTGTCGGTAGTCAATGCCGATGAGCTGAAAAAGGTTTCCAATTCCAACATATCTACCATGCTGGAAGGTAAGGTGGCCGGTGTGCAGATTACCTCTGACGGCCAGCCCGGTGCCGACCCGTCGGTGCGCATCCGTGGTATTGGCTCCTTTGGCGATACAGCCCCTCTCTACGTCATCGATGGTGTGCCCATGGGTACAAGCATACGCGATTTCTCACCCAATGATATTGCTTCCATTCAGGTGCTTAAAGATGCTGCGGCTGGTGCTATCTATGGTTCGCGTGCAGCAAACGGTGTGGTGATCATCACCACCAAGAACGGTCAGCGCGACCAGCCCTTGAAGGTGGATTATTCGGGCTATTTCGGTGTGGATAAGATTTCAAGCAGTGTATATGACGTGATGAATGCCGACCAGTATAGCCAGTATCTCGGGCAGGCCTGTGCCAACTCAGGGGTGGCACTTCCCGGTGGTTACAGTCTCGATGCCACCACAGGCAAGTACAGGTTCCAAGACAACACTGATACCGACTGGTTCAGCGAGGTGTTCAAGACAGGTATCCGCCAGAATCACAATGTAAACCTCAGTGGTGGCGGAGCACACAATACCTATAATGTGGGGCTCGACTATTACAGCCAGAAAGGTACGTTGGAAGGTGCCGGTCCCAACTACAAACGCTATACGGCACGTGTGAATAATACGATGGACACGAAGTTTGTGAAGTTTCGCACAAGCCTCGTCTATTCCCATTCCGACCAAGACAACATGGCTCTCTCCAATGCCTCGGAGTACGTGCAGGGTCTCTATGGAGACGTAACCAATGTATTGCGCGGTACACTTCTCATGCAGCCTACCATCAAAGCCTATGACCCCTCCACATGGGTGCTTGACGATAAGGTCGGGTCAGCCAGTGATTACAACTATGATGCATACGGCTATGGCGTTTACTACGACACGATACATGGCGACATCTCCGCCTCAAACCCATTGCTTGTCAATAATATGTTGAAGCGCAATACGCTTGTGGATCGCTTCATGGGTACGGCATCGGCCGATGTGGATCTCTTCAAGATGGTCGGGCTCGACAGCAAGAACCATAGCTTGCATTACAATATTAACCTCTCTTACAGTAAGACTCACGCCAAAGACTACACGTGGGTGGCGGCTTGGATTCAGAGTAACCGTGTGTATCTTGCCAAGAGCAATGAGAAACTTACGGAGGGTACTCGTACCTATGCCGACGCGTTGGTAGAGAATACGCTGACCTATGACGGTACCATCGGTAAGCATCACATCAACTTTGTAGTGGGACAGACCTATGAGGAGGAGAATACGCACACGCTCACTGCTTGGGGTACCAACTTTCCGGAGCCTTATTTCCTTCAATTGCAGAATGCTACCAACAGGGATGCCTCATCCTATGAGTATAAGCATGCTTTGGCTTCCTATATTGGTCGTCTGAATTACAACTACGATGAGAAATACCTGCTCTCGGTTATCATTCGTCGTGACGGTAGCTCCCGCCTCACCAAAAACATACGCTGGGGTACCTTCCCTTCGGTGTCGGGTGGCTGGCGCTTCGACAAGGAGAAGTTTTTCCCTGTCAGCCACGATATCATAAACATGTTTAAGGTGCGTGCCAGCTATGGTGTGCTGGGTAATGAGAACATCGGCGAGTATCAGTATCAGGCAACGATGTCGCGTAACAACATGACCTATAGTTTCGGCAATACTGTCGTGACAGGTTCCGCCGTATCTACCTTCGTGAACGAGAATATCGCGTGGGAGAAGAAAAAGACCACTAATATCGGTATTGATCTTGCCATGTTTAATAACCGCTTGGAGTTTACTGCCGAGTGGTATAAGAACCGTTCAGAAGACCTGCTTTACAGTGTGCCGGTGCCTCTACAGGCCGGCGTATCGAATACAACTGTAACTATGAATGCTGCCTCGATGAACAATAGTGGTTTTGAGTTCTCTGCCACCTATCGTAACCGAGATCATACGTTGAAGTATGAGATAGGTGCCAACCTGAGTACCTTGAAGAATAAGGTGACCTCATTAGGTTTCGGCACCAGCTCTTATATCACAGGTGCATATGCTACCTATGTGGGGCAGGAGATAGGACAATTCTACGGTTATGTGTTTGAGGGCATTGCCCATACACAGGAAGAACTTGATAACCATGCCAAGCAAAGCGGTGCCAACGTAGGCGACTGCCTCTACAAGGATATGAACCATGACAACCAGATTGATGAGAACGACCGCGTGGTGCTGGGCAGCGGCCTGCCAAAGGTAAACTTCGGTATCAGTGCCCGACTGGAGTACAAGAACTTCGATATGAGTATCTCTACCTATGGCGCACTGAATTATCATGTAACGGATGATATCTACAACAGCCTGAACTCCAGCTACGGTTACGCTAACAAGGCAGTGGGCGTACTCGATGCCAATCGCTGGTCTGAGAATGGTTCAACTTATGTGTCAAATGTTCCGCGCACCTATGTGTCGAACAGCGCTACAATGGCATGGAACGATCTTTTCAGCGAGCGTATGATTCAGAATGCTGCTTATTGGAAGATAGCCAATATCGAGATTGGTTATAATTTCCCAGACAGGTGGTTTGGTGGTGTGGTGAGCGCTGTACGCGCCTACATCTCTGCCCAGAATCTTTATACTTTCACCGGTTATCATGGTTATAACGTGGACTATGCGGGAGGTACATTCACGCCGGGTTACAACTACTGCTCATTCCCAACCCCACGCACCCTCATGATGGGTATTCACTTTACTTTTTAGCTTCTTGCAAGCGGAAGAGAATCTTACGAATCATCTAAAAATGAATTATCAATATGAAACTACATAAATTATCTTTTATCCTGCTTCTGGGTATCGGCATAATGGTATCGTGTGAAGGTAAGTTGGATCTGACAAATCCTAACCAGCAGACAACGGGCACGTTCGGTTTTACTTCTGACGACTTAGAAGAATGCGTCGTGGCAGCCTATAACCATATACGCATGGAGGGTTCGTACGCTCGTGTAGGCTACACCATTGATGTGTGTCGTGGGGATGAGGCATGGAATTCCTCGCAAGTGTGGTATATGCCATTCGATGACCTTGATGTAGATGCTACCAACGGGATAGCCTATTGGTCGTGGCGCGAGTGGTACTACACCATCAATGTATGCAACTTCATTCTCTCACGGACTACGGGCGAGAACACTTCGCTTTCCACTAATATGCGACGTATCAAGGGGCAGGCTCTCTTCTTCCGCGCCCTATCTTATTATAATCTTGCCGGTTATTATCAGACACCACCGCTCATCACTAATTACGAGAGCTACTCCTCGCTTGATGGTCTCTATGGCTCCAACAACAGTTACGATGAGGTGCTCGACCAAGTGGAGACCGATCTGCAAGAGGCTATGACCCTGCTCCCTTCGCGCGACGAGGGCGGCGAGTGGGCTAAGGGGCGTGCTACCAATGGTGCTGCTGCCGGATACTATGCACGTGTGCTGATGCAACGCCACAAATATAGTGAGGCACTCACTGTGTTGAAAGATATCATCGCCCAAAAGTATGGCACTTACAAGCTTATGGCCAATTATGGTGATAATTTCCGCGAAGGATCTGAGTATGAGAATAATGCCGAGAGCCTATTCGAAGTGCAGTTCCTCGACTATGGTTCGCAGGGCACCGATGATGAATGGACACCGGTGAATACCAGCTCTAATGCTACACAGGGCTCGGCCATCGAGAGTAATTATGCCCCGGGTATCTATGGCGGTTGGGCTGATATCTCGGCTTCCCCTTGGCTCTATCAGCTTTTCAAAGCCGAGAAGACCACATCAGGCACTCTTGATCCGCGGCTTTACTGGACTATCGGCACTTACGAGGCCGATTGGGAAGGCTTTGAATATGGCAATGTCGCCTATACCAATACGCTGACGGCTACTGACACTATCGTGACTAACAACAACTATGGCGGATTGCCCATTGCTAAGTTCACCAACTTGCGTACAGGTCTCTACTCATCTGTGACCACAGGTTTGCATGATGGTATCAACTTACGTATGATGCGTTACGCCGACGTGTTGCTTCGTGCTGCTGAGTGCGAGAACGAGGTAAATGGCCCTACTCAGCAAGCTATTGATTGGATCAATCAGGTGCGTAGCCGTGTCGGTCTGGCCAATCTGAAGCTGACTGATTTCTCTACTGCCGATAAACTATTCGAGCAGATTGCTAATGTAGAGCGTCCCAAAGAGTTCGGTTGCGAATTTGGCCGTGGCTTGGATCTCATCCGTTGGGGCTTCTTCTACAGTGCCGACCGCCTGAAACAACTCAAGGAGCATGGTACCTTCCGCCGTTCTGTACATCGTGCCAAAGAGCCCGTAAGCTATGCTGATATTGCTACTGACTCCGAGCTGAAGAGTTCTTACGACACTTATGTACAGGGGCATGAGTTTCTGCCTATCTGTACCTATCTCACAGATAACAATCCTAATTTGCGTGGAAACTCTGCCAACTTCAGCACTAATAACTCTACCTACTTCACGGAGAAAGGTTGGAAAGTGCATCCTGTGGTAGACCTAAGTAAATAAAGGAGACAATCCCCCTCACGGTGTTTATGAATAACCCGTTAGGGTGGCTAAACCTATCACAAATATTTATATTAAGATATTGATTATGAGACATCTAAATAAAATGACATCAGTGTTCAGTGCTACGGTCTTTGTCCTGCTGATGCTGACAGCCTGTGAGGGAGGCGAACTTTATAACGTAGACGCTCCCGACTGGATTTCTGAAAAAATCGATTCCATTAAGAACTCAAAGAATTCGAGTAATGATGAGGAACTGGAAGGTATGCAAGAGGATGTTTATACCATTGGTGCCACTAACTATACTTCCGGCTGGTGGTCTAATTTCTCCAAATACTATGTGATACCCGATGGTAAGAAATGGAATGCAGTGTTCAACCTTAATATCAATCCTAACGATAACACGTATTACAAAAACTTCGCTCTCATTATCACTAATGATGTGGATCGTGGCGGCACAGGCTATACCGAATATGGCGCCATTCGCTTCGATACGACGAACGATACCTTAACATACAATTCGCAGTGGGGCACCTATCTCTACTTCAAATATACCAGCAGCACACTCCTGCTCTCACCTGATGCCAGCAATGCTGATGCCAATGTGCAGAGGTTAGGCGGCAAAGTGACGCTCACCGTGGATCGTTTGCGTACCGATTCGTTCGTAGTGAAAATAACCAACGGAACGGTCACAAAGACTTATACGCAGCCCTACAAACTACCCAATCTTAATGCAGATGAGACTAATACCAACATACGCTGCTTTCTCTGCCCTGAGGGGTCTTACATCAATTTCCTGCAAACCAACATCGTGCCTATAGGCGGACTTACATCGGCGGAAGACAAGGCTCCTGTATCGATGACCTTACAGAATGTGCCTGACGAGGTGGCTTTGGGTACCACACTCGAGGAGGCTATGGCCAACGTATCGGCTTTGGTGACTTTCGAGGAAGGTGTGACAAAGACGGTACCAGCCTCAGAACTCTACTTCTCTGCCATTCCCGACATGGACAAATTAGGCGAGAAGACTCTCGTAGCCATCTACAACAAGACCTTCAAGGGTGAAGCATCTGTAACGCCCATCGTGGCCAGCACCACTTTTACTGTGGTTGAAGAGATTGTCTCCATCGCCGTTACACAGGCGCCGACCCGCACCCACTACTATTTTTATGCCTCGTCAGCCACCAGCGATCTGACCGATCGCACTCTGGCTTTCGACCCGACAGGAGTGGAGGTAACGGCTACTTACGGCAATGGTAGCACAAAGGTATTAGATAATTCTAAGCTTACTTTCACGCCAATACCCGCCGAAGTAGGTAGCCATCAGGTAACTGTCTCGACCACCAACGGCAAGACTGCACAGGTGACTATTACCGTATCGGCATCAAACCTGACAAAAGTGTCACCCACGCCCAACACACTGGGTGCCGAAGACAACTCAAGTGGCTGGTGGTCGGTACACACCGACAATATCAACGTGCCGGCCGGAGAAACCTATGCTGCCACGTTTACCAATTACAGTAGTCAGGCTGCCAACTACAACAACTTCGTCGTTGTACTACGCAACAGCGCCAACGCCGAATATGCCGTAGTACGTTCCGACAATTATGGCTGGGGCAATGGCTACGCCGCCGCCCGAACCAATGGCGGACAAGGTGACTGGCCTACTTGGCTCGCTGCAATGAACGGTGCTAAAGTAACGGTCTATGTGACCAACTGCAACAATGGCACTGCTGACGTGCAGGCTGTGATGATTGGTACCGACGATAATGTTTACATACAGTATTATCTCGGAGTGAACACAATTAAAGTGGATGACCTCAACTTCGCGTTCACAGTTGACAATTGTCATTTGGTATTCGACACCGTTGCAGCCGCCAAAAAGTTCCGTCGCCGTTAACCGGAAATGCTATTCTTACAAGGTGAGTGGGGGAGTACCAACTCTGTATGCCCCCGCTTTTTCTCTTGCCAAACAGACAAAACCAATCAATATTTTCATTCTATAATCTCATTTACATGAAGAAGAAAATTCTGCTATCCCTTCTGATATTGTCTTCACTTTGCGCTCATGCCGACGAAGAATTTTGGGCTATGAAGACACAGACCGGACAACTTGTGAAGATTAGTGATGTAAGTTACATTCTCCAGACCGACGGAGCCAAGACCTTTTCCGTGGTGACGACAGAAGCGACGATCAACGATGTGACCAGCATTACCTTTGTGAAAACCACGGCCACAGGCATCACCACCGTGCCGGCCGGCAGTACTTCGGACAATATCGTGTCTAACCTGATTGGCAATGAGCTGATCATCATCGGAGCACAGGCAGGCGCCGCCATCGGTATCTACGACACGGGTGGAGCCGTGATGAGGACCGCCCGTGCCGGCTCACAGGAGACACACATTGACGTGAACGGCCTAAAGAGTGGTATCTACATTCTCAAGGTAGGCGATTCGAGTGTTAAATTCTATAAGAAGTAACCGACCATGAAGCATAAGAATATATACCTCCTTTTCATCATGCTCGGAGCGACTGCCACGGTGCAGGCACAGCTGTACGTTGAGAAGAACACGCTCGACAAGGTGCTCTTGGCAGAAGGGCAGAACATATTCTTCTCCGCCAAAAGCGGAGAGAGCGACACGTGGAGCATAGGAACAGAATCGCTCTATCGTCCCACTTTCGATCTGAGCTATCTCTCACGCATCTATATTCCACAGTCAGAAGCTGAGGAACAGCTTGCAGCATACACTTCGCCGGCATACGCCGACGACTATCGCACGCTGGCATCATGGGATAACCATGAGCAATGGAACCTTGCCAATGTGCACGACCCAACGGTATTCAAGGCTGCCGACGGATATTATTATATGTACCAGACCGATGCCAGTTACGGCAACGCTCACACGACGGCCGGCGGACATTTCATGGGGCGCCGCAGCAAAGACCTTGTGAATTGGGAATACGTAGGCTGTCCCATGCAGAATCTACCAAGCTGGATACAAGACTCTATTGCCAGCTACCGCAGCAAACTGGGGCTGGGAACCAGCAGCATAAACTTCAGTGACGAGTGGAGTTTTGGTTATTGGGCACCCTGTGCTCGCAAAATCAACGATAATCTCTATCGCATGTACTATTCCATTGTGATGCCCAATAGTACGATCGATGCCACTACATCTGTGGGCGAACCGTCTTTCATTGGCATGATGGAGAGTACCAACCCTGCCGACAGCAGCTCGTGGGTGGACAGGGGCTACGTCACTACGCAATACACCGACCGAGGCACCAGCTGGGCTGGCAGGAGCCAATGGGGCGGCTATTACTATTACAATGCCATCGACCCCTCATATATCATCACACCCGAGGGCGAGCACTGGCTCATCTACGGCTCGTGGCACAGCGGCATAGCTGCTCTGCAGCTTGACCCTTCCACGGGCAAATACATCGGCGGGGCACAGGGCGACCCGTGGACGGCGCCTAAGACCAACTATGGCAAACGTATCTTCACACGCTACAATGGTTCGAGCACATCGGCCAGATGGCAGCCCAGTGAAGGACCGGAGGTTGTCTATCGTGACGGTTACTATTATCTTTTCCTCGCTTTCGATGACCTCTCGCACAAATACAACACACGTGTGCTACGCTCAACAAAGATTGACGGTCCCTACGTGGACATGAGGGGTGTGGATTATACCTATGGTACCAGCACAGGCGACACCTATCCCATCGTGACCCATCCCTACCGCTTCGGCAGTGATGCAGGCTGGGTGGGTATCAGTCATTGTGCCATCTTCGACGATGGCGAGGGCAACTGGTATTACGCTTCGCAGCAACGCTATCCTGACTCGAAGGGTGGTAATGCCCCCAATGCCGTGATGTTGGGCGGTGTGCGACGCATACTGTGGACGGCAGATGGCTGGCCTGTGGTGTTGCCCGAACGCTATGGCAACGTGCCTCAGGCTCCCATAGCCGAGGAGGAACTGGTGGGTAGATGGCAGCAGGTGCAGTTCAGCTACGCCAAGACCACGCCCGATGCCAACTATACGCCCACTGCCAGCGTGGATCTAACGCTCAATGCCGACCATACGATCACCGGAGACGTGTTTGATGGCGAGAAGTGGAGTTATGATGCCGAGGCAGGTACGATCACTCTGGGGAGTTACCCCGGCATCATGCTGACACGCGAAGTTGACTGGGAGGCCAACCCGCGTCATGCCACCATCGTCTACGCCGGATACAACAGTACGGGTACCGCCACCTTCTGGGGCAAGAAAGTGGCTAATCTCTCAGCCGATGGCAATGCTGCGTCGTCGAGCGAAGAGACGGTGGGTGCTGCCGACAATACCGCCGGCTTCTGGTCTGCCTTCTCCAAGTATCTCAACTCATCATCCTCCAACTGCGAGTTTCACTATTCTTTCGTAAATTATACCAACGGCACTGCCAACTGGAATAACTGGATTTTGGGCGTGACTAACGGTGAGGAACGTAACACCGCCAACTACAAGGAGTATGTGGTGTTGCGCGCTGACAACTATGCATGGCAGGGTATGCTAAACACGATAAGCGATGCCGGCTGGTTCACCTCACTCACAAGTGACTACAACTGGAGCACTTTCACCACAGACATGAACGGGGCAACCGTCGATCTCACGGTGAAGATCGATAACGGGGTGCTCACAGCTACGGCATTAACGACTACCACGGCGGGTGCAACCTACACCATGACCTTTGTCATGCCCATAGAAGAGGGTATGAAAGGTACGTTCCTCACCTGCGAGGGCGCGCACCTCGAAATCTCCGAGCAGACAGTCACAGATTACTGAAAACCATGAAAAGAGGAGACTTTTTCTCCTCTTTTCATTAACAAATACTCCTAATTTATATGAGCAACAATATTCTTGCACTCGCCCTCGTGATAGGCATACGGATGGCGACGACATCGGCAGCGCCCTTACGTCAGCTATCGCCAGACATCGGGCAAGTCAAGCCTTCAGCTGCATTCGATACCGACACGATATTCGTTCACGACCCCGTGATGGCCTGCGAAGATGGCATCTACTATCTCTTTTCCACAGGTACGAACCTCGGGCGCGCCATATCGAAAGATCTCAAGACGTGGACTGTATACCGTGATGGTTTGCTATCTTCCATCCCCGCATGGACACATGACAGCGTGCCGGGCTTCAAGGCACATATCTGGGCACCCGACATCATTCGCTGGCACAACCGTTGGTGGCTGGCATATAGTTGTTCCACATTCGGCAGAAACACCTCGGCCATCGGTCTGCTCACGGCGTCGTCACTCGCTCAGGCCGACTGGACGGACAAGGGTTGTCTTGTGGCCAGCAAGGAAGGGCGCGACAACTGGAACGCCATCGACCCCAATTTCGTCTCGGACGACGACCGTCTCTGGCTTACATGGGGCTCATTTTGGGATGGCATACAGCTCGCGCCGCTGGAGTTGGCGAATGAAGCGAATGCGGAAGCAGGTGGCGGTGTCGCAAGCCAAACGTTAAGACTTGCTGCGCAGCCTCGCACCATTGCCCGGCGCTATCACAACAATGCACCCAAAGACTTGGAAAATCCCACCTCGAAGTATGCCGGAGTGAATGCCATTGAGGCTCCTTTCATCTTCAAACACGGCGGCTGGTACTACCTTTTCGTGAGTTGGGACTATTGTTGCCGTGGCGAGAAGAGCACCTATCGCGTAGTCGTAGGCCGCAGCAAATCGGTCGATGGTCCTTATCTCGACAAAGAGGGGCGCGACATGGCGGAGGGAGGCGGTTCCGCCTTGTTTGAAGGCGACAAGACCAACTTCGAGGCAGCAGGGCATTGTGCAGTCTATAGTCTCAGTTCTGACTGCTGCATTTTCATCTGCCACGGCTATTCCATCCCTTTGCAGGGGCAGTCTATCCTCATTCAGAGGCCATTGAGATGGGAAGACGGATGGCCTGCGGTGGAATAGAGAACCGCTGATGCAAGGTCTGGTACCCACCGTGCAACGTCAATTGACCGGCGCATTCTTTTGTTGAATCCTTTCTTTAGGATTAAAGGTAATTTAATGTTCGTAAAGTCAGATTGTCCGGCAGCTTGATACATCATAATCTTGACGGATGGCAGCTTTGGATGTGAGGTTGTGCCGTCATGCCCGGACGTAGGGTTCTCCAAGTGCTTAACATCTTCTCTCGCTGTGCGTTTAGTCGCCGCTTCCCGCCCAGACGGGCACGTACGGCGTTCGGTGTACATGCGTACGGCGTTCGGTGTACGTGCGTACAGTGTTCGGTGTACGTGCGTACGTCGTACGGTGTACGTGGGCATCGGGATGAGATCGGCATGCCGTTTGGCATATATGCCGCTAAGGCAAGCCCCTTTACGGCAAAGGCGCTTGTAGGTATGATGCTTAAAGGATTTCCGAGACGGCTATCTGTCTTTAACGGACAGTGATAATTGCTGAATGAGTTTTTAGAGAAAGGGTAGGGGGGGTACGACGAAAAAGCACATTTTCTCAGTTGGCTTTCAGGCACGAGAATATAGCCGATATGTCTTTTCCGCTCGTTCACCTTAGGCATAACGGAGCTATCCTAAATCTACCACTGTGATACCGGCACCCCCAAATTGTACGTGTTCATCGCGATAATCGGTCACATTGGGCTCTGCACCAAGATACTGGCGGATGAGCTGGCGCAGGATGCCATTGCCCTTGCCATGCAGGATGCGCACGCGAGGCATGCCCATAAGGATGGCATCATCCACGAAATAGCGTACGGCCTGCAATGCCTCGTCGCCGCGCATGCCACGCACGTCAAGATCCTGTCGGAAGTTTTTCTTATGCTCGTCGATAGTGCCTTGCGTGACGTGCGACATCTTGCTACCCTTCAGTCCGTCGCGCAGCTCATCCATCTTCGTATGCTGTGTGTCGGCAGCAGCATCGTCGGGAGCGCCTGCAATAAGCAGTTCGAGGCGGCCGGTGGGCACTTTGGTACGCATGTCGCCGAAGACCACCGTAGCCGTTTTGCCGGCGATGGTCTCGACCTTTCCTCTCGTCTTCATCCCCTTCATACGTACATCATCGCCCGGAACGATTGCCCTGTTGGTCGATTCCTCCGGCTTGGCGGTCGCGTTTCTCAAGGCTTCAGCGGCCTTCTGCTCTGCGGGTAGCTTGTTTTTCATGCGCTCTTCGTGTCGTTGCCTGCGTGCCTTGATTTGTTCTACCTTACGCCGGAAATCCTCGTCGTCGAGTAATCCGCTGCCCCTCTTCCTGTCTTTCTTCCAGTTTTCCGTGTTGACATCCTGCCTAAACAGTTCCAGTTCGGCGCGTATCTTTCGCGTAGCCTCTTTTTCAGCCTGACTCTCGCGTATCTCCCGGATGACATTCTCGATGCGCCTGTTACTCTCTTTCAGCAATTCTTCTGCCTCGCGTTTGGCTTGCGCAATGATCTCCCTGCGCTGTTTTTCTACGTCTGTGATTTCGGCTTCGTATCGCTCAATGCCTTTCTGCAATTCCTTTTCCTTCTGATGCACCGTTTGTCGTTTCTGCTCCCAGTAACGCTTATCGCGCACGATGTCCTGCAAATATTTGTCGCTTTGGATGTAATCGGAGCCAACGATGTCTGTGGCATTACTGATCACGTCTTCCGGCAATCCGATTTTGCGGGCAATCTCGATGGCGAACGAACTTCCCGGACGGCCGATCGCCAATTGGTAGAGCGGGCGCATCTCATGGCGGTCGTAAAGCATCGCACCATTGGTCACGCCGTCATGATTGTCGGCGAAGTGTTTAAGATTCTGGTAATGCGTAGTGATTACCGCCCACGCACCGCGTCGGCAGAACTGCGTCAACACGCTTTCGGCAATAGCCCCGCCAATCTGCGGCTCCGTGCCGGTGCCGAACTCGTCGATGAGTATCAGCGTCCTGTCGGATGCTTGACGCATCATATTCTTCATATTGAGCAGATGAGAGGAGTATGTGCTGAGGTCATTCTCCAGACTTTGCTCGTCGCCGATGTCAATCATCACATCTTTGAAGATACCGCATTGGCTGCGATCGCCCACGGGGATGGACAGGCCTGATTGCAGCATATACTGCAGCATGCCTACGGTTTTGAGGCAGACCGACTTGCCGCCGGCATTGGGTCCTGAGATAATGAGAATGTGCTTATCGGCGGTAAGCATGATGTCGATGGGTATAATAGCCGTCGGTTTCTGCTCGGCATCGGTGGCTTCGTTGGAATCGGCCGGTGCCCTATGCTCGTCTTTGAGGTGGGCTTCGAGCAGCGGATGGCGTGCGCGGATCATGTCAATGTATGGATAATCGAAGACTTCCGGCTCGAAGGCGTTCATCTCCTTGCCCAACTTGGCCTTAGCCTGTATGAGGTCTATCTGGGCGAGAAAGTGATATGAATCGAGAATCTCGTGCACGTGGGGGCGAATACGGGCAGCCATCTTGGTGAGGATACGCACAATTTCTTTGCGATCCTCATTCTCCAGCTCGCGTATGCGGTTGTTTGCCTCGATCACTTCTGTGGGTTCTATGAAGACAGTTTTGCCTGTAGCGCTCTCGTCATGCACTATTCCCGAGATTTTGCGTTTGAGCGCAGGCGCTACGGGAATCATCAGACGTCCGTCGCGTAGGGTTGGAACGGCCTCCTTGTCGACCACACCTTCACTCTGGGCTGCACGAAGTATTCCAGTCAGTATGCGCGAAATGGACCCCTCGGCACGAGCCAGTTCGCGTCGAATATTTTGTAGTTCGGGCGATGCGTTGTCGCGTATATGTCCGAATTTATCAATGATTTGATCAATCTGCTGAATGAGTATGGGAAAGGTGGCGATGCCATCGGCCAAATCATGTAAAGCAGGATATGTCCACTTTCTCAATGCGTACGGATCATCGTTTCCCCCTTTCTCATCGTTTTCCAATAGATTTGGAGCTGTCTGCACGATGGGTTCGCCGCGATAGAGGAAGTTCACAAGGTCTTCGATGGTCTTGAGTGAACGTCTTAGATCGAAGAGTTCCTGCTCTTCCATCCACGTTCCCTCCAATCGAACACGCTTTACACTTTCGCGCGCATCGAAGAAATACGCCAGCGGGAAGTCTTCTTCCTCTTCCCCGATATGCCGCATTTCGCGTATCTCCTCCATCCATGTGTTCACTTGCCGGGCATCAGTGCTGAAGGCTAATTCATCTGCTAACTCCTTGCCAAGACCCGACAAGCATTGCTTCTTCAGCATTGTCCTGATCTCGTCAAATCCTATTTTCTTTTCAAAATTCTTGGGATATATCATATTTTTGCGTTGTTTTGCTAATTATAAATGATGAATAACTCTTGAAATAATAGTTTTAACGCCGTTTTTCCTTACAGAGATATGAAGAGAAAAGTTTTACCGAATACCAATAAATAATTATAACTCCTATCATGATCTGACACCAGAAAACAAGCATAAAAAGAGCCCGCTTGAAGCCAGTATTTTAGTACTGCGCGCCAAACGGGACTCGATTATTCGTTAAAGTCAAAGTCCTTTTTCTTGAATCACTTATGCGTGTCTCCACTAATTCAGATAAAACCATCACACGAAGGAGGCAATCCTGACTAATATAAAACAATTAAGTAACTCCGACACTGCAAATATAAGAAATAATTTGATAGCAAACAACTTTTTGATGAGTTTTTTTTCATAAAAAATCATTTCTGTGTTTCTTGTTTCAGTATCACGTATAAATTGTCATATTTATGGGCATCTTCCTTAGGCAAAGTGACCTTTAAGACACCATCATCATAATGCGCTTCTGCCGTACTGATCTCGTTCAGTTCTTCGCCGCACTTTCCCCAGATGCTAAACACTTGTAGTGATAGGTTTCTAAGGTAACGTGCCAAACGGTCCTTTCCGATGGTAGCAGAGAACTCAAGTGCCCTGCCATTCTCATTAGACGAATGTACGAAGTTATACCATTCCGTTGGAAACTCTGACTTGAGATTGAAGAGACGACCGTACGGGATGGAAAGTGATTTGAGATCGACCGCATTCTCCTTCATCTTGGCTGTGTAGCTGATATTAAGGATGACATCTGCAATACTTGTCCTGTCGAAGTAGTTGGTGTCCTTTGGTAGGGATATGTTCCATTCGCTTTCAACACCAATTCCCTCGAATGGTAGGTATCTCTCATCATTGAAATTCACCTCAAACATGCCACTGTCATTCTGGGCTGTAGATGTAGCTATGCAGCGGTTGGTACCATGATATGTCCTTCGAGAACCGTCCTTGAGATAATACGTTCCATTAGATAATGTCAATGTACAGTTGATATTCGTATGAGGACCTGCAATACAAGGGATGCTGATGCTGACATTCTTAATTCGTCTCTGACAATGGTTAGGATAATCCATATCAAAAATGCTGTTAGGAATGTTGAACGTACAAGCACCATTACTGATGAGATTCATCAGTACTTCCGGAGCAAGCTCTGCGAGCGAGATGTGCTTTGTCATTTCCAGACATCTGACATTCTTCTCCATATACATCTTTTCAAGTTCATGAAGACTTACCAGCAAAGACTCACCAGCCATCAAGCCCTTATAAAGACTTTTCCAATGTGTATCCTTGATAATCTGAGTCCCAGTCTCGCCCAACTCATAGTCAAAGCACTTTTGTGCCTGCCGGGCAAGATCGTAAGCCATCTGATAGGACTTGAAGTAGATACTGATCACTTGATTCGCCATCCAGTTGTAGAGTTTCTCTGTAGCGAAACGATTATTCATAGCCTCAGTCATGGCCTTATTGTTCTCAATCTGAAGCTGGTGGTTTTCAAGGTCAAGCTCTGCGACCGCCAAACGGATCTCTGCACCGACGATCTGTCGTTCGAGAGACTGCATTTCTTTTGCTGCAGTCTGTGCCTGAAGCTCCCACTCGGCAGACCGACGCTCATAGCCTGCCTTTGTGCTGAGGATTCCGGAACGACGATGCATGATAGCAGCCTGTATCTCCTTGTCCTGAGCGATAAAGCTCATGGCATTAGCCAAGTTTGCGCTATTAAAAACATTCAAATTGAAAACGGGCGAGCCTCCAAAACCTTCGACACCGACTGTTAAGCTTGGCAAAAGGGTCATGATGGAAGCCTGCATCTTATACATAGCCGCAGATTTTTCCAAAGAATTAGCCTTTATGGTCAGGCTTAAAGCCTCGGTCTCCTTATCTGACATGTTTTCAATGTTTGCAAAGAAACTCTGACGTATCGTAGCACCTTCCAGATTGTAGTTCAGTTGCTTGATAGTCTCCTTGGCATCTGCAATCTGCTGTTTCTTGATAGCAGTAGTAGCATTGAGTACCATGAGCTCCTGAGACTGACGGAGCTGAGACAATGCTTCGGCATCCTTCTTCTCCAATGCAGCAAGGAGCTTGTCTCCAAGTGCCTTGACGTCATCACAATACTCAACGGCTTTCTGGATGATCGTACGGAATCTGTACGCCGGAACATCATCTTTTCCTTGAGACAGTGCATCCTTAAGGCTGACTCCCATTGCAGCTGCCCTAACGAGCAGTGCCGGATCGATAGGTGGCTCGTAAAGTGCCAGTTTTCGGAAAATACCATCGATATTCAGGCTGTTACGCATCTTGTAGAGCCTGTCAGCCACCGTATCCCAGCATGCTTCCATCGCATCATTAGATGGTATCGAGAAGTATGCGATATCCAGCTTCTGGAGCTCAGCACCTTTCTTTTCCTCTAATACAAAGCTGTCGCCCACAGGAATATTATCCTCTATATATAGAGGTAGGTTAGCATCCGTTTTTCCATTTCCAAACTCGTCAAGGCTTCCCTTTAGCTCATTATACGATAGGTCATTTGAATGTGAAAGTGGATTTTTAACCTTACTTGGGCGCAGGCCGAGTATCTCTCCTGCCAGCATGTAAAGCATAGTAGCCTCATTGAGACTTTCCATCGTATCCTCACGGAACAGCATATCACCCCAAGCGATCAGATTCTTGATATAGTTCATGACGACCTGATGCTGGTATGCAGCAGTACGATACTGAGCGACAATATGCGGCTTGAAAGGATTGTTTCTCCATGCCCTGACTTGGTCGGTATACTTCTCAAT
Source organism: uncultured Prevotella sp. (assembly GCA_963541305.1). Lineage (GTDB taxonomy): Bacteria > Bacteroidota > Bacteroidia > Bacteroidales > Bacteroidaceae > Prevotella. The sequence continues at coordinate 85,003 of CAUTTP010000002.1, forward strand.
ATGTTCTAGGATACCAGTTATGCTGTATCCATCATCCTGCTCGTTACCATTCTTTTTGTAGGTGACGTCTACTTGTTGTCTGGCGTTCTCACGGAACGGCAAGGTTACCCAGTAGCATTCCGGAGATTCCTCAGCTTGTTTGGCATAATCAATCGGATTAAAGATATAATGGAACCAGTTCATGGCCTCTTCAAACTTCTGATCCTGCATCAGACGGCATGCAATCGTCAATGGTATATGGAAGAACAGTTCCCAGTTATAGACGCTATATGCACCGCCATAGGTGAAATCTATGTCTTCAGTCGGACTGTTGACAACAACAGAAGTCGGGTGATAGTCGGTGAAGAATTGGCTATTGCGCTTTCCCTGAGAGTATATCCATGGCTGCTCCTGGAGGGCTTTCTGGTAGATACCATTCACGCCTTCCTTGTTCAGCTGGCGGATGAAGTTGTTCGCATACGGATGATAGAATGGTCTGAACTCATAGGCACCCTGTCGGCGATTCAGCCTCCCATCCACATCACTGGATTTGGTATGGACGCTGAAGATGCGAGTATTGTCCTTGAAGAACATCAGTGCGTTCTTTCTCACAGCACTGATTTGATTATTCTGAAGGCTGATCAGGAAATCGAACGGAGCCTTAGCTCTTGTCATCAATGTGCTTGTATGCGTCACATTGGTGAATTCTGTATATTCAGGAACATTCAGATTTGTGGTGTTCACTTGGTCATGAACATTATTGGTCATCCAGTTACCAGACATATGCATACCCTGTGGCATCGCAAGACGAATACCGGATTTATCAAGCTTCTTCATAGCTGCGGCATCCTCGCCCAGATAAGTCTGCACATATTTCAATGAGCCATCAACATCCTTGAAGAGGACATCCTTCACCTCACCGTCAAATACAAACGAAGATGAATGCCAAGGGTAGTAGGTCTCATTGTATGCAAAATGGGTGCGTAAAGCCGAATTGTCTGAATATAGACCGAAATTCAGATACTTGTTCCTTGTATTGAACTCATCAGATGTAGAAAGGTAGATATCCAATAACAAATTATTCGTGTCTCGGTTATAAAAAGGCTTCAGTGTGTAGCTCTTGACAGGACGGCTCCAAGGGTGAATCAGCTTTTGCTTGGAGATCTTCTTAGCCAACCAGCCACTGCCCTTCCTCTGAGTCCAGAGAAGCTGAATCTCATAATACTTGAGCGATTCCTCTATATTGGTAGCTCCTTGTGTTGCAGTTGCAGCAGGAAGTTTCTCAGGCTTGAGTGCCTTTTCGGTGAACTGTAGCCAGAAAATATAGAGACGGCGATTATATACGACAGGTATGATCTGCTCCCCATCCAGTTCTATCTCAATCCTCTCCCATGGTGTCCAACTGTTGTAATTAACATCATAGGTGCGATAGTAATAGGAGCGAGGAGATGACACTGTGCGTGCAACGACATGCCAGATATCCTTTTCGTATCCTATTAGTTGGGTATTTAAATCTTCTTGATCATGGTAGATGCCGCATACCTCAAGATGTGCGACGTCGTCAAGCTTATGTAAGTAGTTGAGCAAAGCCTCCTCCATATTTTCTTCGGTGGTCTCGTTCTGTCCGATTTCTGCCATAAGCTCATCAAAAAACTGGCTCTTGCCATCACGAAGTTCCGGTTCAAGATAGTTCTCTGGGAATAAGAAGATCTTACGGTTGGCCTCCCAAATACGATAGTTCTTCATCCATGCCCACTGAGACCATGAGCTCGTAGAGGAAGTGTCCTGTCTGTCATTGGCAGACACAGTGACTTCCGTCTCCATGTTCAGCAGGCAACGCTGTACGAACATCTGGATAGAGCTGAGCGCGTGACGGATCTCTGATGTGTCCTGAACCGCATTCATCTCCACATCCATGAGGAAGTAGCTGGTCATGGCAGCGGTATTGGTAAAGGATTTATCGTTCTGGAGGATCCATGCAACCAGCACATCACGCTTAGCCTCACGGATTGGGTCTTCTATCTGACGTAGCCATTCTGTAGCCTTTGTCTCGGAGTAACGTGCTGCAATTTTACCCCGAAGTATCACTGCTATGTCTGTTTCATGCGCATAGTCGCCCGGGATATACCAGTTCATCAGATCTGCTGCTGTACATCCTATTTTCCTGATACAAGTGATCATGGCGGACATCACCTCATAGCATGAAGGTGAATAGAAGTATGCCTGATCCATTCCCGGCATATAGCCATTCATATTTACCTCCGATAGCTCAGTGATATGGGTCAGTATCTCTTCCTTACTACGAGCCGAAGAAAGCATTTCTATATAACAACTGCCATCGTTCTTTGGCTGATATTCGTAATCAAGGGCTACGATACGTGACATAGCCTGCAACTGTTCAACAGTCCAATCATGGAACTCAATCGTAAAGAAGTCTGGTGTCTGGAGTTGACGACTTTGCTCTGCAAGGGTCTTAAACTGAGCATTGGTCAGTGTCAGCCGCTTGTCGCAGATAGAGATGCGATGGAGCTGTCGACACCATTCTACCGGTTTTTCCTTCAAGCCCTCAATGACTGCAGCTTGGTCTGTCAGATAGAGGACCTTATCCTCTGGCATACCCAGCCAACTGATGAGAAGGTTATTTAGCTCGATAAGGCGACCCTGTTCAGTCTTCTCCACATCAGAACTCTTTGCAGGAAGCGCAAAGATAGCAGAAACTTTATTGGCATAATTGTTCAGGCTCTTTTCTGCAAGCAGGCTAAAGGATTCATCCTCACCGCCTGTCCCAGTCAAATACTTGCAATCCTTGACACTGAATTCCGAGGCGAGAAGCATATCAGCTTTCTTGAAGAATAGCCTCAGTTCACTAGCCTTACGAATGGAGTAGTAGCCCGGGATGAGAACCTGTAAAGCCTTGAGGTCTTTGTAATGACGAGTGACTGCTCTTTCATTGATCTCCATCTGCTCGCCATACCTGCACTCTCCTCCCAGAAGCTCAAGTGTCTCTTTAAAAGACAACGACATGGATTCCATCATCTGTCTGAAACAATAGACCTCTATGATGAGGTTCTCTCTTTCTGCAGATGAGCTAAAGCGGTTATTACCGATCATGGTATGTTTCGCCAACATTAGTAACTCTGTGAGGCTTAGACCGTTCATCTTCTGAAGACGACGCAGGAGTACAGCTTCCTCAAGTGTACGGTCATTTCCACTTGCTTGCCTGTTTGTTACTGCCTGAAGGGTGATATCCGCATAATCACTGACAGAACTCTGGATAAATGTGAAATCAAAGAACTCAAGGAGTTTCATGAGCTCATTGTATGACATATTCAGGCTCTTCATCAGATCGATAACCTTCATGCCATCCAGATAGGTCTTGACATTACTCGGTCCCGAGTCCATTAGTGATTCCAGTTCCCGTTTCGACATTCCAAAATACTCACCAGCAACATAAATAGGTTTCACACCCATCATCTCCATCAGTTTGTATCTTGGTGCTCCTAAAAACTCGAGATATGCCTTGACCTTAGTTTGCGGAAGGGAGAAATATGGCTTCAGAAGAGGAACATCACTGTTGGCAAAGAATTTATAGGCAACACCACTCTTGGCTGTACGAATCTCGTCAATAGTAGCACCACGTGGGGTAGTAACACCCGTTTGACGTGAATTCAGAATGTAATTCTCTAAGGTATAGCATACCAGATCAATATATGGCACCGTATTGTTGGCATTGGCGGAGTTTAGTTTGATATCCCCAATATCAGAACGGCGGTTAAAGAGCACATCTAAGGCTGTTTTTCCATGGGAAGCAGGCATCTCGCTCAGATAACGGAGGAGGTCGGTAAGGTATGCAGGCGGACCAAGAAGTGTCATATCCTCGTCTACGGCATAGCTGTCAAGTGTACCGAACAAGTTACGGAGCTCTGGTGAACTCTTACCCTCCTTCTTCGGCTTGGCAACAGCATCACAAAGATTGAGATAGTATGCCAGAACCTGTGCATAGATATACTCTGCACGCTTGAAAAGGTTTTTAGCATCAGCGCTGGATCTTCCGTTTCTCGTCAGGAGAGAACTCAGCTCACGTTCTCCCTTGAAATAGATAGTTGATGCACTGGTAAGATTATTGTTGAGAAGGATTGCGGCAATATCAGGATCACTGGTAATCTTACGGACGCGTTGCACCATTCGTACAGTTGCCTTATTGAATGCGACACCTCCTGAGGTCTTATAGCTAAAGTTATCAGCCTGTTTAGTGTTGTACAGGTCAAATCTTCTGCTATCATCATCGTCAAACATGCACTCCAATAAAACATTGACTGCACTTTTGACTTCATCTGTGGCACCAGATATTTTCAAGCTCGTGCGATAGATGAAACACTCCTTGGTCCAGTATTTAAGAAGTTGGTTCTTGACACTTGTCAGGCTATCTCCTCTCACTCCAAAGCTATTCCACTGCTGGTCAGAGTATTTTCCTAACTTGCCAACGAAATGTCCTACAATGCTATTATAGGTCTTTCTCATTGCCTCGAGATTATCTCGTACTATTAAGCAAACACGGAACAGTGTAATGAACTGTTTTGCATAATCGCCGTTTGGCATTGACCGGGCAAAGGAATCAAAGAATTTTTCATTCAAACTGAAGGTCTGCGAATACAATTCAGCAACAGCGTAACTCCATGATTGCCCGAATAACCTGTTACCTTCAATGCTGTTGAGAGCTTGCTCGAGCGTATAAAGAGTCTCTTCCAACGGAGTACTCAGGATAACACGTTTCCTTAACAGGTTTAACTGATTAAGTATCTCAGACTTAGCTACATAGACATTTCTACTGACAATATTACTATTAAGTGCATTGTTGATTGCTTTCCTGAACTCATGAAGTGAAATGTACTTGGATTGAATAAGAATATTTTTGATTCTCTTTCGGATATTGTCTGTCGAAGACCCAATGGTTGCCTCTGCTTTGAACATATTCAAGCTGATCTTGCCGAAAATATTTTCACGCAGAAGCCCGTAATACACCTCTGGTGTTAAGGCCTCGAGTAATATGTCTGTTCTTTTATGGTCATCAGAAATAAGATGGATCCTTTCTGCTTCTTCACATAGTCGATTGGAGAGAACAAACAGGAGCATCTGCTCTGTAGTAACGGAGCACAGTTTAGCGACATTGGCAACCGGCCGATTACAGACAGGGAGATAGTCAGGGAAATGACCGCCCAACGTCTTCTGCAAAGAGTTATATACCTTAGTATACTCATCGATACCAAGATATTTGCCGGTCCAGACTGTTTTGCAGTTAACCAGCTTTGCAGTAAAGTTTACATAGGTCTGCTTTGATGTTACACGCACATATTTCTCGCCGATACACACATTCGGCTTCCATGAATCATATAGACGTACCTTGACATTGAACGATTTTTCTCGTTTATGAGAGGAACTGTTGACAGGACCACGAAATGGAATATCGAAGAAACCGTTCTTGCCAGTTATGCCAGTCCCAAGGAGTTGCTCCTTGATGTCTATGTTCTGCAGAAAGACCTTAACAGTCATACCCTTCTTGCCTTTCCACAACTTATCACGAACGGAACCTCTTATGGTATGTGTGTGTAATAACTTGCTATGCTTCGGTTTTCCTGCTACCAAAAGACCAGCCATAAACTTACTGGTCACCTTGTCAAATTTTCCCGTAGCAGGGAGCTTATTGTCATTCTGGAACTTATAAATAGCTTCTAAGGTGGTTTTGCCAAAGGTATGTGAATCGTACTCCGACATATCAATCTTATGCCCCAAATGGGCTAATGTATCCTGAAGAGCATTAACCCGTATCTCATCCTTGACATTGAGGCTCATATCGCGGTTGGGAACAGTCAACCTATTGATAGGAGGTGCAGAAAGATAGGTCTTTTTAGTTCCATGACTTCTGCAAACGCTTTCCAACTTCTTGAATGTCTCCAGATTGATGGTTCCTGTCTTGGCGACACCAAGTTTTTCCTGAAGCCTTGACACATGTTCCGTTTTCTGAATTGCAGCAGGAATCAGAGTCTTTGTCTGCATTTTAGGGGTTGTTGAGGCTTTTTTCGTCTCTGTCTTTAGAATGAACCGAGAAGCTTTATCTACCAACTTCTGAATTCTGGCAGCATACTCACTGTCCTTGAGCCTCTTTGCCAATAGTTCTTCCTCTAACATGTTCCATGCCGGCTCGTCAATGAAATTTGTACATTCGATACCTCTCTCAATTCTAAGGTCGTTGATTGGCTCAAGGGAGGTTCCGTTGATGAAGTTCATGGCTGCAACTTCTTCTGAGAATTTGTAGCCCAACTCAGTCATCATCTCATAGAGCTTGGCACTCTTTTTCTTGTTGAACACTACTCCTGTGTGAAAGATTGCAGCTTTCAGATCGTAGTAAGTGCGCTCATTGAAACAGCCGTCATCCTTGGTGTTTGTCAGACTCTGAACATAAAGTATCAGCTTTTTCTGTTCTTCCGTAGCATTGACTTTTTGGAACGCAGAAAGAGACAGTGAAGCCAGTGGACGTGCAATGGCCAGTTGCTCTTTCGACAGAACATTGGTAAAATGCACATAGTTCAGTACAATGTCATGCGTTTCTTCAAGCGTAGTCTGTGTAAATTCCATAGTCCCCACGACAATCTTCTTCTCACCGGCCTCAACGATAAACTTGAGAGGTACAGCATCGGAGAAGCTACTCATATTCTTGTCGGTTTCATAGGAATAAGTAAGCCTGTACTTACCCCAAGCATCTACTTTGGCCGATCCCATAATGGTATTTGACTGTTGAGTTTGCCCATTCCATAAAGCATTCACAGTGACTCCCGGAATCTTCACGTTGTTGAGTCCAGTCACCTTACCTGTAACAGTTAATTGGATTGTTTCTTTCATATCTTAAATATCAATAAGTTAACATTCAATCAAACATACAACCAATATTGTCCTAAACGTTTCAAGAACATGAAAAAACACCTTGATGGCAGTTTCCGGAACATCGCCCGGAATTGCCATTTGGCGCAAGAGGCGACGTGCGTCGTCCGATGTACGTGCGTACACTGAACGGTGTACGTGCATACGTCGTTCGGTGTGCATGCATACAGCGTTCGGCGTATGCCATCGTCAGGCTGAAAAGCGATGATGAAGCGGGTATAAAGAGAGTGACATAAAGACGCTTCCCGGCTGAAAAAGTGCAAAAACACCCAGACGAGTGGCTTAAGAACGAGTAGGGCAGACAACTGCCCCATGATACTTAGCGAAAACGTACGGAAAATATTTAGGATAATATTGATATACAGCATAATCATTTACTACAGTATTTTTTATAATAATTATAATTAGTGTATAAGAAGCTACCTGCGCCGCTAACATTAGTAACAGTAGTATATGTTTTGCTTCCTTGTACTGAATCTGTTATTGGTTTTAGATATTGATACCATGCCTGAGTAGCTGGAGTAATACTTGCAGTATTTCTAACAGAATCTAAAATAGCACCATTTGCTGTGTAAGCAGATTCTGTTTTTATTATTCCTGAGGCATTACCTATTCTTGTCATACCTTTAGCATCAGTAACAGGTACCAATTTTGAAGCATTTGCTATTCTTGTTAATGCTACCATATCAGAAATACCGGCTATTCTTGTCATGCCTGCTGCATCTATCCTAACAGTATTTAATGCTACCATATCATAAATATTAGCTATTCTTGTCATACCTACAGCATCAGTAACAGGTACCAATTTTGAAGCATTTGCTATTCTTGTTAATGCTACCATATCAGAAATACCGGCTATTCTTGTCATGCCTGCTGCATCTATCCTAACAGTATTTAATGCTACCATATCATAAATGTCGGCTATTCTTGTCATATCTGTAGCATCTGCTTTAGCAACATTTATAGCTGCCGTATCTACAGAATAGGTTTTTGCACTGGAAGACAACAATTGTTTCTCAGAAGATATTGCTTTTGCTGCTTTTACTGCTTTTACAGATCTGACTGTATTAACAGTAAACGAGCCAACAGAAACAAACATTTCAGCCCAACAAGCTCCCAATTCCACATTATCACCAAACTCGTGTGCAGTTTGTTTTTCGCTTCCGGCAATCTCCGCCCATCCTGTTGCTGCTTCTGCAAGATATGTGCGATCTTCGGAATCAAGAAATAAGTGCTTTCCTCCTGTAAAAACATTATCTGCTGCTCTGGCAGTTAATACAACTCCACCTGTTGCTGCCAAAGCGCCAATACCAACACCAACTCCTGTAGCAGATGCAGCACCAGCTATACCGAATAAGTTTGCTGCCGCAAAGCCCTCAGCCACACCTCCAATGATTTGTAAGCCACCCATGAGTCTGTTCACCCAATCTGTACCAGAGGTATCACTATACATATTAGGTGCGCAGTTGCAGTAGCAATATAAATTGATTCCACCATCAATTCCAATCGGATCACAACTTAGCCATCTACCTAACCAAGCAATATAATATCTTGCAGAATGATAACTTAATCCTGTTTCTTCATCACGCTCCATTCCAGTATACCTATATCTCTTGGCTGAAGTTTTGATTTCCTTATAGTTTGCCTGATATGCAGTCGTGCCATATGGATGATACTCCTCATACGAAATGATCTCTGCTTTTTGATCTATTTCCAGACATGACGAACCCAGATGATTATACAGTTCATACCTTGTTAAGTCTTTCACTGTTCCATCATCAACCTCATTCCGGTGTTCTATTATTACATAGCGATGTCCACCATCAAGCACACTGATTGTAGACCTTTCAAGTCCTGCATTTGCTCCGAATCTACAGTGATAACACTCATAGCTACCCATGTAGATACGTTGTGATTTCATATGTGGTGTTGAATTAGCAGACTGGCACTCAGTTACCTTGCGAACACGCTGTCCAGTACCATCATATTGATAATAGGTTGTCTCAGGTTCACCACCATCGTTACGCACTTGCTTGGATGTACAGGTGATACGTTCAAGGGGATCCCAACCTATTCTTGATAAGTGCGGCATTGTGGTAATGAAGCCATGCTTCTCGTGATAGGAATATTCATATTTAAAGCCATCTACCTTAGTATACTTCAACCGATTGTTCTGATCTTCATACACATATTCTCTTGTCCATTTGACTGCATCTGAATTATGTTTCATCAGAAGGATATTCCCTGCATCGTCATACGAGTATGACTGCTTATAGTATCGCAAGGCCTTCGCATCTCCTTTATAAAGCATGTGGCAATAAGCCTCGTCTGAATAGTTATCTGTATTCAGAAGTTCTAATGCAGTATCATTCTCGCGGCCTGTGGCCGATAAAAGCCTGCCAAGAGAGTCATACTGATACATACTTGCACTATGAATCTCTTGTCCTCTGAAGAACATCGTCGGAATCGTGGCATCAGTAATCTTTACAACCATACCTGTGACGTCATATATATAACTGAGATCCTGAAGGCATGTTCCGTCTTCCTTGGTGCTTCTGATGTTGGTGATACGGTAAGTCAAAGGATCGAAGGTATAGCGGACAGAAACGCCATTACCATAAGAAACATACTCTCGTTGTCGTCTGGCATTGTATATGACATTGGATAACGGCACTATTGGCTTTCTGCCATCAGCAAACCGTATGTGCTGAGATGACATTAAACCTCCAGCATTAAATATCGTTGTGGCAACGGTTCCATCAGGAAAAGTCTGCTCGGTGACACGGCCCAAAGCATCAATTTTCATAGATGTAGCATACACCTCTTGTTCAAGGTCTGCTTCAAGGTTATTCTCTGTCCAGTTGACCGTTTCCTTGTAGTTCATGGCTAACCGACGTCTTGTTTGTAATGGCACTCCATGAAAGTCATACGCATCAGTCTCTACCAGTCCTGCAGTGTCGTAAACCTGAACAGCATTGCCCAGAAGGTTACGTGCCTGAATCTCACGGATATTCGTAAGATCTGCAGAGAGCTTATCTTCACCATAGATGACACGAGCAATGATATTCTCCGTCCTTTCTTCCCTGTTGCGTACAATAGACAACGTTGGACGCTTCAGTACATCATAGAGAGTCTCAAATTCAAATCCGCGTTCGTCCCATGCATAAGAAGGCTTACCTTCCATGTCTGTAAGCATCCAGCGCTGCCCGTTATCCATTCCACACTGATAGAGTGGTCGGCTCAGCATATCATAGGCATAGCTCATGACCTTGTTTCCACGGGGATCGACTATATACAAGATATTGCCAAGCACGTCACGTACAGCCTGTGTGATGAGCAAATGCTGATGTTGTTCTTCATTGCGAAGGCAGTCTATCATCACTGCCGGCTGTCCCTGCGTATCATAGCATACTTTTGATGGTGTAGAGTCATACACTTCAGACCGAATAGCAGCCTCATCCCCCAGATGTGTCTGATACCAGTCGGATTTCTTCACACTGTCACCTGCATCGAAAGAAGTGACAGACCATGCGTCAAACTCGTCTTCCTGAAATGTTCCATCCGGGAAGTCGGTACGAACCAGCCGACCGAGGGCATCATAATGCATGACAGGTGATACTCCCTGCTCAACCATCTCAGGAGCATCTTCATACTGAGGGGTATCAGAGAAGTAAGGCTCAAACTGCATGATCGCCTTACCCTTATTGTTCAGTATAGTTCTTCCGTTACCAAGCCAGCGGAAAGCATCGTTCCCCGCTTTTCCGTATGGAGCATTCTCTGCCTGTACCTTCTGCAGCACTGAGGCTCCCAATCCACTGGAATACTCATAGGACACCTGAAGAGGTGACAGTGCATTCACCTTGTCATATTCCTCACGGATGATACCTATCGTGGTGACAGGTTTTCCGTATCTTATGAACTGATTCGGGAAGTACAGGTACCGCATACTGGCATGCTTCAGTAGTTGTCTGGCAATTGTCGTGATATCACTTGGCTTTTCTGCTGCGAGTAGTTGAACTATCAGCCTATGTTCTTCATCAGTGGTGATGTCTGTCTGCTCCTCAAGATTATCAGCCTCGTCACCCTTACCCATCGCGGCAGATGCCTTGACCATGCCCAGCTCATCTGTGACAACACCTGTCAGGTTTCCGTTAACATCACTGATCAGTGTCGGTTGCATGGTACGGAAATCAAACTCTCTGATCTCCGATGAGCATCCAAAGATGTTAGTTACTTTCTGAACAAACAGGAAATAATCCTTATAATAGTCCACCATCGTTCTGGCACCGAAAGCATCAAGATAATACAACGGAGTATAGAAGCGAGCCTTCACATCTTCGATAGTGTCACGGTCATGACAATAATAGACATTTCCGGAGCGAACCCACCACGTGTTATCATCCGATTTCACATACTTGCTTTCCTTGAGCATAGCCTCGGTCACACGTCCCTCAAAGATGTCATCAAACTGGCTTTCCTTATAGACCTGTTGGTAATTCTCATAGGCAATTGACGGAAAAGAATGGCTATACAAAGGCAGTGGTGACAGCAGATTCTCGTCGTAATACAAGACCTTCGAATGAGACAACAGCTCCTTTTCCTGCTGGTCAATATCTGAAAAATCCGACAGAGCATACAGTTCTCCACGATGAGCCACTTTCTTTACCTCATAGAGCATTGCCTCTGCAGGCTGACGAAGCATATAGACATCACAGTTATTGATGTCACTTGTCATCAGGTTCTGCGAATAGATGAGAACGGTCTTCGTCTGGAACTGCTGTGCCACCAGAGGAAGAGTATTGTCTACGATCTGACGAGGATAGGCTATCTGAACGGATTTTAGGATCTGGCCATACTCATCAGTATCAAGAGTAAGCCCATGCTTGATACGCGGATCATCAAGGTTTTTCTCATAGCTATAGGTGATGGATTCCACAGGAACACTCATGAACACAGCAAAGTCATTCTGGCCTTTGGGCTGGATGAGCTGCACCTTACTCCGTGAAGTCTGTCTCTGATAGAGCATACCGTCTTCCGTGCAGACTTCATTCTTCATCACTGATCCTCTCATACAACGAACAGCCTGCCGTCTCTCTTCCATGGTGAGGTTGCTCATATCATAGCCGTGGAGCAGTTTGGAGGATTCCACATCAACATCACCCGACGCCATCGCGCCTGTATGCATCCACGAACGTGAGATGACAGGGTCCTGATCAAGGCGTTTATTCTGTAAGTTGGAAGCATCCGGAACGTCTATCCTTTCAATGTCTTTCTGCTCAACGAAGGCAAAGCCACGGAACTCTTTTTCTTCGTGATCGTAGTACCCGTCATGATAGCGGTAGGAATTGGCAAACACCCAGCCGGTTATCAGATCTCTGGTCGTAATCTTCTCAAGACAGTGGACAGGGAAGTGAACAGTTGTATTCCATGGATTACCAGTCTTCTTGTCTTCCAAGTAATAGGCTGTTGAAGGCCTATAATTCAGGCTCACCTCCTTACCCATGCTGTTGGAGTACCCGACAAGGAGATAAGGCTTTCTGGATGCCATCAGGTCTATATAGCGCAATGAAGATTCCTGATCCTTACCCAAAGCCGATGACCATACGATGCAGGCTGTTCCTGTTCCCAAGATATCGGACATTGTTACCTGAACCATTGAATGGATCTCTGGGAAAGAACTTATCTGCAGTGGCTCTTCCTTGAAACTGTTTCCACAGCAATTCAGCCAGATACGAAATCCATGAGTACCCATATATACAATGTCTGTGGTGCCAGTGCCATTGATGTCGGCAAGAAGAAACTGCTGAGGATTGAAAGACTCAAAGCCCTCAAAGACCGGTGAATTCTCCATCGTGACCTTTTCTCCGAATCTGCCATAACCCATGTTAGGCCAGTAGCACACTTCACCTTGTCGGATACGGACGATATCTGTACGGCCGTCACCAGTCATATCAGCAAGGAAGATGCTCTGTGTAGCATCAGAGAACATCACAGCAGGCTCGTTATTCTCCTCAATAATAGCGGGAATGCTAATACGCTCACCATAGCCTTTTCTTCCTAATGAAGCATACCATGTAAGGGCATGATCCTCAGTGATGAGAATATCCGGTCTGCCATCACCATTAAGGTCTATGGAGCAGACCTCCGGGCTATTGATATCAATGTTCGGGAGTTGATCAAAATAATGGAAGGCATTCCATCTGCCGTTATCATCCATGGGGAAGAATCCTCGCTGGCCACTTTGCATATTCACCAACTGCTTCCTGCCGTTTCCATCAAGATCAGAGAATATCAGTGAAAGTGGAAATCCAAAGAAAGAAGGTTTTTCTAACACCTTCACCGCTTCCCCGAAAATGCCTTCGCCAAGGTTATGCTTGTAGTACCACACACCATTTTGCTCGAAAAGCAAGCCGGGGATTCCCTCATTATAAAGGTCGGTCAGCAGCCATCCTCCTGTAATGCCTGCAGGAATCTGCGGATCTTTCCTCGGGATGATGACCTCTGTTTGCCAAGCATGCTTCTCGTAGGTGAAAACCTGAGCAGGAAAACTCTTCTCTGAATAAGAGCCGTCAGTACGACGGATATATCCTTTTTGCACTGCTGCATCCAGTAAGGTCATACACTCATCCTGAGAATAGGTAAAGTCGACAGACCGTACAAGCGTTCTGCCTCCCAGTTCCTCAAAGTGATGAAACAGCATAATGCTTTGACACAGTCTCTTTGTACGGATCTCAAACCCTGAACGATAAGATGAGAAGCTATCGGGACGGGTTGTCCATTCTCTTACCTCCTGCCCCTGTGAGTATTCTCCATAATTAAATACAATGCTGAAGAAGAAATCCTCATCAGCCGGAAGTCTAATAGCATCGGGTTCGGTAGGCAATGCCACATCGTATGGATGGTGGTTCCCATAAAGAATCTTGGAAAGGTAGCGGTTCGACGCATCCTCCTTATATATATAATGCAGACAATTGCCCATATGATCAACTGCCAGCTCCGGAAACCATTTGAAAGTATGAAGTGGGTTATCCGGATCAGAGATGCGGCCTTGTTCCGTCAGGCCAAAATAGGTTGTAAGGTTGTTGCGCGATGTGACCCTCCAGCAGACAATTCCTGTCTGTTTATGCGTCAGGCGCTCAATACGCTGGAAAGAACCTTCCGTGCGAGGTAGATAGTACTGTATAAAATAATTGCCTGATGACGATTTTTTCAGCATATATCCACCCTTGCCATCGTCCATCAGGAAGCCATTTTCATCCTTATCAAACATAGGAACAAGATCTTCTGCTCCGGAGATCACGAATGTGTCAGATTCCTCAGCATCCTCATAGCGAGGAAGCCTGCGGTCAGTGCTTCGCGATATCGAACTGGTGTCTATTCCCCATCCCATACCGAAGATGCCGTTACCTCTACCAGAGTCATACGATATGGCCATCGACGGTGTCATGGAACGTGCTTGAGTCACGGGAACAGGAATACTGATGCTGGCCGTACCGTTCACAGCGTTGACCGAGAATTTCTCGTCAATACTCTTTAGCGCACCACCTCCTTTTGGAGCCTCAATTTTTGGAACCTCAATTCCTTTAAAGCTTTGCTCCTTATCAGCAGCTTTCAGGAATGAAGCGGCAGATAACTCATTTGCCATAGCGGTTATTTTGTTAATAGATTTTTGATTCTATGCTAAGTCAATAGTCTGCATTATTTCGTAAATATGTGTTGGCGTAAACTTTCTTCAAATTTATGAAAATAATTGGTACGCCTCGTGATAAATCTCACGTCAATTAGGCCTGTTTGCTCGCGTAATTTAGGCTACCAAAGTTGCTGTCCACATGATGTGCTGAAATGTCTCCTTTTTGCATACCTTCTCCTTTCGTATTCTTTACTGTTGATAGACATTCGCTTTTTGCAAATATAAACATTATTTTTTATTTGGCAAGTAATTTAAGTATTTTTAATTTTTTGTCTTTCGTCGGTATGCCGACAGCCCTACATACCATCGTGTCTATAAATACCTTTGCCCCAAAGGGGCTTATCTAAACGGCGTATATGCCAAACGGCACACCGCTCTCATCCCGATGTCGGCGTACGCCGTACGCCGTACGCACGTACACCGAATGCCGTACGCATGCACACCGAACGCTGTACGCACGTACACCGTACGCCGTACGTGGTCATCTGGGCGGGAAGCGGCGACGAAACGCACAGGGAGAGAAGATGTTGAGCACTTGGAGAACCCCACGTCCGGGTATGCCGGCGCAACTTCACATCCACGACCGCCGTCCGTCAAAGCTACGATGCGGCGAACTGCCGGTCGACCAGACTGCCGCCTGAAGATGAAACAGCAAAGACAGACGGGCGGATTTGCATCGTTTAGTTTCAACTTTTTAGCAGATAACAATGTTTTCTTATATCGAACTCACGTTAATATATAGCGGGCGAAATATCACTGATTCTTTTTAAAATGTATAGCGCTGAGCTATCGGCATGACGGGCTTTTCTCTAAAAAAAAATGTTTAATCGACCGTAATTTAGTATATTTGCTGTCGTAAAGGTAAGCCGATTATGAATAAACAAGACTTTTTAGATATTCTGAACGAGCATAAAAGACTGAACTTCCAAGAACAGATAGACTATGAAAAGTTCTATCTTTATTCCATTGTGACCCATTCGACGGCTATCGAAGGTTCAACAATGACCGAGGTGGAAAACCAGCTGCTCTTTGATGAAGGCATTACGGCCAAAGGGAAAAATATCACAGAGCAAAACATGAACCTCGACTTAAAGGATGCCTATGAGCAGAGCATAGAGACGGCAAAGGGACACACGCCTCTCTCTATTGATATGTTAAAGCGCCTTTCGTCAATAGTCATGAGGAGAACCGGTACAGTATATAATACGCTTGGCGGCACTTTCAATTCATCAGAAGGAGATTTGCGCCTTGTGAACGTAACAGCCGGATATGGTGGAAAGTCATATATGAATTACCTGAAAGTACCACAGAAGCTAAAAGAATTCTGCGAGGAAATGAATGAAAGACGGGAGCAATTATTAAAGAACCCTGACATATACGAGCAATACCGTTTGAGTTTTGACGCACATCTGAAACTCGTGACGATCCACCCATGGGTAGACGGTAATGGGAGGATGTCGAGGTTGCTCATGAATCATCTCCAGAATGAATTTGGTCTGATTCTCAATAAAGTCTTGAAGGAGGACAAAGCCGAATATATCAATGTCTTGGTGAAGTCAAGAGAGGAAGATTCAAGTGTTCCGTTCCAAGACTTCATGTTTCGGGAACATGCCAAGAATCTTCAACAGGAAATCGAGAATTACAAGTTATCCATGGAAGATGAGGAGGGGGAAGAAGAGAAAGAACAGAAATCTCGCCGGCATTTCTGCAGATAAACAATTAAATTAAACCCAAAGAGTATGACAGAAAAGAAAACCGGCACGGTTGATTCCGTTGCCATATGGAACTTGTTTCGCAAGGTATTCCTATGAAGAGAAAAGAGTGTGAGATGAAATCTCCCAGGTAGAAGAGTTGTATGAAAAGTTGGATTCCCGAGGCGATGAACCAATAGCAAAGGATTTCGTGAAAAATCAAAAGCGAGAAAAGCGTATGGCAGCCAAAGGCGATCATGAATCCTTTTTTATCTGCCGTAACAGCTTGAAAAATCGGAAGACCATCTATGTAGCCAAAGAGTTGCAGGATAAATTGGCAGAGATAGTCATGTCGATGAGAAACAGGGATATGACCATCGGTATCTATGTGGAGAACATCATCCTTCATCATCTTGAAATCTATAAGAAGGAAATCAACAGATTTACAGAGATGAAGTTTAGGAAGCTATTGTAAATTCCTATATTCGTTAGATGTTTTACATATATTCCGTAGAACCATTAAACGGAAAATGAAATCTATTTTTATCACAACTGTTCTATTGCTTGCCATTGTGTCCTACAATGTCGAAACCGGCAGATTACCGGGATATGGTAAGTATCCCAAGAGCCTGTTGCTACGGAAGAGAGAGTCGGGTGACAGGAATATTTACCTTGTCTCTTTCTGCAGATAAAAGAGGAAAGTTCTGCAAGTTCTTGTCAAACAACGAAATGTGGAGGCTGCCCTTTTTATGTACCTTGATTATCAAATACGCCTCTTACGTGACATTTTATGCTTCGTAATGGGATTTTCCTGTCATTTTGTTCGCCTTTTTCATTATGAATGAGTAGCTTTGCAAGAAAGCATCTAAACTTCTAACGATTTTGCTTAGAAGGTATTAGGGATTGTGTTAACTCTATAGATTATTATGTAACCAATTATAATAGCATGGTAAAATATGAACCACTAATTAAAAACATGACTCATTATCCACCTGGGACGAGTTTAGTTTATCTTATACACCCCTATTATTTACACAGGGAAAGTATAAGTCTAGCCATGTTTAATGATCACAGATTTGCTTTTTATTTCTGGTCTTTATGGGCGAAAAAACAGCAATCCCTCATAGATTTAGTTACTCTCGATTGGCATCAAGATTTGGTATACCCAGGAGATAGCCAAAAAGAAGAATTAAAGGCATTAAACACTGAAAACACTTTTGAAACAGCATTTTATGCTTGGGCAAGATTATCCAGATTGAACGATAATCATATTGCAGCAGCTATGTATAAAAATATCATAGGAAATGTTTATGTTATTTGTAAACAAGATATGGACTGTAGAGGCTACGATGAGAATATTATAGACATGTTTGGCAATATACATTTCATTAAGAAGTTTACTACGACCTATGAAGCCTATGATTATTTGATGAACACAAAAATTGATAATGTTTTTCTTGATATAGATTTGGATTTCTTTACAATAGAAAATCCCTCAACAAATTGTATTCAGAAAACGACTTTTGTTAAAGAAGCAGAGATAAAAGAAATTATTGACAGCCAATCTCAGTTCATGTGGTGGATTTTGCAGAGGATAAAAGGTTTTACTATAGCATTTGAGCCTGAGTTTACAGGAGGATATGCAAAATCTATGAGATTATTTAGTATAATAGAAAAAACATTGTTTACTGGTTCAGTTTTTAGGAACACTACTACTTGGCGACATTTAAAAAAATAGTAATATGAAATCTCATATAGAAGAATGGACAAACATACTTGATCCTCAAATTCTTAAGTCAAATTTAGAATTTATATCGTTATATATTGCATTGAATGCCGTCGTAAGGCTGTTCAAAGGGAGCGGACTGCCCGTAAAGACCATAGCCACGGACAACGGGACGGAGTTTGCAGCACATGAAATCATCGCAAGGGAATTGGGCACCACGGTTTACTTTGCACATCCATATTGCTCTTGGGAAAAGGGGGCCATAGAGAACATGAACGGACTTTTCAGGCAGTACATCCTCCAAAGGACAGACTTCAGGGGGATTTCAAGGGGGTACGTCAGGCAAATTGTAGAGAAACTCAACAACAGGCCCAGAAAGAAAAATGGATTTTCAAAGCCAGCAGACATGATTAACGACAGAATTGCCTAACTTTGCACTCGCTTATGGAATCCACCCACTTTAAGTAAGATATTAATAAAA
>CAUTTP010000003.1:0-96518 GCA_963541305.1 uncultured Prevotella sp.
CTGTTCAGACGGCGACGTACACCGAACGTCGTACACACGTACACCGAACGTCGTACACACGTACACCGAACGTCGTATGCACGTACACCGAACGCCGTATGCACGTACACCGAACGTCGTATGCACGTACACCGAACGTTGTACGTCATCGTTTCTGCCTGATGGCAAGGCTGAAGCGATGGTCGGACGATACCGTTACGGCACTTTTTCGTGTTCTTTAAAACATTTAGAAAAATATTGGACAATCCCGTGGAAGATCAAAAAAGCCGGGATGGCTGAATAGTTGCCAGAGTTTGGGTTCATGTTTCTTGTCTATGCCTTTACATATTTGCATTTTCAAAAAACATGAGAAAAAGTTTGGCTGTATGGAACAAATGGAGTACCTTTGCACTCGCAAATCGGCGAGAATACGGCTTTATGGCTTGCTGCTGATGTTGCAACGGGGTGTAGCGCAGTCCGGTAGCGCTCCTGGTTTGGGACCAGGTGGTCGCAGGTTCGAATCCTGTCGCCCCGACAAATATGCCAATGCAATGTGTTGTTTTCAACATGTTGCATTTTTTCTTGTCAGTTCCGGCAGTCTGCCTTGAAGTCCTGCATAGCAGAGATTATATCTTCAGGGTTTTGAGAGGTTTCTTGTCAAGGGTGTAGATGGTAATCTCCCCATCATCCATAATGCCGAGTGTGGGCGGATTACCATTCTTGGGGAAGGTGATGGAGCCGGTGTTGCAAATTACGGTGTCGTCCTCGCGATCGAGTTGCCACAGGTGAGTGTGCCCGTAGATGACGGCATCGAAGCGGCCTTTGGGCAAATGGTCTTTGTGATACACATGGCCGTGGGTCAGGAAGATGCGCCTGCCATTATCTACCAGTAGTGTATAGTCGCTCATCATGGGGAAGTCGAGGAGCATCTGATCTACCTCCGCGTCACAGTTGCCGCGCACGGCCACGATGTCGTTGGCCATGCTGTTGAGCACTTTCACGATGCCCTGCGCATCTATGCCTTCGGGTATGCTGTTGCGAGGGCCATAGTTCAAAATATCGCCTCCGAGCAACATCATATCGCAATGCTGCTCCCGATAGAATTCGAGAGCCTTGTTGAGACGGGGCAGTGAACCGTGGATGTCGGAGACCAAGAGGTATTTCATATCGCCTTTTATTTTCTGAGATAATCTTTCAGATCAGTGTTTTTAGTGAGCTTGCAGATCTTGCGTACCGCTTTGTCACGTATCTGTCGGATGCGCTCACGCTTCAGCCCCATTTCCTGTGCTATCTCTGTCATGGTGAGATGGGGCACACCGATGCCATAGAATAGTTGTACGACATGCTGCTGCCGTACGTCCAACTGACTGATGAGCTCTTTCAATTCATCAAGCAACAGCCCTTCCTCCAACTGTTGGTCAGGGTTGGGCGAGTCTTGATTGGGCAGTACATGCCCCAAACTCAGCTCCATGCTTCCACCTACCGGCGCGTCGATGGAGAGCGGATAGCTGCGCTTCTTTTCGAGGGCGGCATCCATCACATCGCGTGGCACACGATAAAGTCCGGCCTGCTGCTCGATGGCCTGCTCCATCGCCTCACGGATATAGGGGGCTGCGAAAGTTACGAACCGCTTGCCCTTGCTGCCTGCAAACTTTGTGGCAGCATGGAGCATACCGATATTTCCTTCGCTGATAAGATCTTCGGCAGCCAATCCGCGACCCTTGTACTGGTTGGCCAGCGACACCACAAACGTGAGGTTGGCGGAGGTGAGCTTTTCGATGGCACGGCTATCGCCAATCTGTATGCGCTGCGCCAACTCGCGCTCCTCTTCGTCGGAGAGGAGTTTCTGTTGCCCTATCTCA
This sequence comes from uncultured Prevotella sp., assembly GCA_963541305.1. Classification (GTDB taxonomy): domain Bacteria; phylum Bacteroidota; class Bacteroidia; order Bacteroidales; family Bacteroidaceae; genus Prevotella. Next base: position 1,842 of record CAUTTP010000003.1, read on the forward strand.
TTGAGATAAGTGTTCAACCTGTTTTTATCCTTATCCATGTGTCCTTATTCTAATTCTGATTCCAAGAGCAGTTCCGCCACCTCCTCGGGTGTATTGAATGGCATACCGTCCGTAAGCTCGTCGTCAGAGAGTTTATGCAACAGATTTATAGCCTGCTTTTCAGTAAGGCGGGCATTTCCATCCTTGTCGGTTACGCTGAGCAATGCCTGCAAAATCAGGTGGCGATAATCATCTACTTCTCTTTTCATATCAGTGGATTTATTTTGGTGTAAAGTTACGGATAAAAACAGATAATAAGCTGAATAACACAAATAATTTGCTTATTTTTACACTCACGCCCCTCCGATTCCATAAAGATGGTATCACATTCCGCATGGTATGCGATGCCGTTTGTTCGGAGCCTGATAAAGAAAAAGGCTGCCACACAAAGTTGAAACTTGTGCGGCAGCCCTGCTAAAATTTATATATTCCTATTGAGATTGCTTGTTATGCGCAGCCGTAAGAACCGCCCTTAAGCAGTGCGTCACCATACTGATCCATGCAGTTAAGATATACGCCGACCACTTTGTGCAGTGCTTTTTTCATGCTGTTTATTATACTTTTCATCTTTATCTTCCTTTCTCTAATTTTGTGTTTCTAAACTGTCTTGCGATCAAGCACGACAATTACTTGTCCATGCTGATCTTATTGTTTACGTTCACGGCCTGTGCAATTACTACTGCTACTACTGCCATTACAATCATAAATGTTGTCATAATTCTTTTACCTTTCTTTGTTTTTACATGGAGCTCTCTTATTGCTCTCTTTTACTTTTGTTATCCTATTGTCATTTTATCTTTTTGACGATGCAAAGTTACGGGCATTTGTTGGTTTGTGCAATAGTATGAGCCTACAAAATTGCAAAAAAGCCACTAATTTTGACGTATATCAACAAAAGCCCCTTTGGCTCTTGATACAGGTCAATGAAGAGGTTAGCGGTTAGCATAAACAGTTATGGATTAGCAAGTTAGTTGATTTGTATCAATAGTAGACAGATTGGAAAGAGAATTTCTTTTTATATAATAGATGTGGGATTGCGGGAAAGATTATCTAACTTTGTTGGCCTAAAAGATATGATATTCCAGTTAGACGACACATTGACTTTCCCTGATCCACGTTATGGTGAAGAGAACGGGCTGCTGGCAATGGGAGGCGATTTGTCCGTCGACCGATTGCTGCTGGCCTATAGTTATGGCATTTTCCCGTGGTATAGTTTTCGCCACTCACGTCAGATAGAGTGGTGGTGCCCGATGAATCGCTTTGTGATATTCCCCGGTGAGATTCATATTTCGCATTCTATGAAACAATTGATACGCAAGGGAGTTTATTCCGTTGGCATGAACGAGGCTTTTGATGAGGTGATAGACCACTGTTCCAAACTGCGTTATAATCTTAAGGGGGCATGGTTGGGCGATGCGATGGTAGAAGCTTTTAAGCGACTGCATAGGCAGGGCTTTGCTGCGAGTGTGGAAGTTTGGGATGAGAATAAGCAGCTGGTGGGTGGGCTTTATGGCGTGGCCTTAGGGCGCGCATTCTTTGGCGAGAGCATGTTTTCCTTGAAACCAAATGCCAGTAAGTTAGCATTGATTCATCTGGCTCGTTTCTTTCATAAGTATGGCGGCGTGCTTATCGACTGCCAATTTGAGACACCTCACCTGAAAAGTATGGGCGGACGCTGCATTTCTTATGATGAATATATGCGGCTGATCAATCCCGGAAACATTTTGCAGGCAGAATGAACCGTATATAAATAGAAGTCATTATCTGATGAGGGGGTGTGGAGGCGGATGGTATTGCATACATGTCCCCTTATCCCTTTGGAGGTAATGGCCGTTGTACTTTTATCTTCTTTTTCTCTTTTTTCGAATTTTACTTGAGGATAAATGACAGAGTCTGTCCTTTCAGCAGTTCGTCATGCGAGATACGGTAGGATGAAAGCAACTTGCCGCCCAGTGTCATGCGCTGTATGAGGTGGGCACCGGCATAGGGGTGTTGCGCCTCGATCACGATGTCATTTTTATAATATCGCCTGTCAAGATGAAGCGTTATCTTATCGAAGACGGGAGCAGTAAGCGAATAGTATGGACTGCCGGGATGGTCGGGATAGAGACCGATCATGGTGAAAAACACCCATGCCGACATCGTGCCGCAGTCGTCGTTTCCGGGAATACCGTCGGGTGTGGCACGGAAATATTTATTCAGCAGCCGATAAGTCTGCTCCTGCGTGCGCCACTCCTCACCCTTGAAATAGTTGAAGAGGTAAGGGTAAGCGATGTCTGGTTCGTTAGCCGGGTCGTAGTAGCCCTTGTCGAACACCATCTGCAACTTGTTGACAAATGCCTTGTTGCCCCCCATGAGCTTGGCCAGCCCGAGAATGTCGTGAGGGACGTAGAAAGTGTAGTTCCATGCCGAGCCCTCGTGAAATCCGGGCGCATTGCTGAAGTCGGCACCGTCGGCCGGATTGAAAGGCGTGTGCCATGACCCGTCCTCATGACGTGGGCGCAGGGTGCCATACTCTTTAGAGTAATAGTTTTTGTATCCCAAACTGCGTTGCCGGAAGAGTTTGGCATCTTCTTTCTTCCCTAAAGCGGTGGCGAGGCGGCTCAATGCGTCGTCGGCAATGTAGTATTCAAGGGCATGCGACACGCTGTTGTCACCCGAGTTGTCCTGTGAATACAAGCCCATCGGCACATAGCCTTTAGCGATATATCCGTCGATGTCGGGGCGCATCTTATTGTCTTTTCCGGGTGTCGTGGCACTCTTGCGGAAGGCCTCGTAAGCGGCATTGATATCGAAATCGCATAGTCCTTTGAGGTAAGTATCGGTGATGACAGGGATAGAAGGGTCGCCCTCCATTGTCCAAGTCTCGCGGCCGAAGAGTTCCCATTTGGGCATCCAGCCCCATTCCTTATACATGTCGATCATGCTGCGCACCATATCGAGCTGCTTTTCGGGATAGAGTAGGGTTTCGAGTTGGTGCACGTTGCGGTAGGTGTCCCACAGCGAATATACGGTATATCGGTTACCCGTGGTGTGCCCGATCTTTCCGGTCTCCATTTCAGGATATTGTCCGTTTACGTCCTGTAGGATGTTGGGGTGTATCTGGGTGTGGTAGAGTGCGGTGTAGAATATCTTGCGCTGGTCTTCCGTTCCACCTTCCACAGTAACGACGCTCAGAGTCTTATTCCATACCTCGCGTGCCTGTTGACATACCTCATCAAACTGAAAGCCCGATTGTTCTTTATTGAGATTCTCGCGAGCGTTGGCTGTCGATACGAAGCTCACGCCTATCTGCACCTCGATCTGCTCGCCTTCCTCTGCATCGTAGCTGAAGTAATAGCCAATTTCATTTCCGGCCAGTTCGCGCTTGAAGTTTTTATATATCTTGTATTTGCCATTATCGGGATCCCATTCGGCCTCCACACCGGTCATCTTAGGCTGTTTTTTCCAGAATCCGGTCTCTTTCGGAGCTTTGTTTACTCGCATGACGAAATACATCGGGAATACTGCTTGCGAGTTGTAGCAGAATGTTCCGCAGAGACGCATGCCCTCAATCTCAGTATCAGAAACACGCTTGATGCTGCCGCCCACCTCATTGGTAAGTCCGTCACCCACGTTCATTAGCAGGTGTGCCTCCCCCTTCTTGAAGGTAAAACGCTCGATGCTTGAGCGGTCGGTGGCAGTCACCTCGCATCGGATACCATATTTGGTGAGGTAATTGCTGTAATAGCCCGGCGTCGCCCTTTCATTCTTATATTCTGAGCCGTAGTTGTGGTAGTCCACATCCAGAGTACCGGCCGTGGGCATCAAGAGCAACGAACCGACTTCGGGGCAGCCTACGCCGCTCAGGGTGACATGGGCGAAACCGGTAAAGAATTTGTTTTCGAAGAGATAGGGAGTAGACCACCACTGCCCGTCCTTATCATATTTGTTAAGATCTGATCCCATCACATTGAAAGGCACGACCGACATCATGGAATGGGGCTTGATGGCTCCGGGGTTGCACACGCTGAAGTTAGTGGTGCCGATGAATGGGTCTACATAGTCCACGGGTTGCTTCTCGGCTTTCATGCACAGGGCAAAAGTCAACGAAAGGAAGAACAAGGAGGAAAATCTGAAAGTCATGGATGGATAGGGATTAAGGGCGGTCTCCCCAAGCTTCTCCAAAAGCGGAGATGTCTATAGTCTACCGTATTTTCATTATTGTACGGTGGTTGGACATTCTTTCTTTTGAAGTGGCTTTGGGAGGCGGTAAATCATTAAATAATACTATTTTGTTTTGTCCACTCGATAATCTCGGGGATATAACCGAAAGCCAAGCCTGTCACCGTATCGGCACAACCGTAATACACGGCTACGCACCCTGTTTCGGGGTCGTGAACTTCGGCGCAAGGGAAGCAAACATTAGGCACATCGCCGGTAAGCTCATACTGCTCACGGGGCGATATGAGGTAAGGGCCGGAACGATAGATAGCTTTCCACGGCTGTTCGAGGTCGAGCAGGGCAGAGCCGAAGGCATAGACATAGCCATTGCAACTGCGCAGTACACCGTGATAGAACAGCAGCCAGCCCTCACTGGTCTCAATAGGGATAGGGCCTGCGCCAATCTTCATGCACTGCCATGCACTTACCTCAAAGGCTGCGGGCGACATGATGTGACGATGGCGCCCCCAGAACTCCATGTCTGGGCTCTCGCTATAGAAGATGTCGCCGAAAGGTGTATGACCGGTATCTGAAGGGCGAGACATCATAGCAAAGTTGCCGTTGATCTTCTTGGGAAAGAGCACTCCGTTGCGGTTGTAGGGTAGGAAAGCATTCTCCAACTGATGAAATGTTTCGAAATCCTTAGTCCATGCCACACCGATAGTTGGGCCGTGATACCCATTGCACCATGTTACATACCAGCGATCTTCGATGAAACACACGCGCGGGTCATAGCCATATACCCACTGCCCAATCTCGTCGTTGTCGCATAAGAATCGCAAGGGCTCCTCCTTGATGTTCCAATCGATGCCATTCTTGGAAAACCCTACGTGCAATACCATGCGGCGGTTAGTATCGTCGCAGCGGAAAACACCCGCATACCCATCTTTGAAAGGTACGACGGCGCTGTTGAAGATGCTGTTGCTCGTGGGTAGCAGGTCACGCGGTATGATAGGGTTCTTGCTGTAACGCCACATCACATTCTTGCAGTCGACGGGTCTGTCTTCCCACGGCATATTGGGAAGAGCCTGACCCTGAATAATCAATTTTGTCATTGTCTTAAGTTAAGTATTATGTCTTTATTTGATAATAGCCAAGGTTTTTCAGTGTAGGCTGTTGAGCAAGTCCACCTTTCCATCATCGATGAGTTTGAGTACCAGCTCGCCAAAGAGACCGTTACACCATGCGAACCACGGGCGTGTATAGTCGTTGGCATCATCGACATTGAACGTTTCGTGCATGAACCCCGTGCCTGCATCGGTGTGCATGAGTATGGTCATGTATTTGGCTATCTCCTGATTATCGGTCGAATTGTAAACCTTCATCACAATGCTCATAGGCCATGCTTTGCCCAATCCTTGGTGAGGACCGCCGATACCTTCGCCCGCCTTGCCTTTGAAGAACCATGGATTGTCCTCGCTCCACACAAAGCGACAAGTGTTTTGAAAGACGGGATCATCGGCAGGAACGTCGCCCAGATAAGCCATACCGAGGAGACCGGGCACGTTGGCATCATCGGCCAAAAGGTAATTGCCGAAGCCGTCAACCTCGAAAGCATAGATCTTTCCGTATTTGGGATGGTCGTAAATGGCATATTTCATCAATGCGTCGTGCACCTCATCGGCCAACTCGCGACATGCTTTTGCCTGCGCTTCATCTTTATTAACCTTTGTCAGTATCTCGGCAGCCTTTCTTAATGAAGATACTGCCATGAAGTTGGAAGGTACAAGGAAAGGGTAAGTGGTAGCATCATCGCTTGGACGAAATACCGATGCGATGAGACCTATGGGTTTCACTGGTGCACCATAACCGCCCCAACCCACAGTGTCGTAAGTACGGTCGGTCACGCGGAAGAAGTGGTACGAGCCACGGCCGGTCTTGCGTTGTTGCTCGCGAAATACGGTCAGGATATTCCTGATAGCCTCGTTCCATGTGTCGCCGAAGATGCTGTCGTCACCTGTCGCCAGCCAGTAGGCATAGGCCAGACGGATGGGGTAGCAGAGCGAGTCGATCTCATACTTGCGTTCGTACACTTCTTTCTTCATTTCCGTGGCGTCGTTCTGCCATCCTGCACCTGTCGCACCGTCATTGAATGCGTTGGCATACGGGTCTATGTTGATGAGCCGAAGTTGGCAGAGAATCGTGCCACGAATAACTTTCTTGAGTTTAGGGTCTTTGGCGGCAAACCGAATGTACGGATAAATCTGTCCGCCCGAGTCGCGGAGCCACATAGCCGGGATGTCGCCGGTATAGACAAAGGTATCATCCTTACCATTGAGTTGGCGATAATGTACGGTGGTTTCCAGCGTGTTGGGGAAGCAGTTTTCAAACATCCATGCCAAGCGGGGGTTACCCTTAAGGAACTTCTTCACCTCTTCGATTTTCTTATCGATGGCGTCCGAACGGAAGAGACGCTCCTTTACGGGTGGACGCTTGGACGGGAATCGAGCCGTATTATCGGCTACTACCTCTGTGTAGCGTGCTTCAACCTCAAGGTCTTTGGGGTTGCTTTTCAGCAGATCTTCCTGTGTCTGGGCATGAAGCGATGTCATGGCTAACAGCATTGCAGTGGCTGCCAGCGTGCTTTTATAGTGGCGGGGGGAGAGTGGCGAGGGGAGAGAGAAATGATAATTCATAATTTGGATTTGCTCTTAGAAAAGGGATTTATGATGGGAGAGAAGAGAATGAAGTATCCGTTTAACGTTCAGCAGAGTATTGGCTCAACTCCTTTAGCTCCTTTGGCTCCGTAGAACTACGGCCTATCTTTCTTTGCCGTTCCAAACTTAGAAGGGTTGTTACCCATAGTGAACTCAAGTTTCCCGCCTTTCATGATGTCTTTGTAATCGATGTAAGACTTGGTGTAGTTCTTGCCATTGAGTTTCACGCTCTGTATATACATATTGGTGCGGCTATTGTTGTGAGCCACAATGGTAAAGGTTTTGCTATTGCCTACATTCATCGTGGCAGAATCGAAGAGCGGTGAACCGAAGACAAACTTGCCGCCCGAAGGATCCACCTGATATAATCCTATGCTCGACATGACGTACCATGCGGACATCTGCCCTACGTCCTCGTTGCCGCTCAGGCCATCGAAGTCATCCTTATACATCGTGTCGAGTGTCTGGCGGAGCAGCTTAGCGGCTTTCCACGGCTGCCCTACATAGTTGTACATATATATAATATGGTGGCTCGGCTCATTGCCGTGAGCATATTCGCCGATAAGACCGGAGATGTCGGGGGATGACTCCTCGCCATGTTGCCCCTCTACGAAAAAGAGCGAGTCGAGCTTATCGGTGAATGCCTTTTCGCTGGGGAAGAGGCTCACAAGGCCATGCACATCCTGCGGCACGAGCCATGTATATTGCCATGCATTGCCTTCAGTGTAATCATCCTGACGGTGAACGGCATGGAACGGGTTAAATGGCGTGCGGAAGTTACCGTTGGAGTCGACACCCTTCATGAAAGCGTCGCTCTTGTCGAAGAGGCGCCGATATGCCTGTCCGCGCTTGTAGAAGTATTCGTAATCTTCCTGCTTGCCCAGCATCTTGGCCACTTTGGCGATACCCGCATCAGCGATGGCATACTCCAATCCTTTGGCAGCCACCTCGAAAGTAGGGTCTTTGTCTAATGGGATATAACCGTATTCTCTCAACAGTTTCAGCCCGCGGTCGTCCTTCAATGCAGACGCTTTCAGTGCTTGGTATGCGGCTTCTTTATCCTTGACAAATCCTTTCAGCACGAGATCGGCCAAGATGATGATGCCGGGATTACCCACCATGCAGTCGGTCTCGTTGCCCATCAGGTGCCATACGGGCAGCTTGCCTTGCTCTTCGAAGATGTGCATGTAGGTCTCTACCATGTCGCCCATCTTCTCCGGATGGATTAGCGTCATCAGAGGCATGGCGGCACGATAGGTATCCCAGAGCGAGTGGGTGGTGTAATTCACGAAATCGCCGTGGTGCACCTTGCCGTCAGAACCGCGATAGTCGCCGTTCACGTCGTTGAAGACCGACGGAGCGATCATAGAGTGATACATGGCCGTGTAGAAGATACGGCGTAAGGTGTTGTCCTTTGTCTCTATCATCACTCTGCCCAGCTGCCTGTTCCAATCCTCCGTGGCTGCTTTAGCCACGGCATCGAAGTTCCATCCGGGAATCTCTTTGTCCATATTCATCTTGGCGTTGGCGGTGCTTACACCCGATAGGCCTACCTTCACCACCACGGGCTTGGTTGCATCCTCCACCTCAATGGTAAACACATTATTATCGTATGACAGCACTTTCACGTTGGAAGAGAATGCGGCGTAAAAATATACCTGCTGCAATTTTGCCCATCCTGTAGAGATGCGGCTACCCTCTATTGTGTTGTCGCCTGTCTGCCGCAGACTGCTCGACTTCAGCGCATCCCATCCGATGCCCTGATTCATATTGATCTTCAGCAAGCCCTTCTCCTGTCCTGCGAACGTGTAACGGTGCATTCCGACGCGTGCCGTTGCGGTGAGTTCCACCTTTACCTTCGGGTCTGTCAGGTTGATGGCATAATATCCCGGGTGCACGGTCTCCTGCTCATGGGTGAAATATACCGAATCCTGCTGTTCGTTTGCCACGGGCAGAATCGTCACGTCACCCAGCTCGCCGATGCCCGTACCGCTGAGGTGGGTATGCGAAAAACCAATCAGCACGTTGTCATCATAATAGTAACCCGAGCACCAATCCCATCCGCGGGTGGGCTGGGTAGGCCCCAGCTGCACATATCCGAAAGGCACATTGGCGCCTAAGAACACGTGCCCGTGCCCGCCTGTTCCGATCCATTGATTGACATACCGGGTGAGGTCTGACGTTGCGGCCAACGTCGGCGCAGAGACGCAAAATGCGGCGAATAGGGATAATAAGTGTTTAGTTATTTTCATAATTGGTCATTGATGTTTTCTGCATAAAGAGATTAACAGTTTGCAAACTTACATAAAATTCTCGAATTTTACGCCGGTTGGATGAAAAAGTTATATTTTTCCATCAGGATATGACCTCCCCAAGCTCCTCCTTTCGGGAGGGAAGGGAAAGTCTCAGGAAGTTTTGCGAATATTGCAGATAAGCGAGCAGCGGGCGAAAGTACAGTAAGCAAGGCTATACGTATAGTAGTTTTTTTGTTACTGTCCGCTAAAGATAGGTCATCGGCACGGCAATCCTTTATGTATCATTCCTGCAAGCAATTCTGCCCAGAAGGTGCTTGCCAGAGCGGTGCGTGCACCAGACGGTATGCCAATCTTATCCGGATGCCGACGTACGTCGAACGCCGTACGCATGTACACCGACCGTCGTACGTGCATACACCGAACGCTGTACGCATGTACACCGAACGCTGTACGTGATCGTCAGAGCGGGAAGCGGTGACGAAACGGGCGCAGAGAGAGGATAGTAAGCACTTGGAGAACTATATGCCCGGGCATGACGGCACGACCCCACATCCAAGACCGCCATCTGTCAAGATTACGATGCTGCAATCTGCCGGACGGCCTGACCACCGTATGAAGACGAAACAGCAAATGCTGCCGGACGAATTTGTATGTATCGTTTGCTTTCAACTTTTGACGGATACCGATATAAGGTTTTTAGCTTTGTTGGGCTATAATCTCGGTTTTTTTGCCTACTTTTGCATACAATAAGATGAATGAAATATAATTATGGGATTATTCGGACTATTCAATAAGAAGAAAAAAGAAACACTCGATCAGGGGTTGGAGAAGACCAAGCAGAGCGTTTTCGATAAGTTGTCGAGGGCGATTGCCGGTAAGTCGAAGGTCGATGATGACGTGCTTGATAACCTCGAGGAGGTGCTGATTACCTCTGATGTCGGTGTGGATACCACGCTGAAAATCATTGAGCGCATAGAGGAGCGTGTGGCACGCGACAAATATGTCTCTACCTCGGAGCTTAACGTTATATTGAAAGAGGAGATTGAGGCACTGCTCATGGAGAACAATTCGGCCGACAACGAAGACTGGGAGTTGCCCGTCGGCCATCAGCCCTACGTGATTCTGGTGGTGGGTGTGAACGGAGTGGGCAAGACCACGACGATCGGTAAGTTGGCTTATCAGTTCAAGGAGGCAGGCAAGAAGGTCTATCTGGGTGCCGCCGACACTTTCCGCGCTGCTGCCGTGGAGCAGATTTCTATCTGGGGCGAGCGTGTGGGAGTGCCTGTGATTAAGCAGCAGATGGGTGCCGACCCTGCCAGTGTGGCATTCGACACGCTGCAGAGCGCGAAAGCAAATGGTGCCGACGTGGTGATTATCGACACGGCCGGACGTCTGCACAACAAGGTGGGACTGATGAATGAATTGAAGAAAATCAAGGACGTGATGAAGAAAGTGGTGCCTACGGCTCCCGACGAGGTGCTGCTGGTGCTGGACGGAAGTACGGGGCAGAATGCCTTTGAACAGGCCAAGCAGTTTTCTGCCGTTACGCAGATTACGTCTTTGGCCATCACCAAACTCGACGGCACGGCTAAGGGCGGAGTGGTGATCGGTATTTCGGATCAGCTGAAGGTGCCGGTGAAGTATATCGGACTGGGTGAGAAAATGGAAGATCTACAGTTGTTCAATCGGAAAGAATTTGTCGATTCGCTATTCTAAATGAAGAAGAATCAAATAGATATCATAACGATGGGGTGCTCCAAGAATCTGGTCGATTCGGAGCAGCTTATGCGGCGGTTCGAGAATCTCGGCTATCGGTGTGTGCACGATCCTAAGTGCCCGCAGGGTGAGATAGCCGTGATCAACACATGCGGATTCATAGAAACGGCTAAGGAAGAGAGCATCAATACGATTCTGGAGTTTGTGCAGGCCAAGAACGAAGGCCTGTTACAGAAGCTGTTTGTGATGGGCTGCCTGTCGCAGCGCTACCAGAAAGAGTTGGAAGAGTCGATTCCGGAGGTAGATAAATTCTACGGGAAGTTCAACTATAAGCAGTTGTTGCAGGACCTTGGTCCGTCCGACCGATTGAAAAAAGAAAAGGACGGGCAGCTGTCGTTTACGCTCAGCAGGACCAAACCGAATGGCGGACGACGACTGACCACACCTGCACACTATGCCTACATCAAGATAGCGGAGGGGTGCGATCGCCAATGTGCTTATTGCGCCATCCCTATCATAACCGGCAAACATACCTCTCGGTCGATTGAGGACATCTTGCAGGAAGTGGAAGAGTTGGTGGCGGGGGGCGTAAAGGAATTTCAGATCATCGAGCAGGAGCTGACTTATTATGGTGTAGACATTTACGGAAGGACGCGTATTGCAGAGCTGGTCAGCAGGATGGCCGATATCAAGAGCGTGAAGTGGATACGTCTGCATTATGCTTACCCCAATCAGTTCCCATTGGAATTGCTTGAGGTGATGCGCGAAAAACCCAACGTCTGCAAGTATCTGGATATAGCCTTGCAGCATATTTCTGACCATATACTCACGCGAATGAAACGTCATGTGACGAAGGATGAAACGCTGAAACTGCTGGCTACTATCCGTGAGCGGGTGCCGAACATTACACTTCGCACCACGCTGATGGTGGGATTTCCCGGCGAGACGGATGAAGATTTCCAAGAATTGATAGATTTTGTGCGCGAGCAACGCTTTGAACGTATGGGCGCCTTTATGTATTCGGAGGAAGAGGGCACTTATTCGGCAAACCACTATGATGATGACGTGCCGGAGGAAGTGAAGCGGAAACGTCTTGATGAACTGATGGCTGTACAGCAAGAGATTAGTGCGGAGTTGGAAGCAGAGAAGGTGGGCAATACCTATCAGGTGATTATCGACCGCAAGGAGGGTGATTACTATATCGGCAGAACGGAATTCTGCTCACCGGAGGTTGACCCGGAAGTGCTGATTCCTGCCGCAAAAAGGCCGTTGCGGCGGGGTAATTTTTATCGGGTGAAGATAACGAATAGTGATGAATTTGATTTATATGGTGAAGCATGAACAATAAGGAATACATCGCAGAATTGGCGCAGCGTGCAGGATATACGCAGGCCGACACGCAGAAGATGGTGACAACCATTATTGAGGAGATGGGTGCTCGCTTTGAAGAAGGCGATAGTGTGCAGATTCAGAACTTCGGCACGTTCGATGTGAAGAAGCGATTGGAGCGTATTGTGGTGAATCCGGGCACGCAGCAGCGTATGCTCGTGCCGCCGAAGCTCGTGCTCAACTTTAAGCCTGTGGCTGCAATCAAGGAAAGCTTGAAGAAATCTTAAACATTACTGAAGATGGCAAAGATTGGAAATAAGGAACTGGCACAGGCGCTGACAAAGAAGTATGGTCTTGACCGGACGGCCGCGGAGAATTTCGTGGAGCAGATGATCGATGTGCTTAATGAGGGCTTGCAATATGAAAAGCAGGTGAAGGTAAAGGGGCTTGGTACATTCAAGATTACCAGTGTGGCATCGCGCAAGAGCGTGGATGTGAATACGGGTGAGCCTATCATCATAGAAGGTCGTGATAAGATCAGCTATACTCCGGATGCGTCTATCCGTGATCAGGTGAACAAACCGTTTGCTCAGTTCGAGACGGTGGTGGTGAATGAGGGGGTTGATTTTAGCGAGATTGACGAAAAATTTGCAGACTCTATGAAGGAAGAAGACGAGCAGGATGAAGTTAATTCTGATAATGCTCAGGTAGAAGTTTCCGCAGAAGAACCACTTTCGGTAGCTCCCTCATTGTCCGTAATGGAGGCAGAGGAGGGACCTCACGAAGAATCAGCAGAAGAATCTCTGGCGATTAGTACCCGGCAGTTGGCCGTGTTGAACGACGGGTCAGCCTCTCCCATGACTTTACCTACCTCGCTGTTGGCCGTGCTCAATGGTGATAAACCTGTAAAAAAAGAAGCTAAGGCGGAGGCTGTTCCTACCCCGGAGATAGAAAGCACGGAGCCGACAATAGAGGTTGTGGATGAAATTGATGATGAAGCAGTAGAAGACATAGCGGCAAATCAGCAGTCAACCCAATATGTTGAGCCTTTGCTCCATCGTGAGGCAGAAACAGTCGAAGCTGCGGAATCATCTGCAACGTCGGTGGTAGGGGATGATGAAAATAGGAATGACGAGACCAATGAATTGCAAGAGAAACTGTATCGTCAGCGGAAGATGATGAAGATGATTCTCGCAATTGCGGCTCTATTGCTCGTCTGCTTTATTATAGGTGATATTTATTTGATGAATCAATTGGAGAAACGTGACCATCGCATAGAGCATCTGGAAGCGCAAACGCAGGGCTTGAAGCCTCAATATAAAGCTCTTTCCGTTTCTGCGGTTACGAGATCTAAAGATGTACCTGCGGCTGTAAAAGATGATGCGAAGAATACTCGGAAAGGAGTTGGACAGGTAAATCGACCGACTGCTGATTTTAAGCCGGAACAAGCAAAGACGGGAATAACGAATCCCGCAACTGCCCAAGTTACAACAAAAAAGGTCGAAACACAGAAAGCGACAGCTCAAAAGAAACCTCTTCCTGCATCGCCTACTAAGCTTTCCACGGTATACGATGCTGATCCGAGAGTAAGAACGGGTGCTTATAACGTCGTAGGTATTGATTATACCGTGACGGTAAGAGCAGGCCAAACGCTGGCTGGTATCAGTAAAGCGAATCTCGGGGCGGGAATGGAATGCTATGTGGAAGCTGTAAATGGAGGAAAAAAGGAGTTTAAGGTCGGTGACAAAGTTAATATTCCTAAGCTCGAATTAAAGAAAAAGAGATAGTCGCACTCTTCTTTTTCCTATATAATGAAATGGTCTTGCTCGTGATGAACAAGACCATTTGATATATAATAATGTAGCTGTTTTTAATCATTCATAGACAGGAGGAACTCTGCGTTATCGCGTGTTCGCTGCATATTGTTGAGGATAGAGTTCATTGCTTCGACAGAATTCATGTCGCCAATATACTTACGCAGGATCCACATACGGTCGAGTGTAGTCTTATCGTGAAGTAGATCATCACGGCGGGTGCTTGAAGCCACGAGGTTGACAGATGGGAAGATGCGTTTGTTACTGAGTGAACGGTCAAGCTGCAGCTCCATGTTGCCGGTACCTTTGAATTCCTCAAAGATCACCTCATCCATCTTGCTACCGGTGTCAATCAATGCTGTGGCAATGATGGTCAGTGAGCCACCGCCCTCGATGTTACGCGCTGCACCAAAAAAGCGTTTAGGTTTTTGTAGTGCATTGGCGTCCACACCACCCGTCAACACCTTACCGCTGGCAGGAGATACTGTGTTGTAAGCGCGTGCAAGGCGTGTGATAGAGTCGAGGAAAATCACTACGTCATGTCCGCTTTCCACCATGCGCTTCGCTTTCTCCAATACGATTCCGGCTATCTTTACATGGCGTTCGGCCGGTTCGTCGAATGTAGAGGCAATCACCTCGGCATTCACCGTGCGTGCCATATCAGTCACTTCCTCCGGACGCTCATCAATGAGTAGCATCATCAGATATGCCTCCGGATGGTTGGCTGCGATAGCATTGGCAATATCTTTCATCAAAACAGTTTTACCCGTCTTTGGCTGAGCCACAATCAGCGCACGCTGTCCTTTACCGATAGGCGAAAAGAGATCTACGATGCGCGTAGAGAGATTGGTTGTCTTTGGCTCTCCACAGAGATTAAATTTTTCGTCGGGAAACAGAGGAGTGAGATGCTCGAAAGGCACTCGGTCGCGAATTTCTGAGGGAATACGTCCGTTAATCTTATCGATGCTGGTCAATGGGAAATACTTTTCACCTTCATGCGGAGGGCGTACATGGCACTGGACGACATCACCCGTTTTCAGTCCGAATCTTTTGATTTGATTACCTGCCACGTAAATATCATCGGGCGATGACAGATAGTTGTAATCGCTTGAGCGGAGGAACCCATAACCATCGGGCATGATTTCCAACACTCCATTGGCCGTGATGATATCTGAAAAATCATACCCTGCCTGCTGTTGACTAACCTGTTGGGGTTGCATCTGCTCCTGATAAACGGGGGCTACGGACTGGGGATAGGGAGTGGTGGGGTTATCAAACATGTCATAGTTAGGTACAGCCCCATGGTCTTCGATAGGAAGATCTACGACCGTAATGAAGTCTGTGCCATCTCCCGGGTCACCTTCCCAAACACCATCATCATTGAGGCCTGTACGTTCTTCTGTTGATTCGTTATGTGCATTGATTTTTGCTTGAAGTTTTGCGATGAGTTCGTTATCATCTTTAATATTGCTTTTCTCATTGCCGATTGCGAAAGTTGCCTCTGGGATGAAATCCAAGTCGTTATCTTCTTGAGTCTCAGGGGTAGGGATGCCAACTTCCTCTATATAGTCATTTGCCTCGTATTTCCTATTTTTCAATTCTTCAATTTGGGCTATCAACTCACGCTCACGTTTGGTTCTTGGCCCGCGATGTTTGGGCAGCGAGGCTAATTCTTCTTCGAGTGCTTTCACATCAACTACCGGTGCTTCAATTTTCTTCTCAGTTTCGGGCAACTCCTTAAACAGTTGCGGAGCATTATTCGAGTTTCTGCTTTTCTTAGAATCAAAGTTCTCGCCTTCTTTCCCCTTTACTGAATATACTCGGTCGGTGTCCTTCCTGATAATTCTTGTACGCTTTGGTTTAGCTGCACTTGAGATGGTTTTAGTTCCTTCGTCTTCTGCTTGCTTGTCCAATATTGCATATACGACATTGTCCATCGTCTCACCATCCTGTATCTCTATACCCAGATTGTGTGCAATATCTTCAAGTTCGGCGGAACTTTTAGATAATAATTCGTCTTTGCTATACATATATTATATTGTATAATAAATAATATTGAAATAAAAGATGCTTCCAGAACAGAAACATCAGATGTATTAAATCTGATTGCAAAGGTAAGTATTTTTACTGTAAATCTTCAATTTTAGATAGAATAAAAAACGGTTGATTAACATATATTATATGTACATATATTATATAGGCACAATAATGAAAAGGGCTATCTCCGAAATAGGAAATAGCCCTTTATATGAATTGAAATCAATAGCTGATTACTTCTTGTCGAGATCAGCCTTCAACTTAGCCAACACGTCAAGATCGCCGAGAGAAGTACCGGCTACGACATTGTTGATAGCCGCAGCATCATTCTGCTTGCGATTGCTTGGAGCATTACGACGAGGCTTAGCATCTTCCTTACCCTCCTCGAATGTGCGAGAGTGCGACAAGATGATGCGGCGAGTCTCTTTAGCAAATTCAATCACCTTGAATGGAAGTTCCTCACCAAGTTTGGCTTGTGAACCGTCTTCTTTCTGGAGATGCTTAGGAGTAGCGAAACCTTCACCACCCTCATCAAGCGTGATTACAGCACCCTTGTCCATCATCTCGGTAATCTTACCGGTGTGAACAGTACCCGGAGCATAAAGCTCTTCATACTTTTCCCAAGGATTGTCCTCAAGCTGCTTGTGGCCAAGGCTCAATCGACGGTTTTCCTTATCAATCTCAAGAACTACAACTTCGATCTCTGCACCGACAGTTGTGAACTCTGATGGATGCTTCACTTTCTTAGTCCAAGAGAGGTCGGAGATATGAATCAAGCCATCAACGCCCTCTTCAAGCTCTACGAAGATGCCGAAGTTAGTAAAGTTGCGAACTTTTGCAGTATGCTTGCTGCCAACAGGATACTTGCTCTCGATGGTCTCCCACGGATCTTCTTTGAGCTGCTTGATGCCAAGAGACATCTTGCGTTCCTGACGGTCAAGCGTAAGGATTACAGCCTCAACCTCGTCGCCTACATGGAGGAACTCCTGAGCCGAACGGAGATGCTGGCTCCATGACATCTCCGAAACGTGGATCAGACCCTCGACACCGGGCTGAATCTCTACGAATGCACCATAGTCGGCGATAACAACCACCTTACCCTTTACATGGTCACCCACCTTAAGCTCGCCATCAAGGGCATCCCATGGATGTGGGGTGAGCTGCTTCAGGCCAAGGGCAATGCGTTTCTTCTCCTCATCGAAATCGAGGATTACAACGTTGATCTTCTGATCAAGCGCAACAACCTCATGCGGATCGCTTACACGTCCCCAAGAGAGGTCGGTGATGTGTACGAGTCCGTCAACACCGCCAAGGTCGACGAACACACCGTAAGAGGTAATGTTCTTAACTGTTCCTTCAAGAACCTGCCCTTTCTCAAGATGAGAGATAATTTCTTTCTTCTGTGCTTCCAACTCAGCCTCAATGAGAGCCTTATGGGAAACAACTACATTGCGGAATTCCTGATTGATCTTAACAACCTTGAACTCCATAGTCTTGCCTACGAAGATATCGTAGTCGCGTATAGGATGAACGTCGATCTGGCTACCGGGAAGGAATGCCTCAATACCGAACACGTCAACAATCATACCACCCTTAGTGCGGCACTTGATGTAACCCTGAATAACCTCATCGTTCTCCAAAGCCTTGTTAACGAGATCCCAGCTCTTGCTCAAACGAGCCTTCTTGTGAGAAAGTACGAGTTGACCTTTCTTGTCCTCCTGATCCTCAACGTAAACCTCAACCTTGTCGCCAACCTTGAGGTCTGGGTTGTAACGGAATTCAGAAGCTGCAATGATACCATCGCTCTTGTAGCCAATGTTAACAACAACCTCTTTCTTGTCTACGGAAATTACGGTGCCTTCAACAACTTCATGATCCTGAATCTTGTTAAGGGTTTCGTCGTAGGCCTTTGTGAGGTCTGTCTTACTAACACCTGCTGTGCTGCCATTTTCAAATTCTTCCCAATTGAAGTTATCCAATGGCTGAACGTTCTTTAAATCTGACATAAAAAATAAATGTTAAACAATTAATAAAGTTTGACTTTATGTTGAATGACTCGGGTATAGTTTACCCCTACACCCTACAAAATCGGGTGCAAAGATACTTATATTTAGCCGAATAGTGTAGGTTAAAGTGTATGATAAATCAGCGGTTTATAATTATTTAACACATGCTATATAGCCGATGGCGAATTTTTATAAATCATCCATCCGAGTGTTTTTTGCGGTTCTTTCAGTCAGCAAGCATCTTTATGTCATCGTCTTCACGGCTGTTTCTTCGATGTTTTCCGTTACGACGGCGACGTACACCGAATGCTGTACACACGTACACCGAACGTCGTACGCATGCACACCGAACGCCGTACGTGCGTACGTCGAACGCCGAACGGTGCCGATCCCGCCTGATGGTAAGGCCGGAGCGACGGTCGGGAGATACCGTTGCAGCACTTTCCCGTGCTCTTGAAACATGTAGGAAAAATATGGGAGAGCCTGCAGAAGATCAAAGATATGGGATGCCCGAATGGGAGCCAATCCTGTGCAGGCAGCCTTAAAAAATCCTAAATCGTGTTTCTGCATGGTTTTCGTTTGCCTGCTATGTAGTTTTTTTGTAAATTTGCTCAACAAAAACTATAAGCTTACCTGACATGAAGAAATTGCCGGCCATCGTTGCTCTCGTCCTTTTGTCTGTTGAAGTATGGGCACAGCAGCTGCCTTACAGGAATGCTGACCTGCCTGCCGAGCAACGCGTGCAAGACCTTTTAGCCCGCATGACACTCGAAGAAAAGGTTGGACAGTTGCGTTGCACTCTGGCTTGGAACTATTATGAGATTCAAGGCAAGAAGGTAGTGCCTTCCGAATCGTTCAAGAAAGATATCAAGGAGGGTAACATCGGTATGCTCTGGGCTACCTATCGTGCCGACCCGTGGACGCAAAAGAGCCTTGCCAATGGTCTCAATCCGCAGCTTGCCGCTATGGCAGGCAATGCACTCCAGAAATATGTCATAGAGAATACGCGCCTCGGTATACCCCTTTTCTTGGCAGAGGAAGCGCCTCATGGACACATGGCGATCGGTACGACGGTGTTTCCCACCGGTTTGGGCATGGCTGCCACGTGGTCTCCTGAGACAGCAGAAGCTATGGGGCGCGTCACGAGCAAAGAGGTGCGGTTGCAGGGCGGGCACATCAGCTATGGCCCCGTGCTCGATCTGTCGCGCGACCCCCGTTGGTCGAGAGTAGAGGAAAGTATGGGGGAAGACCCTGTGCTCACAGGCGCGATTGGTGCGGCTGTGGTCAGAGGATTAGGCGGTGGCCGACTCTCTGACCCCTATTCCACGATAGCCACGCTCAAACATTTTATTGCCTACGGCACCACCGAGGGTGGACAGAACGGTAACCAGAGCATCCCCGGCACGCGCGACCTGCTGCAAAACTTCTTCCCGCCTTTCAGGCAGGCCATAGACGCGGGTGCACGCTCGATCATGACCTCATACAATTCGCTCGACGGTATCCCCTCGTCTTGCGACAGCTATCTGTATCGAGATATCTTGCGGCGGCAGTGGGGCTTCAAAGGTTTCGTCGTGTCCGATCTTTACAGCATTGACGGTATCTGTGAGACCCATCATGTGGCCAAGACCTTACAGGAGGCGGCCGCGATGGCGCTTGAGGCCGGCGTGGACGTGGATCTCGGCGGGCGGGCGTATGCGGAGCTGATCGATGCCGTGAGGAAGGGCAAGGTAAGCGAATCGTTGGTTGACAAGGCTTGCGCCCGCGTGCTGTTGGAGAAGTTTGAGATGGGGCTGTTCGAGCATCCCTACGTAGATGTCAAGGCAGCGGCCAAAGAGGTGCGCTCGGAGGCCAGCATGAATGTTGCGCTGGAAGCAGCCCGCAAGTCGGTGACGCTGTTGAAGAACGAGCAGAACATCCTGCCCCTGCGCAAGGATGTGAAGGTGGCTGTTGTCGGCCCCAATGCCGACAATATATATAATATGTTGGGCGACTATACTGCTCCTCAGGATGCGGGTAATGTGAAGACTATCCTCATGGGCGTGAAAGAAAAATTGCCTGCTGCCAACGTGGAATATGTGAAAGGTTGCGCCGTGCGCGACGTGGGCAACAGCGACATCGATGCTGCTGTGGCTGCGGCTCGTCGTGCCGATGTGGTGATTGCTTGTGTCGGCGGGTCGAGCGCACGCGACTTCAAGACCAGTTATAAGGCTACGGGTGCTGCCGAAGCGGACATAGCGAGCGTGAGCGACATGGATTGCGGCGAGGGTTACGACCGTGCCACCCTCTCCTTGTTGGGTCGCCAGCAGGAACTGTTGGAGGCGCTCAAGGGCGCGGGAAAGCCTATCGTGGTGATTTACATCGAGGGTCGCCCGTTGCTCAAGAATTGGGCGGCAGAGCATGCCGACGCTCTGCTCACCGCCTATTATCCCGGTCAGGAAGGCGGCCGTGCCATAGCCGACGTCCTTTTTGGCGATGTCAATCCTGCGGGTCGGTTGCCCATGTCGGTGCCTGTGAGCGAGGGGCAGTTGCCTGTTTACTATAACAAGCGTGCTCCCTTGCCACACAACTATGTTGAGATGTCTGCTGCTTCGCTGTATCCCTTCGGTTACGGTTTGAGCTATACCACTTTTAAATATAGTAATCTCAACATCGCGCAGATGGGCATACATAGCTTCAAGGTTAGCTTCGATGTGACCAACACCGGTTCGCGTGATGGTGAGGAGGTAGTGCAGCTTTACCTCCACGACCGTGAGGCATCGGTGGTGCAGCCCATGAAGCAGCTTAAGCATTTCTCCCGTGTAATGATAAAAAAAGGAGAAACAGCTCGCATCAGTTTCGCTCTTACCCCCGAAGACCTACAGTTCATCGGGCGTGACCTGCAGCCCACTATCGAGTCGGGCGACTTCGACATCTTCATTGGCCCGTCTTCTGCGGAGGTGGCGTTGCAAGGAACGGTGACGGTGCGATGACTTTTTTAGAATTACATGAGTTCGATATAAGGAACTTCTCTTATGCCGAACTCACATTTCCTTAACGAATCAGCTTCATTTCTTCCACCGTCTCGTTTCCTAAAAACATAAAATACCCCTTAATTCCAAACAGGAAATTGAATAATGTGTGCAGCTGTCGGATGCTGCCGTCAATATGCTGTCATGCTACAATATGGGTAAAAAAGCATGCGAATACCGTAATTATTCATATTTGTTTATTTCTTGTTTGCAAAGTGATAAAAAAAATACAGGAATGGTAACAAATTGGATTATTTTTTGTATATTTGCCTCGCATTATCAATTTTAAAGGTGAATAAGATGATACTTGATATCGACATGCTCGAACAATTTTATGGTACATACGCATCAAAGGTAGCCACTGCACGCCATACCTTGGGTAGACCGCTGACATATGCGGAGAAGGTGCTGTATGCCCATCTGTACAACCCAGAGGACATTGTGCCGTTCAAGCGCGGCGAGGCATACGTCAATTTTCGACCCGACCGTGTGGCGATGCAGGACGCGACGGCGCAGATGGCTCTGCTTCAGTTTATGAATGCCGGCAAAGATCGTGTGGCAGTGCCTGCCAGTGTGCATTGCGATCATCTGATTCGCGCCGACATGGGTGCCGAGGAGGACCTGCCCACGGCACGGGAGACCAACAGGGAGGTGTACGACTTCCTGCGTTCGGTGTCTGCCAAATATCACATCGGATTCTGGGCGCCGGGTGCCGGCATTATTCATCAGGTGGTGTTGGAAAACTATGCCTTCCCCGGCGGAATGATGGTGGGTACCGACTCGCATACGCCTAATGCCGGCGGGCTTGGCATGGTGGCTGTGGGTGTGGGTGGCGCTGATGCTGTGGATGTGCTCACGGCGCAGCCGTGGGAACTCAAGATGCCCCGACTGATTGGCGTGCACCTTACGGGTAAACTGTCGGGATGGGCTGCGCCAAAGGATGTGATTCTCAAGATCTTAGGTATATTAACAGTGAAAGGCGGCACTAATGCCATATTAGAGTATTTCGGCGACGGCTTGGACAATCTCTCCACGACGGGCAAGGCCACCATATGCAACATGGGTGCCGAGTTGGGCGCCACCTGTTCGCTCTTTCCTTTCGACGAACATGCCGCCGAATATCTGTGCAAGACAGGTCGTGAAGCATTGGCGGCGTTGGCCCGACAGAATGCCATCGAACTGCGTGCCGACGATGAAGTATATGCCGAACCATCGAAGTACTATGATACCGTGCTGGAGATAAACCTCTCGGAGATAGAGCCACACTATAACGGTCCATTCACTCCAGATGCTGCTACGCCCATCTCGCAGATGCAGGCGAAGGGGCACGCCAATGATTATCCCATGACCGTAGAAGTGGGCTTGGTGGGTTCGTGCACCAATTCCTCTTATCAGGATTTGGCTCGTGCAGCCTCCATTGCCCGTCAGGTGGGGGAAAAGGGGCTGGAGATGAAAGGGCAGCTGATTATCAACCCGGGTTCGGAGCAGATCAGATATACCTGCGAGCGTGACGGAATCATCGATGACTTCAAAAAGATTGGTGCCATCATCATGACCAATGCCTGCGGCCCGTGTATCGGACAGTGGAAGCGCCACACCGATGACAACGAGCGCAAGAATGCAATTGTGACTTCTTTCAACCGCAACTTCCGCCGGCGTGCCGATGGTAACCCTAACACCTATGCCTTTATAGGCTCGCCCGAGATGACGGTGGCAGCCGCTATTTCCGGTCGGTTGGATTTCAATCCGGCTACAGACAGTTTGGTGAACAAGGACGGCATGGGTGTGAAACTCGACGAGCCTGCCGGTTTCGACTTCCCGCCACGCGGTTTCAGTGCGGGGGAGGGTGAAGGATTGTCGAGCGTGGAGGTGCTGGAAAAGAACAAACTCTTCATTCTCCCCTCGGATGAGCATAAGGATGTGAGCGTGGTGATTAGCCCAACCTCCAACCGTTTGCAGAAGTTGGAACCCTTCCAACCGTGGGATGGCAAAGAGCTGGTGGATATGCCGTTGCTGATCAAGACGCAGGGCAAGTGTACCACCGACCATATCTCGATGGCTGGACCGTGGCTGAAGTTTCGCGGGCACTTGCAGAACATCTCCGACAATCTGCTGATGGGAGCTGTCAACGCATTCAACGGCGAAAGCAACCACGTGAAAGATCAGTTGGACGGACAGTATAAAGAGGTGTCGAGTGCTGCCAAGGATTACAAGGCGCACGGCGTGCCGAGCATCGTGATTGCCGAGGACAACTATGGCGAAGGTTCGTCTCGCGAACATGCGGCTATGGAGCCGAGGTTTCTCAATGTGCGTGTGATTCTGGCGAAGAGTTTTGCGCGCATCCACGAGACCAATCTGAAGAAGCAGGGTATGCTGGCACTGACTTTCATTAACAAGGATGATTACGACAAGGTACGGGAAGACGACCGTATCTCAGTGACCGGTTTCAAGGCGTTTGCCCCGGGTTCTCATTTCACCGTCACACTGAAGCATCAGGACGGAACGGTGGAGAGTTTCGAGGCGGAGCATACTTACAACGAGACGCAGATAGGCTGGTTTAAGGCCGGATCGGCACTCAATTATTCAGCAAAGTAATAAAACATTTAGTAAAGATTATGAAGAAGGAGTATTTGATATACAAATTGAGTGATGAGGTAAAGAATACCTGTAAGATTCCCCGTGAGTGCTTTCAGCAGTATGGTGTGAAGCGCGGTCTGAGAAATGAAGATGGTTCGGGTGTACTTGTCGGATTAACCAATATTGGCAATGTGGTGGGCTACAATCGTGACAAGGACAACAACTTGATTCCGTGCAAAGGTCAGCTCTACTATCGCGGGTATGAGCTGGACGACCTTGTAACCCCTCTCTTGAAAGAGAAGCGGTTCGGTTTCGAAGAGACGGCATACCTTCTCCTATCGGGTAAGTTGCCTGATAAGGAAGAATTGGCTGCCTTTCAGGAACTGATCAATGAGAACATGTCGCTCGATCACCGTACAATCGTGCATATCATCGACCTCGAAGGTGCCGACATCATGAACATCTTGGCACGTTGCGTACTGGAGATGTACACCTTTGACCCCAATCCTGATGATATCTCGCGCGACAACCTGATGCGTCAATCGATAGAACTGATTGCGAAGTTTCCTACGATCATTGCCTACGCATACAATATCTATCGCCACTCGGTGCATGGGCGCAGTCTGCACATTCGTCATCCGCGCGAGAACAAGACGATAGCGGAAAACTTCCTGTACATGTTGAAGCATGACAATTATACCGACCTTGAAGCGCGCACACTCGACCTTTTGCTCATCATTCAGGCTGAGCATGGCGGCGGTAACAACTCTACATTTACGGTTCGTGTGACCTCATCGTCGCGCACAGACACCTATTCGAGTATCGCAGCAGGTATCGGTTCGCTGAAAGGCCCGTTGCATGGCGGTGCCAATATCAAGGTGATCAACATGTTTCACCACCTGAAAGACGTGATCAACGATTGGACGAATGTGGATGAGATAGACACTTACCTCAACCGAATGCTGAACAAGGAAGCATACGATAACAGCGGATTGATTTACGGTATTGGCCATGCCGTCTATACGATGAGCGACCCCCGTGCCGTAGAGTTGAAGAAAGTAGCCGGCGAACTGGCCAAGGAGAAAGGTCGCGAAAAGGAGTATGAGTTCTTGAAACTGATAGAGAAAGAAGGAATCAAGTGCGTTTCGGCTTTCCGCAAGACACAGAAGCCTATCTGCGCCAACCTCGACTTCTATAGCGGATTCATCTATGAGATGATCGGTTTGCCGCAGGAGATATATACCCCGATATTCGCCATGGCGCGTATCGTAGGCTGGACGGCTCATCGCATTGAGGAATTGAATTTTGAAGGGCGACGAATCATTCGCCCGGCCTATAAGAATATCTCGGAGCAGAGAGACTATAAGCCCATCAATGAGCGATAAACAACTCAGGGATTTTTCTATTCCTGTCTGCTAAAACTTAAGAGCATCCATATTTCATATCTGCAATGTCCATAACCGGGCATTGCAGATATTCTTTTTGAAAAGTAAGCCCTCATGTCATTCAAAAAGCGAGGGCTCCGGTGGTATTTCGTTCGTCTGCGTATCTGTTTTTTGCCCAGTACTGACCGTTCACAAGCCACTCGTTAGAGTTTCTTTATGCCTTTTCAGACGTAAAGAGTCTTTACGCCACTCCCTTTATACCCGTTTCAGCATCGCTTTTCACTCTGGCGGTGACGTACACCGAACGCTGTATGCACGTACACCGAACGCTGTATGCACGTACACCGTACGTCGTACGCATGTACACCGTACGTCGTACGCATGTACGCCGAACGTCGTACGTCACCGCTTTCGCCTGATAGCAGAGCTGAAACGATGTTCCGGAAGCCGCAAACAAGGTATTTTTTTCATGTTCTTGAAGCGTTTGGGGCAATATGGCGTAAATACGGTATTTCAGCCAACAGTACGATTCAAGCCTGACTTATGCGATTGGGCGTTAAAATTCCGGCCTTGAATAGAATTTTTTGTTGTTTTCTTTGTCGATATACACAAAAATATTATCTTTGTAAACATTGGGACTACAGATATTTCTCATACGTCATGAACTTTAAATGATACTTTGGGCTTATATGCTCATTATTTAAATGGAGAATGAACTCCGCTATAAATTTAGCAAAAGTGCAGACGGCACATTGTTCTGACGAGGAGATTTGGCTGTGGTCTCAACTTTTTTATCGAACTGGCATAGAAAGTCGAGATTTTTATGTAAGTTTGTATTCAGATAAAACAAGGAGATTGACAAGAATATGAAGTTTATAGAGACAGATATCAAGGGGGTGTGGCTCATCGAGCCAAAAGTGTTTAACGATGACCGGGGATACTTTTTTGAGGTGTGGAAGAAGGATGAGTTTGAGGCACATGTAGGAAAGGTGGATTTCATCCAAGACAACGAATCGAAGTCGAGCTATGGTGTGCTGCGTGGCCTTCATTATCAGAAAGGCGATAGTTCACAGGCCAAGTTAGTGCGTGTGATCAAGGGCAGGGTGATTGATGTGGCTGTGGACATTCGTAAGTCGTCACCGACTTTTGGTAAGTATGTGATGGCGGAGCTTTCTGCCGAGAACAAGCGTCAGCTGTTCATCCCCCGCGGCTTTGCCCACGGTTTTCTCGTATTGAGCGAGGAAGCAATCTTTACCTATAAGGTCGATAATTTCTATGCCCCCCGGCAGGAGGCAAGTATTCGCTGGAATGATGAGGACATTGCCATTGGGTGGCCTATCGAGCCTAAGGATGTGGTGACCAGCGAAAAGGACCTGAAGGCAAGTAGCTTGAAGGAGGCAGAAGTATTTGATTGAGGTAAATATTCTTGGAATGAAACTTTCTGTGTAAGGTTCATATCAGATTAAAGTTAGATGAAATCATACGATTGAATTAGATGTGAAAAACAATGAATATAGCAATAGTAGGAACGGGTTATGTTGGGCTTGTTAGTGGTGCTTGCTTTGCCGATACGGGTGTCAACGTTACCTGTGTGGATGTTGATGTAAAGAAGATAGAGCAATTAAAGAAAGGGCAGATTCCTATCTATGAACCGGGACTCGATGAGTTGGTATTGAAGAATATGAAAGCAGGCCGACTGAGGTTCACTACGTCGCTGGCAGAAGTACTCAATGAGCAAGAGATCGTGTTCTCTGCAGTTGGAACTCCTCCTGACGAAGATGGTTCTGCCGACTTGAAGTATGTGCTTCAGGTGGCACGCGAGATAGGGCAGAACCTCAATAAGTATGTGCTGGTGGTGACTAAGAGTACCGTGCCTGTCGGTACGGCAAAGAAAGTCCGTGCTGTGATTGAGGAGGAACTTAATAAGAGAGGGGTGGCCCCCGGCTTTGATGTGGCAAGTAATCCTGAATTTTTGAAAGAGGGTAATGCCATCAAAGATTTCATGAGCCCCGACCGAGTGGTGGTAGGAGTAGAGAGCGAACGTGCCAAGGCATTGCTCACCCGACTGTATAAGCCTTTCCTTATCAATAATTTCCGCGTAATCTTCATGGATATTCCCAGTGCGGAAATGACCAAATATGCGGCTAACTCAATGTTGGCGACACGCATTTCGTTTATGAACGACATTGCCAACCTGTGTGAACTTGTGGGTGCCGACGTGAATATGGTGCGACAAGGTATTGGCAGTGACACGCGTATCGGACGTAAGTTTCTCTATGCAGGCTGCGGATACGGCGGTTCATGTTTTCCTAAAGACGTAAAAGCCTTGATCAAGACAGCTGACGACATGGGCTACTCGATGGAGGTTTTGAAATCTGTCGAGCATGTGAACGAGAATCAAAAGAGCATTTTATTCAGGAAGCTCAAGGATGCATTGGGTAGTGGAAATCTTGAAGGAAAGACCATAGCACTATGGGGCTTGTCATTCAAGCCGGAAACGGACGATATGCGTGATTCGACGGCACTGGTGGTGATAGGCCTGCTCAAGGCTGCCGGCTGCACGATTAGAGCATACGACCCGGTGGCGATGGACGAATGCCGTCGTCGCGTGGGCGATGATGTGGTGTACTGTCGTGATATGTATGAAGCTGTTCTTCAGGCAGATGCGTTACTTCTGCTCACCGAGTGGAAGGAGTTCCGTCTGCCGAACTGGGAAGTGATTGGCCGTACTATGACCCGTAAGTTAGTGATCGATGGTCGTAATATCTTCGATTACGAGGAACTGAGTGAGGCGGGCTTTGAATATCATTGTATAGGTAGATGAGTAGAAAACATCGCCAACTCTTAAAAATAATATTGGTCATGAAAAAATATAGGATGGCTTTGTTAGTATTGATTGCTGCCATCACATCATGTAAAGACAGGGGACAACAAGCCGTAACTCCGCAGGAAGACCTCATAGCGAAGCGTATGCTTCAAGGCATTTGGCTGAATGATGACGATCAGGATGTGGCTTTCAAGGCGAAAGGTGACACCATCTTCTATCCGGATTCGACCAGCCAGCCTGTGTTTTTCCAAATATTTAGAGATACATTGGTGCTTAAAGGTGCCAATGAGGTGAAGTATCCAATTGTGAAACAAACGCCTCATCTCTTCGTTTTTAGAAATCATAGTGGTGATGAAGTGAAGCTAAAGAAGAGCGATGAGCATGATGATAATACATTGTTTAGCACTAATCGCCCGCAGGCTTTGAATCAGAACGAGTTGATAAAGTGTGATACGGTGGTACGTTTTGACAGTGAAAATTATCACTGTTATGTGCAAGTGAATCCAACAACCTATAAGGTTATCAAGACGTCATATAATGATGAGGGCGTAGAGGTAGACAATGTGTATCATGACAACATTGTGAATCTCAATATCTATCATGGTTCTCGTAAGCTCTTCTCATCCGATTTCCGTAAACAGCAGTTTGCAAAACTTGTACCGGAAACATTCTTATCCCAAACCATTTTGAGCGATTTGGTATTCCGAAAGATAGACAAGGACGGCATTCATTATCTTGCTGTGCTGATGATTCCTGATAGTATGAGCAGTTATGAGGTTGAACTCATTGTGAGCTACGACGGAAAACTCAAGATGCTTTTAAAGTAGCTTTCTCAAATTGAGGGCATACAGGGACTAAGCGTGTTGAGCTATTTAATAAATGGAATAATTCTTTGTTTCTTTTATTATTATATATTATAATTAACAGAAAGTTTCTTTTATAAAATATAGTTTTGCAAATGGATAAAGTATCGCACACAACAGAAAAGTTGCTCCAGCGAAATTTAGATGTGTTGCTTCGCACGGGGAAAATGCTTGTTGAGAGCACTGCTGATACCAGTCGTGTGCTCAGAAATATGAAACGTACGGCCGCGTTCTTGGGATTGCCTGAGGAACATCTGCATATCTTTGTGACATATAATATGCTGATGGTAAGTCTCAGTGACGGTCAACATTCGTTCTCTAAGTATCAACGATGCGAGAATCACCATGTGGACATGATGGTTATTACTGCTATTTCTACGCTAACATGGCGTGCAGTGGAAGAAGATTATACGTTGGAAAAGTTTGAATCGGAACTTAGTCGTATCCAGCACCTCCAGTCTAACTATCCGCTTTGGATGGTGACTCTTTTTATTGGATTGGCGTGTGGCGGGTTCTGTATTCAGTTTGGAGGCGATTGGAAGGCGTTTTTTTACACCTCGTTAGCAGCAGCGGCCGGCTTTTTTGTGCGGAACCGGCTTAACAAGGCAGGTACCAACCACTATATCAACATTGCAATAGCTTCCTTGACGGCAACACTTATAGCTTGGATTTCCACCTTCGTTTCCGCAGATGGCCTATCTGGATTGCTGCCTGCATGGCTCTCCGGACTGTTACAGTCTCACACCCCGTGGCACCCGCTGATGGCGTGTGCATTATTTATCATTCCGGGTGTACCTATTATCAACTTTGTGACTGATATGCTTGACAGTCATATACAGGTTGGTGTGGTGCGAGCAGTCAATACCATGTTAATAGTAACGTCGATGTCATTTGGCATTGTGTTTGCCATCAAAGTATGTGGAATCAACAATTTTGTTACCGATTTGAGTATGATACCGCATGGGGCTAACTACCTTGAGTTTGCTTTGTCTGCTGGAATAGCAGCCATGGGGTTCTCAATGATATTCAACATACCGCATCGCCTGCTGTGGGTAGTAACATTAGGTGGGGTGATTGCTGTTTGCATACGTAATTTCGTGAGTCTTGGCTATAGCAGCAGTAATATCGGATTGGATATGGGGCCGGTCATAGGCTCGCTGGCAGGAGCTTCACTAATAGGTATCATTGCAACGAAAGCGATAGACAAATTTAACACACCACATTATTGTTTGGCCATACCAAGTGTCATTCCCATGATTCCGGGCGTGTTGATGTATAGAGCTTTGTTTGCTTTTATCAATATGGATGGTAGTTCAGGAGAAATTTCTGTGGCGATGACCAATAGTATTCGGGCTTCGTTGATTGTGCTGTGCATCGCGTTAGGAATTGCATTACCCAACCTGTTTGGGCGTTATTGGATTACCTCCAAGCATATACGCATGTTTAATGCCCTTATTGAGAAGCGGAAGCAGAAGGGGAGGTTTATGGATTTGGATGAGATAGATTAGTGCAGTGAGACTTAATCGCTTTTGTTACTGTCCGCTAAAAAGAGATAGCCGGCTCGGAAATCCTTTATACATCATACCTGCAAGCGCTTTTACCGTAAAGGGGCTTGCCTAAACGGCATGTATGCCAAACGGCACGCCGATTTCATCCCGATGCCGACGTACACCGTACGACGCACACACGTCCACCGAACGTCGTACGCATGCACACCGAACGCTGTACGTGCATACACCGAACGCTGTACGTGCCCATCAGAATGGGAAGCAGCAATCTGCCGGACGACCTGACCGTCGCGGGAAGATGAAACTGCGAATGCTAATGGGCGGATTGGTATCGTTTAGTTTCAACTTTTGGCAGACACCAATAGTTATAATAAAGAAGGTGTGTCAGAATGGAATAAGAGAATAAAAGAATAATCGCTTCGCTTGGTATAAAAGCCAAATGCCGGATAAACATCCGTTAATGTGGCTTTATTTGTGCTTAAAGTAATGGCTCTTATTCTTTTATTCTCTTATTCCATTCTGACACACCCTCTATTAGGTGTTACGAAGTTCAATTGCCCTATGCTCCACAGAAAAAGAGAATAACAATCTGTGCCACAAAGATGCGCAGGAACATGCTTAGTGGATACACGGTGGAATATCCGATGGCGGGAGTTTCCTTGGAACAGACGGCATTAGCGTATGCCAATGCAGGTGGGTCGGTATAGGTTCCGGCAATCATACCCATGATGGTGAAATAGTTGAGCTTGTATTTCAATCGGGCAATAGTACCGATAATGAGAATAGGTATCACCGTGATGAGGAAGCCCGTATAGACGTATTTTAAGCCGTCGCCCGACACTACCGTATCCCAGAATCCGGCACCAGCTCTGATACCCACACCAGCAAGGAACAGCACCAAACCGATTTCACGCAACATCATATTAGCTGATGTAGTGGTATAGGTCACGAGCTTCATGCGATAACCGAAACGGCCGATAAGAATAGCGATAATCAGCGGACCACCTGCGAGACCCAACTTCAGGGGAACAGGGATGCCGGGAATAGCCAATGGAATGCTACCGAAGATGACACCAACCAAAATACCGATAAAGATGGTCGCAATGTTTGGAGCATTAAGACGTCTTACGGAGTTGCCCATGAGTTCTGCTACGCGGTTAACGTTGTCCTCACGACCTACCACCATGATCCTGTCACCTACGTGGAAGTGGTGGTCACGGCTTGCAAAAAGATCGATACCCTGACGTGAGATACGAGTGATATTCACGCTATACACACTTGAGAAGTGCATCTTGCCGAGTGTTTTACCATTCATCTTGGGATTGGTCACAACGATACGACGGGAGATCATAGGTTGCTTGTCAATATCCTCATCGTCTCTCCATGTTACGTCAATCTCCGGACCGATAAAAGCCTTAATGGCTTCCACATCGGCCTCTGCACAAACGATGAGCACTTCATCGCCTACACTAAACACGGTGTCACGCTTGGGGGTATGAAGTTCGCCTTCATGATGAATACGAGTACACACGATGTCGCGGTTGAGGAATTCGGAGATTTCACGCAATGTACGGCCGGCAATGTATGAGTTCGTTACCTTGAGCGTCATAGAATGGGGCTTGGCATGAGGATTCTGTGCCTCTGCCTCCTCTAATTTTGCCTCTTCTTCCTCTAATTTAGTTTTGGTGATAAGTCGGATAGCGATGGTGGCGCCGATGATACCCAGCACGCCAAGCGGATAAGCGCAAGCATATCCATTGGCAATCTGGGGAGGATTGCTGAATATGGCGTCTAAGGCTTCATTAGCTGCTCCAAGACCCGGTGTGTTGGTTACAGCTCCATACATGGTACCTACCATCATAGGTAGATTGACGGGATTGCTTGTGTCGAAGAAAATGTAGTAGCACGCAAACATAACTAATACATTGAGCATGATGCCGGTTGCGGCGAGCATATTCAATGTAAGGCCGCCCCTGCGGAAACTTTCGAAGAATCCCGGTCCAACCTGCAGTCCAATACAGAACACAAAAAGAATCAGGCCAAAGTCTTGAACAAAGGTCAGGATGGGGATAGGTGCAGTAAAACCGATATGGCCTGCAACGATACCGGCGAAGAGCACGAATGTGACGCCCAACGAGATGCCGCCAACCTTTACCTTACCTAATAATACTCCAACGGCAATCACTATTGCGTAGAGCATTACGATGTGAGCTACACTGTCCTGTGTAGTTAGAATATTTATTAACCAATCCATTTGAATGTAAATATTTATGTGTGTGCAAAATTACGACTTTAAAACTTGTTAACCAAGTAATAAGGGTGTTTTCGTAAGATTTATTTCCTAATATTAACCTATATCGGCCATGTAAAGACTATGCCATCACAAAATTGAGGATAAACACAGCCGACAGAATGAGCAGAGTCCAGTTGAGTTCCTGCCATCGGCCAAGACAGAGTTTGAGGATGACATAGCTCAAGATGCCGAGGCAGATGCCATCGGCAATGCTATAACAGAGTACCATCGTAATCATCGTGATGAATGCAGGGAAAGCTTCCGATACTTTGTCGAGTTCAATGTTCTTAATGGAATCAATCATCAACACACCCACCAGCACGAGGGCACCCGATGTGGCAGCGCTGGGAATGAGAAGGAAGATAGGGGAGAGCAATAAGGAGATGAGGAACAATATACCCACAGTAAAGCTGGTAAGCCCGGAGCGCCCGCCCTCTGCGATGCCCGACGCGCTCTCAACATAGGTAGTAATGGTGCTGGAACCCAGAATGGCACCGCATGTTGTACCAATGGCATCGCTCAACATGGCCTCTTTTACCCGGGGAATGCTACCGTCTGGTTTCACTACGCCGGTTTTCTCAGCCAGTCCGACAAGTGTACCGATGGTATCGAAGATATTAACGAGTAATAGGGAGATGAGCACGAGGAGTGTCTGATAAGAGAACAGTCGGCTAAAGTCAAACTGGCAGAAGATGGGCTCTAAGCTATGCGGAGCAGAAACGGGTAACCAACCATCGGGAATCTTGGTCACCCCGAGTGGAATACCCACTATGGCTGTAATCAGAATACCATAGAACAAAGCTCCTTTCACACGCTTTGCCATCAGAATTCCACTGAGCATGATGGCGATAATGCCGAGGATAGAGACAGGGGTAAACTCTCCCAAGCCGACGAAGGTGCTGTCTTTCTGTACGATAATCTCCGCATTCTTCAATCCAATGAAAGCGATGAACATTCCTATACCGGCCGAAATGGCATAGCGGAGATTTTTTGGAATAGAATCAAGGATAAGCTCACGCACGTTAATAAAGGTAATCAGGATAAAGATGATACCCTCAACGAGCAAGATGGCTAACGATTCCTGCCAAGTGTATTTTAGGGCTTGACAGAGCGTGAAGGCGAAAAAAGCGTTAAGTCCCATACTCGGAGCCTGTGCAAATGGCAGTTTAGCCATGAAAGCAAGCAGCAGTGTAGCGATGGCCGAAGCAATGGCCGTAGCAGTAAATAACGCCCCCTTATCCATACCTGTCATTGAGAGGATGGCAGGATTCACGGCAAGGATGTAGCTCATGGTTAGAAAAGTCGTTGCCCCAGCAACGATCTCGGTCTTAACCCTCATAGTGGAAGGGTCGAAGCCTAATGCTTTCTCTAAAAAATTCATTGTATGATTTGCATTAACAGTAAAGTATTTATGTTTAAAGATTGAGACTGTAAGCCATCTATTCTTGCTCCGACACAATACCATATTCGCCCAGCCATGCATCAAGGAGCTGCCGGGCAATAGACAGCTTTTGCGGAATGCGGGGCAGATTATCATAACGAAACCAATTGCCCTTCGATATTTCAGAGGCTTGTAAGTGAATATCGCCTGAAACATAATCGGCATTATATCCCACCATCAATCCACAAGGGTAAGGCCATGGCTGCGAGCCGAAATAACGAATGTTGTTAACCCTGATGCCCGTTTCTTCCAACACTTCACGTTCCACAGCCTCTTCAAGTGTCTCGCCGGTCTCTACAAAGCCGGCCACGAGGCCATAGAAATCATTTTTAAAATTCTTGGCATGTACCAGCAAGACCTCATCACCGCGATGAATCAATACGATAACGGCAGTGGCCAATTGAGGCCAAACCTCCTTGCCGCACTCCGTGCATCGCTTGGAGATAGCAGTGTGCATCTTCATCGGTGCACCACACACACCACAATACTTTGTGTTATGATCCCAATAGAGCAGTTCCTGACACTTACCGGCTGTCAAGTAGAGATTTAACGGGAGGTGATAAAATGTTTCCCGCAGCCCAATCCAATCATATCCGCTTTCATAAAGCTCCTTACTCTTTACCTCGATCTTTTCCGGAGTATCTACATTGAAAGTCCTTGCCTCTATGTCATCACCTATCGGTGCAATATCCATGATGTGTGTCCATGGCTTTGTCGTGATGGGAGCCGTCTCTCCACAAGGAATGGTATGGGTGCCATCTGCCTGACGTTGTAGCAACAATTGACTCTTGCTGAATATGAAATAGTATTGCATTCTGTTCTGAGAGTTGAAGAAGTTGTCACTCACTTTGCTCATTGGGGGTTAAATGAGAGACTTCCGAACAATATCTTCTTATCTCTCTCTGCTGCGGGCTTCACCCATTCCTCCGGAACGAATCGCCAGTTATTGGCAGGCTGAGGATCGAGAACACCAGCCTTCTGTATCTCCTGCATGAGATAGTAGCGCTGATCCTTATCCGAGCGCCACACGATGCGGCTCTCCAAGCTATCCTTCGGAATACCGGCACCTTTGGTGAGAAGCTCGCCACCGCCGTTTCCGCGATAGCTGTTGATGGCTACCGTGTACCACGCCTGTTCGTCGAAAGGCTGTCCATTGCTCATTCTGAGGATGTGAACCTTCTCTCCATCGGGCTTCGTCACGTCTACCTCATAGTCGATTCCGCTTGCTGCATCGAAGTTAAAGGACAGGTTCTTGAATCCCATACGGCGACTGCCTGTTGTTGTTTCATCCAACAGCAGCAGATGATCGTCGGGGCTGGTCATGGTGTTTGCCCACATGTCGTAGCTCATCTCCAAATGTTTGCGTACCTCTTCACCTGTGAGGCGCATCACATAGAGTTGGTTTTCATATCTATATAAGTTGAACATATCGCTCACATACACCGGTCCTTCCTTGATACTCTCATCGAAAGAGAGAGGTGCGTTAAACGAGATGTCGGCTCCCGTAATCTTTTGTTGCAACCGGAGAATGAGATCATTGAACGCGGAATTGCCGAAGTAGCTGTCACGCGTATAGATGGTATGTTTGATTTCGCCAATCTTCTGGTTCACATAGGCGTTCACCTTATCTATAAAGGGCTTAAACTCCGCTTCGTATGCCTCGTCGACAGGCTCTTTGGTTATGTCGACCAACTCGCCCGTACAACTTGTCACCATCCATCGCCCGTTTTTCTTGGTCAACCTCATCGTAGCGTCAGCCACAGCCATTGCATTGTTGGCCGGATTCATACAGAGCACGGGCTTGCCCGCATTATTCAATATGGTGCTGTTGAACCGTGCATGGTCGTGCCCGAAGAACACGATGTCGAATCCTTCCACCTCGCGTGCCACCTGCAAGGAGGCATTCTCTGTGTATGCCGGAGTGACGATGCCACCCTCTCTGCCGGCATGAAACAGACCAATCACCACGTCTGGCCGCTCCTTCGTGCGAATCACGTTCATCCACTTGCGTGCCGAGCTCACCATCTCTTCAAAGCGTAATCCCGACCAGAGCTCTTCCGAAAGCCAGTTGGGTATGGCGGGAGTGAGGAGACCGAGAACGGCTATCTTCACGCCATCACGATTGATGATGGTATAGGGCTTCACATACGGCTCACCCGTTTTGCTGTCGATGATGTTGGCACCCACAACCGGACATTTCACCTCACTGATCCATTTGTCGTAGCACTTGTGTCCCGTCTCCACGTCGTGGTTACCCACACCTTGCACGTCATAGCCCATATAGTTCACCATATTGGAGGCAATGTTATGGCTCAGCGTATCGATATAGTTAGAGAAATATACCGATGGCTGGCCTTGCAGAATGTCGCCGTTATCGACGAGAATCAGGTTTTTGCCGTATTCCTTTCGCAGTTTATTCACATAACTGCTCACACGAGCCATCGAGCCGGCCTTAGGTTTACGGTTGATGAAGTCGTAGGGGAAGAACGAGCCGTGTACATCTGTTGTCTCGATAAATCTCAGTTCCACCGTCTTCTCCTTTGCCGTCGCCATGTTCCATGTAAAGCAGAGTGCCGCAATACACCCCAAAAGCATTTTGTTTTTCATAAAATCCGTTTATATGAAATTTTCTAAAACTTACAGCTCCGCCTCGGGCACACCAAATGTCGTGATGCTCATGTCGCCCTTGTCAAACCCCATCTTCAGCCATTTCATGCGTTGTTTGGATGTTCCGTGCGTGAAACTCTCGGGCTGCGAATATCCCTGTGCCTTTTCTTGCAGATAGTTATCGCCGATTACCTCGGCACATTTGATGGCCTCTTCGAGGTCGCCCTCTTCCAGACTCTGATACTCCTCATTGTCGTAGTGAGCCCACACACCGGCATAATAGTCGGCTAAAAGTTCGAGGCGCACACTGATCTTGTTGGCCTCTGCCCGGCTCACGCTGTTCATCTGATTATGCGCCTGCGCCAATGTACCCAGAAGATACTCCACGTGATGCCCCACCTCGTGGGCAATGACGTAGGCGTATGCAAAGTCGCCGTCAGCGCCGAGCGACTTCTTCATCGTGGTGAAAAAACTCAGATCGATATACAACTTCTGGTCAGCCGAGCAATAGAAAGGACCGACCGATGCCGTTGCGCCACCGCAAGCGCTCTGTACGCTGTTGGTAAATAATACAAGGGTAGGGGGCGTGTAGGTCTTGCCCATCTTCTTGAACTCTGCTGTCCATACATCCTCCGTGCCGGCAAGGATCTGGCGTGAGAACTTGGCAAGTTCCTGCTCCTCCTCGGTGAAGGTCTGCTCTACCTGCTGCGAAGTGGCATCAGACGATGGGGTGAGGGCACCCGACTGTGCGACGTTGGACACGATATCTCCGATGCTGCCGCCTGAAAGCCAAGTGAACAGTGCAATCATAATGATACCGCCGATTCCTCCGATTCCGGCTTTGGTTCCCGAACTCATGCCACGGCGATCTTCCACGTTGTTGCTCTCGCGTCTTCCTGATAGTCTCATAGTTTTCCTTTTGGGAGTTTATCCATTTGGATCCTCATAAAAAAATACGTCGCAAAGGTAATGTTTTTCGCTCGAAAAGTTGCAATAAATCATTATAAAATGTATATTTGCAGTAGAAAGTAAAGGATAAAATAAAAGGATAAAATGTAGGCGTTTAATTTTGAACACCTGCTTATTATCTTTCATTGTGCAACTAAAATAAATACTACTATGAATCTGAACGAACATTTTGTGATTACGATCAACCGGCAGTTTGGCACAGGCGGTCATGCGATAGGAGCCGAGCTGGCTCGCAGGCTCAACGTGAAACTTATTGACAAGCAGATACTCCGTGCCGTGGCAGAGAAGTTCAATCTTACAGAGCGGGAGGCCGAGGAACTGGAGGCACGCCGTCCGACATGGTGGGAAGACTTCTCCAAATTCTATCAGGGCTTTATCAGCGTGAATCAATATGCTGTCGATCAGAATGATATCACTTCGCGGCAACTCTTCTATGCGCAGGTCGGGGCTATGCGTGAGATTGCCGAATGGGAACCGTGCATAGTGATTGGCCGCTGCGGATTTCATGTGTTCAAGGAGCATCCCAATAAGTTGAGTATTTTCTTACATTCGCCACGCTCTGTCCGTGTGCGCCGAATCATGGAACTCTACCATCTGGATGAGGAGAAAGCACGCTATCTCATCGAGGACAACGACTACACCCGCGAGCTTTACACTAAGACTTATACAGGTCGTGATCGCTATGATGCACGCAACTACGACCTCTCGCTCGACGTGTCGGCTTACGGTGTCAATGGCGCCGTAGAGTTTCTGATGCGTTACATAGGCACTTAGTTATCGCTTGTAAACACGGTGTAAAGAGGGCGTCCGGGCTTTCAATCTGATTTTAACGAGCCAACAAAAATTATTGCTGTGCGCTAAAACAGGTTGCCGGCTCGGACATCCTTTATGCCTCATTCCTATAAACGCCTTTGCCGTAAAGGGGCTTGCCTAAGCGGCGCGTGCACCAAACGGCACGCCGATCTCATCCCGATGCCGGCGTACACCGTACGACGCACGCACGTACACCGAACGCCGTACGCATGCACACCGAACGCTGTACGTGCGTACACCGAACGCTGTACGTGGTCATCAGAGCGGGAAGCGGCGACGAAACGCACAGTGAGAGAAGATGTTAAGCACTTGGAGAACCATACGTCCGGGCATGACGGCGCAACTTCGCATCCCAGACCGTCATCCGTCAGGATTATGATACATCAAGATGCCGGGCGACTTGACCGCTGCGTATGAAGGTGAAACTGTAAATGCTAACGGGTGGATTTGTATCGTTTGCTTTCGGCTTTTAGCGTGCACCGATGGTTTAGAATATGTATGACATTCCTGCCTGTATATATCCTGCTATCTTTTGATATTGGGTTGAACTGGTGTAATATGAGGTGTTATACACGCTCCACCATTGCATGCTCCGCGGATGGAGGATGTTATCTCCCAATAACTTGAAATGGAGATGCTTGAGTTTATAGATTGCGCTGAACCCTAAATTAAAGACATCTTGGCTATATCCTCTGCTGTGTATGTTGTCATACGTTCCTGTAACATCTCCGGAGAAGTTCTTATGGACAAGGATAATTTTTCCCGAAAGCCCCCGCCCGTAAGAGCTGTTGCTCACTGCCGTTGCGGTGGACAGATAGTTTCTGTAGTGATAATTGGCCGACAGCTCCGCGTTGACCGAAGATTTGAATCGGGACGTAAAACTTAGCGACGTGGTGGCATCCTTGGTTTTCATTTTCCCGTCTATGCCGTCGATGAGCAGAGAATACGCCGAATAAGAATAGCCTCCGGTCAGTTTCACATCCATAGGCATGAAAGACAGTCCTTTGCTGAGATAGAGTTTGGAAGTGAGAGAGTTGAGACTGCCATCGTCGCCGTACCCCCTCATGCTGACTAACCCTTGTTGGGTGATGATCTGCTTGGGTTGGTTGTTATGTATATAGTTTGTATAGAGATAGAAAGTGGTGCGGGTGAAAAGGTCGAAGATGCTGTAGTTGATACTCAGCTGCGTTTCCTTCTTGAACGGATTTGTAAGCGTGGAACTGAGTGAAACCTCATTATAATTGAGTCCTCTTGTCAGATGAGATAGGTTGCTGAGCTCTACGGAACTGATGTCGTAGGCATAGCCCAGATTCAGCCTGTGCTTAGGGCTGAAGACCAAGCCCATATTCAGCTGCGGAGAAAAGAAAAATTGAGAACGATCGCGCCAACCCCCGAAGATGTTCCCCGAATACCGATTGCTTGAAAGCTGTGCGCCCATACCCATCCGGAATAATCCTGAGTTTTTCTCAAACCTGATGCTGGCGATATAACGGTTATAGACGGCATGCTCGCTATTCGTTGTTGTTTCCGTGTATCGTAGCTTCTCGTCTTTATGGCTATAGGCAATGGATGTGTTCAGGTTTATTCCTTTCCAGAGCGGGAAAACGTAGCCGGCTTGCGGATAGACGGATAAGGTTCTTGTAATGGTCTCGTTATCATACGCATACGGGTACTCTGCATTTTGACTTCCGACATAGCTGAAGGGGAGAATCGTGCTGTCGGATAGCGAGGAGAAGTCTCTGTCGCCATTTTGGTAATTGAAGCGGATAAGCGTGTAGAATATTCCTCGCCCTAAGAGTGTGTTTGTGTTTACTTCTTGGTTGAATGTCACGTTCGTGAGAAGATTGTTGCTCATAACATTGAGACTTGCCTGCTGCCAGTCATTGCTGATGTTCTCTCTTGTTTTATATCTGCCTATGCTGAACAGGGTAAATCCGTTCACCTCCGTATTTTCGGATATGCGGCCTGTTTCGCGCAGGCTGGTTGAGAAATAATGAGTATTGTCTTTCTGCGCCGTGTTTCTCTCTGCGGTGAGGTCTCCGGAATAATAACGGTCTGTGCTGTGCCTGCTGGCATCGAGGGCTGCACTGTTGTAAATCGCATTGCCGCTAATCGAAAACTTAGCGGATGGCTTGTAGACACCCGACAAGGTGAGTACGCCCGATGTGTTTTTCCAGACGTTATCGGGCGGAGCATTCGCGATTCATCCGGGGTGAGGCGCATGGTGGAGCTTTTCTGCCCCAACACATTGTCGAGCCCCACGATGCTGGAGATGTAATCTTCTATGGAGAACACGGGAGCACCCGTGTTGTTGCCCGACAATATGGATGATAGCGAGCCCTTCTCGCCAAGATAGAGCAGGGAAGACTTGGCCTGAAACTTGTCTTTATACCCTGCTGCGACATCTATATTTCCGTTTATTCGCTGCTTCTTTGCCGACTTTATGTTCAGTGCCAACGTTTCCTCGCTCTTCAAATCATCGGTTATGCTGTTGGTCTTATAGTTTGTCAGTACCTCCGCACCGGCCATGAAGTCGGGCGGCAATGTGCTGATGGCGACATTACCACTGCCTGACAGCAGATCCTTGCCATCCACGAGAATCTTGTCGATGTTGCGTCCGCCGAAACTTACTTTGCCTGTTGCGCTTACATCCATGCCCGGAATCTTGCGCAACACCTCGCCCACATTTTGCTCATTGCCCGTCGTGTAGTATTTGGTATCGAGCAGCACCGTGTCGTTGGAGAACTTCATGCCCGAATATTTCCCCTTTACAACCACCTCGCCTATTGTCTCGGAAACTTCGGTCAGCTGCAAGGACAAGTTGCGATCTGCGTGGAGTTGGTGTTTGAGTTCCTCAAAACCTAAGCATCTCACAACGAGCCAATCGCCGTCTTCGGCTCCTTCCGCGATGGCAAACCTGCCCTCGTCGTCGGATATGGCATACGCCTTCATTGTTTTTGCCGTGCTGTCTGCGCTGAGTATGACGGTGGCGTATGGCACGGCGGCACCCTTGCCGCTTATCTTTCCTGTTACGCTCTGCTGAGCTTGAACGGAAAAACTGAAGGCAATAAATATAGTAAGGAAAAATAATCTCATATATCAAACGTGTTGTCAAACAGAAAGGCGACAAATAAACTCCTGCGGTTATCTGTCGCCTTTATAGGAGGAAAGAACCATTAGCTGCCGGAACCCTTTCACATTTTCAGAATCTTGACTCCGCCACTTGTGCCTTCATCCCCGCCAAACTGCTGGAGCTTCTCTTTCTTGAGCTTATCAAACTCTTCCTTAGAAATCTCTTTTCCTTTTGTCGGAGGCACCAAAGTTAATGGCTCTTCAGGGAGCACTATCTTTTGGATGTTATAGATATACCCCTTTGTTTCCAA
Source organism: uncultured Prevotella sp. (assembly GCA_963541305.1). GTDB lineage: Bacteria > Bacteroidota > Bacteroidia > Bacteroidales > Bacteroidaceae > Prevotella. Next base: position 43,572 of record CAUTTP010000003.1, read on the forward strand.
TCTTATCACAAGTCCGGGCAACCCGTAATATCCGTCTGGTCCAACCCCTACGGGTATGTCGAGCGTAAACCATGCCGTCACCGTAGAGTCCTCTTTCAGTGTCGCCTTGCGGCAAAGCATGTTCTGTATGCTCTGCTGTTCTTGGCCAATCTGCCACGAGTAGGTTTTCAAAGTATCCTTAATCAGAAAGGTTCTGTCAAGGATATTTGCCTGAGACACCTGCTGCTTGGCTGCTAAATCAATATAAATGGAAGAACTGCTGCCTACTTGAAGTACGCCATTGTCATTACTTCCTGTCTCCATCTGGCTATAAAGGTACTTGCCGGAAGAATATTTCACGGAATAGATCTTCCGCTGACCTTTCAGCTTTTGGATGACAAGGTTGCGCATGTTTGCGTCTTCCATCTGATTGATGGCATCCGAAACCTTTGGTATAGACTCATATTCGCAGTCTATATTTTGTGCAAGGGAATTAACAGCTATGAGCGAGAGGAATATACATATAAACGGATTCCTGATACGCGATGCTGCTCCGAATAAGAGTTTAAACATTTATAATAAATATTTTTATAACTTAGAATCTTTAATATGTTGCAAATATAAGATATCTTTACCGTGTTTGTGATAATTTAAAACATATTTTAACCGTTTTTGTTTCAAACAGGTAGTTATTTTCCTTTTAATGAATAATTATTTATTTTAAATAAGTGACATTTATCTTTTACTCCGTGCAACTAATGTTGAAAGACTTTCGTCAAACCATCAAATCATTACAAAAATACGAAACGATGATGAAAAAGGTTTTATTATTTTTATTGGCAACACTTACCTTAGCCTCGTGCGGCATCAACGTGTGTAGCGATAAGGGACCAGAGATAACCAGCGTGCGCCATACGCGGCCATTCACGAAGATTGTTGTCAAAGGTGCCTATGACGTGAAATTTGTGCAGGCCGACACGTTTGGCGTGAAGGTCGTGGGGAAAGAGGAACATGTCAAGAGTACGACGTCCACGGTTGTCGGTGATGTGCTGACGATTAGCAGACAGAAAAGCACATTAGGATTGGATTCGCGACTCGGTAACAATCATGTGACGGTCTATGTCTCTTCGCCGGATTTGGTTGGGGTAGAACTGAAAGGCGCAGGCGACTTTGAGGTGGATAGTCTGCTCGATACCGACACGTTGAACATCCTGCTCAAAGGCGCGGGCGATGTCAAGTTAGGTAAGGTGCTGTGCGACAAGTTGGACATTACGCTGACGGGCGCGGGTGACATCGAAGTGAAAGACGTGACGACACAATATTCCAAAATCACTTTGAAAGGCGTAGGGGATGTGGAAGTGAACATGACCGATGGCGGCGAAACAGAATGTATGCTGAAAGGTGTAGGCGATATAACGCTCCGAGGTAAGGCTAAATCGCTGAAAAAAAGAATTCAGGGCACGGGAAGTATCGATACCGACAACCTTGTTATAGCTGGTAATTAGGTCACTGGCAGCACCATACCCGTTCGTCGGAATCTCTTGGGTTATCGTGCGTGCACATATTTATGTAAGGTGGCACGCACCGCCCCCTTGCCGGCGAAGAGCTCCTTTACCATGCCCTCTATCCGCTCGCCGAGGCCGGCCTCATAGAGGTCGAGGCCGAAAATGTCCTTACGGCTATACAGATTCTTCAGACAACTATAATCCTGATCGGTTTTACCAACCTTAAGCGGAGCCACAATCTGCTGCAGTTCTGCGAGCATGGGGTCTGGAGAAGGGTCGAATGCGTCGCCGTTATCCTTTATACCTTTCAGATAGCGCGCATATCCGGCGAGGGTGAGCGGTATGAGCACGAGATTGCTTATGTCGAGACCGCGGGCAAGATACTTTTTAATGGTCTCACCAAAGCGGATGGGTAGCTTCTGGCTGGTGTCCATGGCGATGCGCTGTGGGGCGTCGGGCATGAAAGGGTTGGGCAGACGACGGTTGATCACCGCGCCGATAAACTCATACGGGTTCAGCACGCCGGGATCGGTAACTACGGGCATGGCCTCGATGTAGCCAATCTTCTGGATAAACGATCGGAGGTCTTCGTCGGCCATTTCGGCTGAAATGAGTGTATAGTCGAGCATGCAGCCATAGATCGACATGGCAGTGTGGAGGGGATTGAGGCAGGTCGTTACTTTCATGGTCTCCACCTTATCCACTGTCTCTCGGTCGGTATAGAGCGTACCGCCCAACTCCAAAGGAGGGCGCCCGTTGGTGTAGTTGTCTTCCACCACGAGGTATTCCACCTCTTCAGCGTTTACAAACGGTGCGGTAAAGGTGTGCTTTTCAGTTTCAATATAGTCGTTGTCATCGAAGCCATCAGCAGCAAGCAGTTCCTTTACCTTAGCATGTGGGCGAGGTGTAATCTTGTCGATCATCGACCAAGGGAAAGTGATTCTCGTTTCATCCTTGAGGTAATCGAGGAATGTGGAAGGGGCGAGGCCGTCGGCAACCCACTTCTCTGCGTAGGCGAAGACACCTGCTTTCACCTTATCGCCGTTGTGCGAGCAGTTGTCCATGCTCTGCACGGTGAGGGGCAGTCCGCCCGCTTTGAAACGTTCCAAGAGCAGTGCCGTGACCTTGCCCATAGCGAGCACAGGGGTAAGGCCGCGCTCCAAGTCGGCAGATGTCACACTGTAACCCTTCTCGGTGATGGTGAATGATATCATCTGGAGCGATGGATTCCGGAAAATTTCTACTAATCTCACCCAGTCGCTGAACTGATAATCGGCTTTGAGAGCCTCGGTGACAGAGGCGATGACTTTCTTCTCGATGGTACCCGATGATTGCAGACTCACGAGCAGCGAAAGGTTATTGTAGGGGGTATAAGCTTTGTCGATGACCTCATAATCGAAAGTCTCTGCCACGATTACACCACGGTCATATCTCCCCGTGTTGAGTGCGTCGTTGAGAATGGCAGCCGGGAATGCACGGAAGATGTTGCCACCGCCAAAGTGTACCCATGTGGGAGCATCGTAAGTCTTGGCTCTCACGCTCTCGATATCGAACTTGGGAAGTTGGTAACCCTTGTCTTCCCACTCGGCTGCATTATATTTGCCTGATGTGATATCTGCTAATTTCATCTTGATTGTTTTGTATATGATAATTTCAGAAAGTTGTTTTGGATTAGTCGAAGAAGCCCGGTTGTTTGTATTTAATGCCTAATTCGCGATCCACAGTGGCGAGTATTCCCTCTACCTGACCGAGGGCGAACATACGGCCGAGGAAGCTGTAGCCGGCATTGTAACCACGACTCTCATCCCCCAGCATGGTCATGCCGTGGTCTACGCGCATAGGCAACTTAGGGTTGGCAGACTCGAATATGCGTGCCAACTCGATGATGTCAGCACGGCCTCCTAAGTGACTGGCCTCGGTAAAGTCGCCATTGGGGAAGATGTGGCAACTGCGGAGGTGTACAAACCAAGTGCGATCAGCATACTTGCGAGCCATTTCCACCACATCATTGTGTGCTCCGGCAGAAAGTGAACCCGCACAGAAAGTGAGCCCGTTGTGCTTGTTGGGCACGGCATTGAGGAACCACTGCACGTCCTCGTCATTGGTCACAATACGTGGTAAGCCTAATATCTGGAATGGCGGATCATCAGGATGCACACACATATACATGTCGCACTCTTCGCATACGGGCATGATGGCATTGAGGAAGTATTTCATATTCTCGCGAAGTTTATCCTTGTCTATATCCTTATATAGAGCAAGCAGTTCGCGGAACAGCTCCACGGGATGCTCATCCCCCTCCTTAAAGTTACCCGAAACGAACCCTTGAGTCTTGATAACGATATTTTCCACCAACTCATGATCCGTTTGCGGGTTCATGGTTTGGGCGAGTTCGTCCACTTCTTTCAGTATGTCGCGACCATTAGGCTTACCGTCCGGGCCAAGTACTTGGAAGTCTGCCCAACTCTTGCGGGCGCCTTCACGCTTGAGTATGTGTATATCGAAATAGGCGAACTCAGGGATACTGAAATACAGATTGCTCGAACCGTTGGGATTGGCATGCAGCAAGTCTGTACGAGCCCAGTCGAGCACAGGCATGAAGTTATAGCAAATGGTATGGATTCCCTCGGCTGCGAGATTGTGCAGGCTCTGCTTATATCTCTCGATCTGCTCGTCGCGGTCAGCCCCGCCGTATTTGATGGTCTCAGTGACAGGCAGCGACTCCACTACGCTCCAGCGCATGCCGTAACTCTCAATGTATGTTCTGAGCGCGTGAATCTTTTCTCGTGTCCACACCTCGCCGAGGGGAACGTCATGCAAGGCTGTAACAATGCCTTCTACTCCGATTTGTCTTAGCATGGCGAGCGTGATCTTGTCGTTCTTGCCAAACCATCTCCAAGTTTTTTCCATATTGAATAGTTTTAAGTTGTAGGATTGATAATTGTTGTATGCAAAGATACGTATTTATCCCGTGGTCGGCTTTTCTTTTTCATTCATTTTGATATAAAATTGTATCAATTTCCTTTAGGTCGCCATCGTTTCTGGCCGGTGTGACACCCAAAAGACGGCAGAGCAGAGGATAGATATCCACATTCTTGAAATGTGGAATCTCTGTATGCCTGAAGTCTGGACCTATGGCACGGAATACCGCCTGCATATCGAGCATGTAGGGATCAAAGCCGTGGGTACCGCTTGCCTTCACTTCCTTGTCAGTGATATAATAGCCCAGATCGGGGCTCACCACCACATCGCCCACGCGGGGATTGCTTCCATAGTGCAGATAGGCTGGTATTTCCTGCCTGCGCCACACGCTGGCGTGCGCTATATTTCGCAAGGCAAGATAGATGGAATCGCGATAGCCGTCTTCCGCATAGATGTTGCAGGGTACGGTACCACTGATGAATTTCACCCAATGAGGCTTGAGATAAGGCTCTATCCTCACGCCATTGCCCTCGGCAACCCATGTCATGCCGTGGTCGGAAACTACGATGAGGTTGATGTCTTGAGCTATTGGGAGTTGCTGAATACTTTCATATAGCTGGTGCAGGAGGGAATCGACAAGGTGCACGGCAGCACGTGTCTGCCAGCCTTGAGGACCGAAATGGTGTCCTTCGGCATCGGGATGCTCCATGTAAGCCATGATGAGGTCGGGACGCTTCTTGTCAGGTAGGCTGAGCTGTTGCAGCACACCCTCACAGCGTTGGATCAGGGTGAGTCTGTCAGGATGGTCGTACGGATAATATATGTCGGGGTAACTACCGTTCACTTTCACGTCGGAACCGGGCCAATAGAACACTGCCACATGCTTGCCCTGTCGCTGCGCGGTGTTCCAGATGGGTTCGCCGCCATAGAAAATCGGGTTGAGCTTCTGCTCGGCTTTACCCAATGAGAACAACTCACCGGAGTTTTTGTCATAAAATTCATTGGCAATGATGCCATGGTGGTCGGGATACAGCCCGGTGGCCATTGTGTAATGGTTGGGGAATGTCTTGGAAGGATATGACGGGATGAGGCCGGAAGAAACGCCTTTCGAGGCCATGAAGTCGAGGAAGGGTGTGTCATACCACAAGGGATAATCCCATCTGAATCCGTCGAGCGACACGATAACGGTGGTACGCTTGCCCATGATGGTCGTTACGGGAAGACACAAAACCGTTGCCAGCAACAACGTGAAGAAGAGAGCTTTTTTCATTGTAATGATCGGTTAAGCAGGTGTTCAAAATTAAATGCCGGTAATTTTCCTTTATTTTAATTCTTTGGCTTTGCCGGTATCTTTATGTCTCTTTTTCGTCATTCCGCCGTCTTTCGTCAGTTGTGTAGTTTGCAACACGCCTTCTTCAAGCCGGCAGACAGACTGAAAAACAAATGTAAATATACCGACAACTAATTATGAACACCTACTTTGTTTGTGGCAAAGATAATGATTTGAAATGGTTTTTTTGAAGAAAAACAGCATTTTTTTATTCCTGTCTGCCAAAAACAGATAGCCGGCTCGAAAATCCTTCATGCATCATACCCGTAAGTGCTTCTGCCGTAAAGGGGCTTGTCTAAGTGGCGTATATGCCAAACGGCACGCCGATCTCATTCCGATGCCGGCGTACATCGAACGCCGTACGCACGTACATCGAACGTCGTACATGCGTACACCGAACGCCGTACGCACGTACACCGAACGCCGTACGTGGCCATCAGAGCGGAAAGCGGCGGGCAGCCGGGCGTTCTGACCGCTGCATGAAGATGAAACGGCAAAAGCTAACGGGCGGATTTGTATCGTCTGGTTTCGGCTTTTAGCGGATAACGGTATGTTTTTTCTATCTTGTTTTTCCCAGACTGTTGGTTTGAGATAACTTTTTACATGACAATCGTCATATAATTTTATAATTTCAATGGATATATCAGCGACAATGGAGGAGAGGGAAGAATCGTGTCGGGAGGGTGTACCGATTGCTTTCATTTCCGTATTTAACCTGTTGATAATAATGCAGATAATGATGGTCTAACGCTGTTTCCCGATACCAGCTAAATTACCATCCAACTGCATCATTTAATTTTCTTAAAAGAATTTATTTTTTAAGAAAAAACTTTGAAATAGTTGTATCCTGTTCGGAAATATATTAACTTTGCAAGAAGAGTAATAACTACCAAAACCATAACAATTATGGCAAAATATAACATCACCGAAAAGAAAGAGAAAGTGGCGGCATACCGCGCTCTCGTAAGCCCCAAGTTGATGGATGAGCTTGAAGAGAAGATCAATAATATCATTATCATTCAGAAGAAGTATAAGGATAAGGATTACTCGGCTAAGCGGCTTGCCGAAGATCTGGGTACCAACACCCGCTATGTGTCTGCGGTGGTCAATGTGAGATTTCACACCAACTATACTTCATTCGTGAACTATTATCGCATTCAGGAGGCAATGTCATTGCTGATAGACAAACGTTGTCAAGACCTCAACATGCAGGATATTTCCGACATGGTGGGCTTTTCCAACCGTCAGTCGTTCTATGCAGCTTTCTTTAAGCTCAACAACATGACACCGCGCGATTACAAGATGGAGCATGCGGCAAAGGCTCCGGCTGCGACTGAGCAGAGCAAGAAACGCGGTCGCAAGCCCGGCTCGAAGAACAAGCCCAAAGCTAAAGCCAAATAGGAGGAGATTATCAGATGAATGACACAGAATTTGTCTATGCCGGTGAAAGATTTGCTGACATTCAGATGTTGCGCTATCGTCTTGCCGATTTTGACAAACTGACGTTACAGCAGAAGAAATATATTTATTTCCTTTCGGAAGCCACTCTGGTCGGTCGTGATATCACAACCGACCAGTTTGGTAAGTATAACCTTGCCATCCGCAAGGTGCTGGAGGCTGTGTACGAATATTATGCGGGCAATCGTGAGTCGGCAGATTATCAGGCTATGGAGGTCTATCTCAAGCGGGTATGGTTCTCCAGCGGCATCTACCATCACTATGGAAGCGAGAAGTTTATGCCCGAGTTTGCTGAGACTTGGTTTCGCGAAGCCGTGTTGGCATTGGACGAAAACCTGCTGCCGATGGCAGGCTATGGCTCATGGGAAGAACTGCTCGATGAACTATGCCCCGTGATTTTCGATCCTGAGATATTGCCTAAACGCGTGAATCAGGCCGATGGCGAAGACCTCGTGCAGACCTCTGCGTGCAATTTTTACGAGAATATCACCCAGCAGGAGGTAGAAGATTTCTATGCCTCCATGAAAGACAAGGCTGACGGTGATTGCCAGCCTTCATACGGATTGAACTCCAAACTGGTGAAGAAAGACGGGCAAATCTGCGAGCAGAAATATACCGTTGACGGACTGTATGGCAACACCATCAAGCAGATTATCTACTGGTTGGAGAAAGCGCAGGACGTTGCGGAGAACGACCGGCAACGCAAGCTCATCGACTTGCTCATCGCTTACTATCGAACCGGCGACCTCCGCCTTTTTGATGATTATTCCATTGAATGGCTCAAAGAACATGAGGGGCAGATCGATTTCGTCAACGGCTTTATCGAAGTGTATGGCGACCCGTTGGGCTTGAAAGGCTCTTGGGAGGGTATTGTAGAGTATAAAGACTATGAGGCGACACGGAGAACACAGACCATCTCGCAGAACGCACAGTGGTTTGAAGACCATTCGCCTGTCGATCCACGCTTCCGGAAACCACGGGTCAAGGGCGTAACGGCTAATGTCATCATCGCTGCCATGCTGGGCGGCGATGAATATCCCGCATCGGCAATAGGCATCAACCTGCCCAATGCCGACTGGATCAGAACGCAATATGGTTCGAAGAGTGTCACCATCGGCAATCTCACCGAAGCCTATAACCATGCCGCCCGGGGCAACGGATTTGATGAAGAGTTCGTGATTGATGATGAGACACGTGCACTCATCGACAGGTACGGCGATCTGTGCGATAATCTCCATACCGACCTGCACGAGTGTTTGGGGCATGGCAGCGGACAACTGCTGCCCGGTGTAGACCCCGATGCGCTGAAAGCCTACGCCAGCACAAATGAAGAGGCGCGTGCCGACCTCTTCGGATTGTATTATTTGGCCGATCCCAAACTCATCGAGTTGAGACTTGTGCCCGATGCGGAGGCTTACAAGAGCCAGTATTATCACTATATGATGAACGGACTGATGACACAGTTAGTGCGCATCAAGGCGGGTCACCAGATTGAAGAAGCTCACATGCGCAACCGTGCACTCATTGCTCATTGGTGTTATGAGAACGGACATGGAGTGGTGGAACTGGTTAAACGCAACGGCAAGACCTATGTCAAGATCAACGATTACGAAGCTCTGCGAATGCTCTTTGCCCGATTGTTGGCAGAAGTGCAGCGCATCAAAAGCGAGGGCGACTTTGTGGCGGCACGTCGATTGGTGGAGCGTTATGCGGTGGAGGTGGACGCCGAGTTGCATACCGAGGTTCTGGCACGTTACAGGAAACTCGGCATCGCACCTTACAAGGGATTTCTCAATCCGTGGATGAAACCTGTGCTGGATGACAATGGAAACATTGCCGATATAGAGCTTGATTACACCGAGAGCTATGAGCATCAGATGCTGCGTTATTCCAAAGCCTATGCCACACTGTAACTATCTGTGTGACTTCTTATTTCCATTATTTGTTCGATAGAAACAAGAAATGTGCAATGACTGATGAGATAAGAGATAAAGTAAACGCAATCAAGCAGAGTTTTCGCTTGGTGATGAATGGCCCGGTGTCGCAATCCATGCGCGAGAAAGGGCTCGATTACAAGATTAACTGGGGCGTCACTTTCATGGAACTTAAGAGCATGGCAGCCGAGATTGTCAAGAGCTATGATTTGGCCATCGAGCTATGGAAAGCCGATGTGCGCGAGTGTAAGATTCTTGCCACCCTTGTGATGCCTGCCGAGGAGATGCCGCGGGAGGTGGCGGAGATTTGGATGGAGCAGACACACTCGCAGGAGATGGCAGAGATGCAGGCGTTCAATCTTTACCAGTATGTGCCTTTTGCACCGGTTATCGCCTACCAGTGGATAGCCAAAGAGGAGGATGTGTATCAGATTTGCGGTTACAACATTCTCTCCCGATTATTTATGAAAGGGCAGGAACCCAATGAGCGTGGCATCCATGAGTTTATAGATCAAGCCATAACTGCTCTTCAGTCTGGGGCAGTGGGGGTGAAGCATGCTGCCATGAATGCCGTGATGCGCTTTGCTGATTTGGGACTTGTCTACGAACGTATGGCCAGATCAGCACTTGATAAGCAAGGACTTAAGTTTTTCGTCATTTAGTGTGGGGAGAGAAAAAAGTATCTTTTTAGAGAAGTTAGAGGAGTTAAGGAACTTATCGCCCGTTCCACTCGCTAAGGAGTTAAAGACAAATGTTTGATTGATTGTTTATCGAGCTATTGTCCTTTTACTCCTGTAACTCCTTAGCGAGAGGAGCGAACGATAACTCCTGTAACCCCTTAATAAAGGATAGATTTTGCTTTCCTTACAGAAGGTAGATACAAAAAGACGAAAAGATAGAATAGAGAAAAGAGCCGCACTCACCAGAATACGACTCTCTTGCTTTTATTCCGTTTGTAGTTTTGTGGTTGTTACCCGTCAGCGTTTTCGGCCGTCCGGCATCGCCTTACAAGGCTGTGAACGCGGCAAAGAAGCCGAAAATAACACCCGGCGAATTAGCTAACACCAAAGGAAGGTCGCGTTTCTCTTTAAACAAGCCATAACAAACCCACAACGTGCAGTTGATGCCTGCCATGAAAGGTTGGATAAACGAACCCTTGTGCCCATTCAAATTCTCCCGTATTTGTGGGAAATAAAAGACGTACATAAGGATGGAAGTGAACATGCCGACCCATCCCACATAACCAAAAAACTTCTCTTTCTTCATCTCTAATAATTTATTGTTGGACGTGCAAAAGTATTATTTTTTTACCAAAAACCAGCAAAATCCACCCCTCAAATGTTGGATTTTAACGATAGTTCGCAGTTGGTGATGCCTAATTAAACTTGCAGAATGGCATCTGTCCTATACAAGGAAAGCTGATGGATAGCTAAACACCAGACGGAGAGCAGACTTTATGCCGACTCGGAATAAAAAAGTAGTCTAAACACGCTATGTAGCGATGCCAAACTTTCTTAATTTATAGGATTCATAAAACCTTTTTAAGGTTATTTAGAACCGATGTTTCGCTCCTCTTGCAATAATGTTGTATTTTTGCGCTAAATTTGAATTAAGCAAAAAATAGATATTATGGCAGAATCAGTAGACATTAGAGAACTGAACATTCTGATTGAACAGAAGAGTGCTTTTGTAACCAATCTCACGACGGGAATGAATCGCGTGATTGTGGGGCAGAAGCACCTCATTGATTCATTGCTCATTTCCCTTTTGAGTGACGGTCACATCCTGTTGGAAGGTGTGCCCGGTTTGGCCAAGACTTTGGCCATCAAAACATTGGCGAAACTTGTTGACGCCGATTTCAGTCGTGTACAGTTTACCCCCGATTTGTTGCCAGCCGATGTTGTGGGCACAATGATCTATTCGCAGAAAGACGAGAAGTTTCAGGTAAAGAGAGGGCCTGTATTCGCCAATTTCGTGCTGGCAGACGAGATCAACCGTGCGCCGGCCAAAGTGCAGAGTGCATTGCTCGAAGCCATGCAGGAACATCAGGTGACTATCGGTGATAACACTTTCAATCTGCCGACCCCATTTCTTGTGATGGCGACACAGAACCCTATCGAGCAGGAGGGAACCTACCCGTTGCCCGAGGCACAGGTGGATCGTTTCATGCTTAAGGTCATCATCGACTATCCTACGCTTGAGGAGGAAAAACTTATCATCCGTGAAAATATTCAGAGTTCTATGCCAACCGTCACTCCCGTGACAACATCGGCAGAGATATTGACTGCCCGCGAAGTGGTGAATCAGGTTTATATTGACGAGAAGATCGAGCAGTATATCGCTGACATCGTGTTTGCCTCGCGCTTCCCAGACCGTTACGGCTTGAAAGAATTGAAAGATCTGATTACTTTTGGTGGTAGTCCGCGTGCCAGTATCAACCTTGCCAAGGCATCTCGCGCCTACGCTTTCATCAAGCATCGTGGCTATGTGGTGCCCGAGGATGTGCGTGCTGTGGCACACGAGGTGATGCGCCATCGCATCGGTTTGAGCTATGAGGCTGAGGCGAGCAATGTGACCAGCGAGGAGATCGTCAGCCAGATTATCAATAAAGTGGAGGTGCCTTGATCGCAGGATAGGTGTAGGGTGATGGTCGGCAGATATCAGTCGATAGGTCGTAGGTGACGATGGCCGACATACATATCATAATTCCCAATTGCCCATTTCTAATTTCAGATAACTGAATGGATACAAGCGATATTCTAAAGAAAGTAAGGAAGATTGAGATCAAGGCACGCGGCTTGAGTCACAATATCTTCGCCGGACAATACCACTCTGCCTTCAAAGGTAGAGGAATGGCATTCTCTGAGGTCAGGGAATACCAGTTTGGCGATGATGTTCGTGACATTGATTGGAACGTGACCGCCCGCTTTCATCACCCCTACGTGAAGGTGTTTGAAGAGGAGCGTGAACTGACCGTAATGCTTTTGGTCGACGTCTCGGGGTCGCTTGATTTTGGAACGACTCGCCAATTGAAGATCGATATGGCTACAGAGATAGCGGCAACCATTGCTTTCTCCGCCATTCAAAACAATGATAAGATTGGTGTGATCTTCTTCTCTGATAGAATAGAGAAATACATCCCGCCCAAGAAAGGACGTAAGCATATCCTCTACATCATCCGCGAGATGCTTGACTTCCACCCCGAGAGCAACAAAACCGACATCGCTATGGCTACAGCCTATCTCACAAGAGTGATGAAACGCCGCTGCACCTCGTTTGTCATCAGCGACTTCTACGACAGTAAGGACTTTGCGAGAGAAATAGAGATTGCCAACCGCAAGCACGACTTGGTGGCGATACAGGTGTATGATCCTCGTGCCAAGATGTTGCCCGATGTAGGCCTGATGAAAGTGAAGGACGCAGAGACGGGGCATGAGATGTATATTGATACATCGAGCAAGAAACTCCGATTGGCGCATACCCGCTACTGGATGGATCGTGAAGCTGTGCTGAAGCAAACCTTTACCAAGAGCAAGGTGGATTGGACTTCGATTGCAACCAGTGAGGATTTTACGAAGGCGCTGTTGCTCCTTTTCAAGCAGCGTGCATGAGCAGGCTGCTGGTGTTGATGTTAAACGGAATAAGAATGAATAGATACATACGTAACTTATTGTTGTTCCTCTTCATGCTGACCGGCATGCCGATGCATGCGCAGGTCGTTGTGGAGCAGATGGTCGACTCCGTTGAAATCCTTATCGGGGAGCAGGCACATCTGCAACTTGATGTGACGATGCCACAGGGTGCACGTCTGGAGTGGCCTAAGGTGAAGGAGCGCCAATATGTTGTACCCGGATTGGAAGTGGTGGAGGCGTCTGCGCCTGATACCATCGAGACCGATGGCGACAAGTTGAAGGTGCGCAGGCTATATACCATCACCTCGTTCGACGAGAATCTCTATGCCATACCTGCTTTGTCGGTGAAGGTGGACGGCAAGTCCTATAAGGGTGGTACGGCCGCCCTCAAGGTTATCACGATGGATGTTGATACGTTGCATCCCAATCAGTTCTTTCCTCCTAAGGATGTTCAGGACAATCCATTCCTGTGGTCGGAGTGGAGCCCGTATTTCTGGCTCTCACTGCTACTGGTGATATTAGGATTACTGGCTTTCTATCTCATTATCCGCTTGCGCGAGAACAAGCCCATCATCACTAAGATTCGCATAGTGCGCCGTATGCCTGCCCATCAGCGCGCATTGAACGAGATAGAGAAGATCAAAGGCGAACATTTGCAGAGCAGTGAAGATCAGAAGACATACTATACGCAACTCACCGACACGCTCCGCAAGTATATTCAGGAACGTTTTGGCTTTAGCGCCATGGAGATGACCTCTTCGGAAATCATCGAGAATCTGCGGGCGACGGGCGACAAGAAGATGTTGGGTGAATTGCAGGAGTTGTTCACCACCGCTGACTTGGTGAAGTTTGCCAAATACTCTACACAGATCAATGAGAATGACCTGAATCTCGTGAATGCCATCAATTTCATTGATGAAACGAAGATAGAAGGGCAACCTATGGAAGAAAAGATCGTGCCGACGCTATCGGAGACTGACAAGAAAACGCGTCAAAATCGCATTACCATCAAGGGTGTGCTGTGGACGTTGGGTATTGTGATCTTCGGTTTGCTGGCCTATATCTTATATCATGTATATCTTTTGATGGTGTAATGCCACACCGGTGTGTCTCCACCCGATGTGGTTTATAAAACGACTGTCGTAGAAATGGAATTTGCGAATAAAGAATATTTCCTGTTACTGTTGCTGCTCATCCCTTATGTGTTGTGGTACTTCCTCTACCGTAAGAAGAGTGAGCCGACAATGCGCATGAGCGATACTTACGCCTATCTGAATGCCCCGAAGAGTTGGAGAGTGCGACTGATCAGTCTGCCCATGCTGTTGCGATGCATTACTTACGTGTTGATCGTGATTGTGATGGCACGTCCGCAGACCCATAATTCGTGGGATAGCAAGACAGTGGAGGGTATCGACATCATGCTGGCAATGGATGTTTCGACTTCGATGTTGGCAGAAGATCTACGTCCTAACCGCATTGAAGCAGCTAAAGAGGTGGCTGCCGAGTTTATCTCGGGGCGTCCCAATGATAATATCGGACTGACCATCTTTGCAGGTGAGGCTTTCACACAGTGCCCCATGACAACCGATCATGCCTCGCTGTTGAATCTCTTACAGAATGTGCGTACGGATATTGCCGCACGCGGACTGATACAAGACGGTACGGCCGTGGGCATGGGGTTGGCGAATGCCGTGACTCGTCTGAAAGGATCAAAGGCGAAGAGTAAGGTGGTGATTCTGCTGACCGACGGAAGCAATAATATGGGTGAGATTTCGCCTATGACTGCAGCACAGATCGCTAAGTCGTTGGGCATCAGAGTTTATACCATTGGTGTGGGTACCAACAGGGTGGCACGCTATCCGATGCCCGTGGCCGGTGGTGTGCAATATGTGAATATCCCTGTGGAAATAGACACGAAGACATTGAGTGATATTGCCGCTATGACGCAGGGAAATTTCTATCGTGCCACCAACAACAAGGAGTTGAAGCAGATCTATCACGATATCGACCAATTGGAGAAAACAAAGATGAACGTGACAAAATTCTCCAAGCGGTATGAGGCTTATCAGCCATTCGCTATTGTGGCAATGCTCTGCTTGCTGATAGAGATACTTTTGAGAACGATTGTTCTGCGACGCTTGCCGTAATGCAAACATGACTTTGGACAAGACATATTGATATGCTTAGATTTGAAGATCCCATATACCTCTGGCTGTTGATACTGATACCGACATGTGCCTTTATCAGATTCTTCTTGATGAGACAGCAGAAAAAACGACTGAAGAAGTTTGGCGACCCTGAACTTCTGAAAAGCATGATGCCGGCGGTATCTCGGTTTCGCCGTGCTACGAAGTTCTGGTTGCTGATGGCTGCATTGGCAATACTCATACTGATGGTTGCCCGACCACAGATGGGTACGAAGATTTCACAGGAGAAACGCAATGGTATTGAGGTGATGATCTGTATGGATATTTCCAATTCGATGAAGGCAGAAGACGTACAGCCGAGCCGATTGGATAAGAGTAAAATGTTAGTGGAAGACCTTGTAGATCATTTCACCAATGACAAGATCGGATTGGTGGTATTTGCCGGCGATGCATTCGTACAATTACCAATCACGAGCGACTATGTGTCTGCCAAGATGTTCTTGCAGAATATCGAGCCCTCGCTCATCGCCACACAGGGTACTGACATTGCCCGTGCCATTCAGGTAGCAATGCATAGCTTCACCCAGCAGGACAAAGTAGGTCGTGCTATCATCGTGATTACCGATGGGGAAGATCATGAGGGAGGTGCTCTCGAAGCGGCAAAAGAAGCCAAGAAGAAAGGGATTAACGTTTTCATATTAGGCGTAGGTGGCCCGAATGGTGCTCCTATTCCGACAGGTGACGGCGATTATATGAAAGATACATCGGGTGAAATTGTAATTTCGCGAATGAATGAGCAAATGTGTCAGGAAATTGCGAGAGCAGGTAGCGGTACATATATTCATGTGGACAACACCTCGGACGCACAAGAGCAATTGAACGATGAGCTGATGAAGTTGCAGAAAGGCGAGACCACCTCGGTGATCTATAGTGAATATGACGAGCAGTTTCAGGCTTTCGGCTTGATTGCTATCCTGTTGCTTATCATAGAGATATGCATGCTTGAGGCAAGAAATCCCCGCTTGAAGAGTGTAAAGTTGTTTAAGAAGAAGTAAGCATAAAGATGTTGAGATACATATTGATGTACATGATGGCATTAGTGTTCTGCCAGAATGCTTTGGCACAATCCGACCGACAGCTGATTCGCAACGGCAATCAGTTGTACCGTAAGCAGGATTATGCCAAAGCGGAAGTGGAATATCGCAAGGCTTTGGGACAGAACTCTCGTAATACGCAGGCCATGTACAACCTCGGTTGTGCTCTGATGGTGCAGCAAAAGGATTCGGCTGCCATTGTGCAGTTTGAGAATGCTGGTAAGAACGAGACTGCTAAGAAGCGTAAAGCGATGGTATATCATAATATCGGAGTGGTGTGCCAGAATCATCAGATGTACGGCGAGGCCATCGAAGCCTATAAGGAAAGTCTCCGCAATAATCCCACTGATCATGAGACGCGCTATAATCTTGCGCTCTGTCTGCGTCAGAAGAAGCAGCAAGATAAGAATGGCGGCGGAAAGAATAATCAAAAGGATAAAGATAAAAAGAATCAACAGAAGCAAGATAAGAAAGAGCAGCAAAAAGATCAACAGAAACAACAGGAACCTCAGGAGCAAATGAGCAAAGAGAATGCTGAACAGATGTTGAACTATGCCGTACAGGCAGAAAAGGCAACGCAGCAGCGCATGAAGCAGCAACAGTCGCAGCCACAGCAGCGCCGTTTGCAAAAGAATTGGTAAACGATTAGTAATGACACGTACATTATCATATATATGCCTTTTGACATTGTGTCTGGTGCTTGGAGTCACCACGACACGAGGACAAATCACGGTGTCTGTGCCATCGCAGGTGTCGGCGGGTGAGAACTTCCGTCTATCCTACACCATCAACACACAGGATGTGGAAGACTTCCGGGCCGGTAATATTCCTGAAGGACTGGAAGTGATAGCCGGCCCCTACACGTCACAGCAGATGAGCTATCAGATTAATAATGGCCATACCAGCAGTTATTCGTCTGTTACATTCACCTATACCCTTTATGCAGACAAGAATGGAACCTATACTATTCCGGCAGCTCATGCCAAGATCAATGGTAAGAGCGTTTCATCGCGTACAGCTAAGGTAATGGTGTCGGGTACTGCTCAGCGTAAGGGCGGTACCCCCCGGACACAAGATGATCGCAATAGTGAACCACAGGTAAGGGCGACAGGGTCGCATATCTCGGGTAGTGATCTGTTCATCAGAGTGTCGGCAAGTAAGCGTCGTGTGCATGAGCAAGAACCTGTGTTGCTGACCTATAAACTCTATACACTGGTTGAGTTGACGCAGTTGGAAGGTAAGATGCCGGATCTGACAGGATTCCACACACAGGAGATACCTACACCACAACAGAAGAATTTCCAAGTGGAGAATATAAATGGTCGTGCTTATCGTACCGTGACATGGAGCCAATACCTTATGTATCCGCAGATGACAGGTGAATTGGAGATTCCGAGCATCACTTTCAAAGGTATTGTGGTTCAGCAGAATCGCTCGGTCGATCCTTTTGAAGCTTTCCTCAATGGTGGTTCGGGCTATGTGGAAGTGAAGTGTAATATTGAGGCCCCGGGATTGAAAATACAGGTTGATCCTCTTCCCACACGTCCTGCCAACTTCTCAGGTGGAGTAGGTAAGTTCAATATTTCGGCACAGCTTAGCAAGAAGGAAGTGAAGACGGGCGACCCTGTCACCCTGCGTGTGGTAGTGGGTGGAACAGGAAATCTCAAACTCATCAAGCAGCCAATGGTTGAGTTCCCTAAGGATTTTGATAAGTACGACCCTAAGGTAACGGATAAGACCAAACTTACATCAAGCGGTGTAAGTGGTAACATGGTATATGATTTCCTTGCTGTTCCTCGGTCACCCGGTAAGTATAAAATACCTCCTGTGGAATTTGTGTACTATGATACGCAGGCCAATGCTTACAGGACAGCCAAGACACAAGGTTTTGAGTTGACGGTAGAGAAAGGCGATGGCAGAAATACCTCAGCTTCATTCGCTACTCCTAAGGACAATGATATCCACAATATCAAGCAGGGACAGGCGGAGCAACGCATCGGTAATGATTACTTCTTTGACAGCACGGCATATTGGATTAGTCTTCTCATTCCGCTCATTACCTTTATTACGTTGCTTATCCTCTTTCGTAAACGCGCCATCGACAATGCTGATGTGGTGAAGAAGCGCGGAAAGCATGCCAATAAGATGGCGACAAAACGATTAAAAACCGCTCGTCAATTGTTGAGCAAGGGTAAGTCGGATGAGTTCTATGATGAAGTATTGCGTGCCCTGTGGGAGTATGTAAGCTATAAGTTGAATATACCTGTCGAGCAGTTATCACGCGAGAATATCAAAGAGCAACTGCTGTCACGACAGGTAGATGGTAATACGATAAACCTGTTCTTATCGGCTTTGGATGAATGTGAGTTTGAGCGCTATGCACCGGGTGATGCTTCGGGTAACATGGAGAAGACCCTGCGATCGGCCATGACCGCCATCACGGAGATTGAGAATGCAATGAAACGGAGGAAGTAAAAGATGAGAAATACATATATATATTATAAAAGTGTAGAGCTCAAGTCGTGGCTGTTGACCATACTCCTGATATTCATCCCCATGGCAGCCTCAGCCTTGACAAAGGGCGATGCCGATAAGGAATATAAGCAGGGAAACTACCAGCAGGCCATCAACTATTATCAAGAGTTGTTGCGCCATGGCGTTTCCGCTGAGCTATACTATAATCTCGGCAATGCCTATTATCGCACAGAGAATATTACTCAAGCCATTTTGGCTTACGAACGTGCATCATTATTGTCTCCCGGCGATGAGGATATCCGCTTTAATCTTCAACTGGCACGTTCTAAAACGATAGACAAGGTCACTCCCGAGAGTGAGATGTTTTTCGTGACATGGTATAAGGCGGCAGTTAATTTCACCAATGTAGATTGTTGGGCAAAGATAAGTATCTTTGCCGTTGTGCTTGCCCTCCTGCTGATGTTGGCTTATCTGTTTGCACCGCAGGTCGGTGTGCGCAAAGTTGGATTCTTCGGCAGCATTATCTTTCTTATCATTTTTGCTGGAGCTACTCTTTTTGCGTGGCAGCAGAAACGTATTTTGGAAAGCCATACGGGCGCTATCATCATAGCCCCCTCGGTCAATGTGAAGAAGACCCCGGTGCTCAATGGCACAGATGCTTTCGTGCTTCATGAAGGTACTCGTGTAGATATTACCGACAGCAGTATGAAAGGTTGGCGTGGTATCCGCGTAGCCGATGGGCGCGAAGGTTGGGTGGAGGTCCAGCAGTTAGAACAAATCTAATTCAAGGCACATGTCATTAGAAAGTCTGATTACGAAAGATCAGGAATGGCTCACTTGGTTCAATGGTAGTGACTCGCTGATTCTTGACCGCATGGTAGAAACCCTGACGGCAGGACTCACTTGGGTGCCTTTGTACATCGCCTTGTTTTATCTTGTGGTCAAGAACAATGAGACAATGAAGCAGATTGCCCTCATCGTGGGGTGTGTGGCTCTGTGTATGCTTCTGTCGGACGGGGTGACAGATGGTTTGGTCAAACCGCTTGTGGCACGCTGGAGACCCTCTCATGATCCTATTATCAAATATACGATAGATATTGTGAATAATCACCGCAATACCTATTACGGATTTTTTTCGGCACATGCCGCTAACACAATGGCTATTACAGTATTCTTCTGTTTGTTGGTTCGCAGCAAACTGTTCTGTTCGACTATGATTCTTTGGTCATTGCTCAACTGTTGGACACGCATGTATCTCGGATTACATTATCCGGGCGACATCTTCTTCGGACTGCTTTGGGGCAGTGTTGCAGGTGGTGTGAGCTATATGGTTTTCCATAATCTTTATTTCAAGTTTAATCCTGATCTCAACTACATCTCATCACAATATACCAGCACAGGATATAGTATGATCGACATAGACATTGTGATGTCCGTCATTGTGATGACGTTGGCTGGTGTCATGATTTACAGTCTGTTAACAGTAGGACTGTTCTAAATGTTCTTTATTCAAATGATGGATACGAAGCATATTCATATCAGCGACTATAATTACTCTTTACCTGACGAGCGCATTGCCAAATTCCCGCTTTCCCGACGTGACCGGAGCAAACTCTTGGTCTATCGGCATGGTGAGGTGACGGATGATGTGTTTTGTCATCTTCCCAATTATCTGCCGCAAGGTGCACTTATGGTTTTCAACAATACACGAGTGATTCAGGCACGCATGCACTTCCGCAAGGAGACAGGAGCGCTTATCGAGGTGTTCCTCATGGAGCCTGCCGAGCCTGTTGATTACGAGGTGATGTTCCAGACTACGGGACATTGCAGTTGGCTCTGCATGATTGGAAATCTCAAGAAATGGAAAGAAGGCCCACTCAAACGGGCATTCGAAATTAAGGGCAATACATTGACCTTAACGGTCACAATCGATCGTGAGAAGACTTTGGTGAGAGGTGGAGGTACCAATTATTGGGTCGATTTCGATTGGGATAATGCCAAGGTAAACTTTGCAGAAATACTTGAGGCAATAGGTGAGCTGCCTATCCCGCCATACCTCAACCGTGAAACGCAGGAAAGCGATAAGACGACTTATCAGACGGTGTATTCCAAGATTAAAGGCAGTGTGGCAGCTCCGACAGCCGGACTTCACTTTACCGATGCTGTGCTAAGCGATATAGATGCTATCGGTATTGTGCGCGATGAGGTGACCCTCCACGTGGGCGCAGGGACGTTCAAGCCTGTGAAATCGGAAGAAATAGCCGATCACGATATGCACACCGAATATATCGTGGTGCACCGCCATACCATAGAGCGGCTTTTGGAGCACGAATGCAGTGCCATTGCCGTGGGTACCACAAGCGTACGTACGTTGGAAAGTCTCTATTATATGGGTGTGAAATTGGCCGTCAACGCTGATCTGACGGAGGAAGAAACGCATGTGCGCCAATGGGAACCGTATGAGCTGCCCCATGACGAGCAGGGATTGGCCATTGTCAAAGGCTTATCCGTCACACCAACACAGGCCATCCGCAATATCCTTAACTATCTCGACAAGGACAATCTCGACACCCTGCACTCCAGTACGCAGATTATTATTGCCCCCGGCTACACCTATAAGATTGTGAAGATGCTCGTCACCAACTTTCATCAACCGCAGAGCACCTTGCTCCTTTTAGTGAGTGCTTTCCTCAAAGGCGACTGGCAGAAAGTTTATGATTATGCCCTTGCTCACGATTTCCGCTTCTTGAGCTATGGCGATTCCAGTCTGCTCATCCCTTGAAAGAGGGGTGACGGACGTCATTTTCTACAAATAAAAATAAGAAGAACATAATGAAGATAGGCGATAAAGTACGCTTTTTGAGTGAAGTAGGTGGTGGTAAAGTTGCCGGATTTAAGGGCAACAACATTGTGCTGGTGGAGGATGAGGACGGATTTCAGATTCCTATGCCGGTCAATGAAGTGGTCAAGGTCGATACCGATGATTATAGTACGGCTAATGTCATCAACCGCCGTTCCGAGGCAGAGGAGCGCAAGCAGGAAAAAACTGCCCTGCGACATGGCGCCCGCTCAGTGAAGGCCATGATGAGTGATGGGCAGGATGAGGACATTGATATGACTGTGGAAGACGTGGTCGATGATACCAAAGAGGTGACTTTCCGTCCGCAGGCGGAAGAACGTAAGGGTGGCAATCAATTGTCTGTTTTCCTCGCATTCCTGCCTCTTGTGCCCAATGATATGGCCAACCCGCGCTTTGAAGTCTATTTCGTGAACGACAGCAACTATTATCTCCAATATTCCTATATGGAGGCGGAAGGAAACGGTTGGACGCTCAAAACACAGGCCGAGGTGGAGCCCAACACTAAAATTTTCATCGAGGAGATTGGGCGGGAAGAAATCAATCACCTTGATCGTGTGGCTGTGCAGCTTATGGCTTACAAGCGTGAGAAATCATTTGTCCTCAAACCCACGGTTCAGGTGGAGTTGCGGCTTGACCCTATCAAGTTCTATAAAATGCATACTTTCCAAGACAGCGCGTTTTTCGAGTCGCCTGCCTTGATTTATACCATAGTGGAAAATGACAGGCCTGCCCGTCCGCTCACTATTGACCCGAAAGAGTTGAAGCGTGAGATGTATGCGGGTGGCTCGTCTGACCGGAGCAGCAGTCAAGTCTTCACGCATACGCAACGAGACCACTTGGTGGGGCGATACACCAATGATCAGCGTAAGGGCGGTAGGCATGCACCCTATACGCAACGCCGTGAATCGGATGAGCCTGTCATCGTAGACTTGCATGCCGACAAACTACTTGACAGCATGGCAGGTATGCAACCGGGCGAAATATTGGAGTACCAGCTCAAGGTGTTCCGCGACACACTTGCCCAATATGCTACAAAGAAGGGGTGTAAGATCATCTTCATCCACGGTAAGGGCGAAGGAGTACTTCGCCGTGCACTCATCAGCGATCTCACCTATCGCTACAAAGGCTATACCTATCAAGACGCTTCATTCCAAGAATATGGATATGGAGCCACACAAGTAACTATCAAATAACATACTAATGATAAACTATGGAATGATTAAAGTGGCAAGCGCCGTACCCACGGTGGCGGTTGCCGACACACTGCAAAACATTAAGGAGATGGAGTCGATCATTGCTCAGGCTGAGGGGCAAGGAGTGGAAATCATCGTATTCCCCGAGTTGGGCATTACCGGCTACACCTGTCAAGACCTCTTTCGCCAGCAATTGTTGCTTGATGCTTCGGAGCATGGCGTCATGCAGTTGCTCAATTTCACCCGCCAGCTCGACATCATCTCGATTGTCGGACTGCCTGTTGTGGTGGGCGACCTGCTACTCAACTGTGCTGTCGTCTTGCAGAAAGGCCGTATACTCGGCATCGTTCCCAAGACCTACCTGCCCAATTATAACGAGTTCTATGAAAAGAGATGGTTTGCTTCATCGCAGGATCTCCGACCTACCAATATCCGTTTTGCCGGCCATTCTGTCCTCGTCACGCCCGAGCCACAGCTCTTCCGCACCTGTGATGGCATAATGTTTGGCGTTGAGATATGCGAGGATGTGTGGGCTCCCACGCCGCCCAGCAATCATCTGGCACTGGCGGGTGCCGACCTGATCTTCAATCTTTCGGCAAGCGACGAGTTAATAGGCAAGCACGCATACCTCAAAGGCCTACTCGCTCAGCAGAGCGCACGCACTATGAGTGGCTACATCTACAGCAGTGCCGGCTTCGGTGAGAGTACGCAGGATGTGGTCTATGGCGGCAATGCGATGATTTTCGAGAATGGTCTGTTGTTGGCTGAAGGTGAGCGTTTCTCCCTTAAGAGTCAGATACAGACGGCACAGATCGATGTGGAGCGCCTGCGTGCCGAACGTCGAAACAACACAACTTTCGTTAATGCGCAGCGCCGGATGATTGGCGAAAACATTGTAATGATCGATGCCGAACTCACCCAACCGCATGACTTCGTGCTCGAACGTGCCATCGATCCGTGTCCTTTCATACCCACGGGTGGTGATATGAAGCAAGCATGCGAGGAGATATTCAGCATTCAGGTGATGGGGCTAATCAAGCGTCTGGTGCATACCCACTCCAAAACGGTGGTGATAGGCATTAGCGGCGGACTCGATTCCACACTGGCTCTGCTTGTTTGTGTGAAGGCTTTCGATAAGCTCAAACTTGACCGCCGAGGCATTGTCGGTGTCACAATGCCGGGATTCGGCACTACCGATCGTACTTATAACAATGCCATTGCACTGATGCAGAGCCTTGGCATAGATATTCGCGAGGTGAGCATAGCCAAGAGTGTGATGCAGCACTTCGAGGATATCGGGCATGACGGAAACGTACACGACGTGACTTATGAGAACTCGCAGGCACGTGAACGTACCCAGATTCTGATGGATATGGGCAACAAACTGGGCGGCATGGTCATCGGCACGGGCGATCTTTCGGAGCTTGCACTGGGCTGGGCAACCTATAATGGTGACCACATGTCGATGTATGGTGTTAACGCTTCGGTACCCAAGACACTCATCCAATTCCTTGTGCGCTATGTGGCGCGGACGGTCGATGCGCAATCGGCAAACATCTTGTTGGATATTGTCGATACGCCCATCTCGCCGGAACTGATTCCTGCCGACGAAAACGGTAATATCAAGCAGAAGACCGAAGACCTTGTGGGGCCTTACGAGTTGCATGATTTCTTCCTCTATTACTTCTTGCGCTATGGCTTCTCGCCCCGTAAGATTTTCCTCATGGCACAGAGAGCCTTTGACGGCTCGTACTCGTCGTCTTCGGGTACATATCATTACAATGACGACGTGATACTCCATTGGCTCCAGACATTCTGTCGCCGGTTCTTCAACCAGCAGTTCAAGCGCAGTTGTATGCCTGATGGTCCAAAGGTGGGTTCTGTCAGCCTCAGTCCTCGTGGAGACTGGCGGATGCCGTCGGATGCCGTTTCAGCCCTTTGGCTGAAAGAGGTAGAATCGCTTGGGAAAGGATAAGACAACACAAAGAGGACATGTCAAATATGATTTGAATGAGAGCATAATAGAATAAAAGTCATCACTTTATACATAAGAGCAGCATAAACGGATGTATATCCGGCATTTGGCTTTTATGCTGAGCGAAGCGGTTTTTCTTTTATTCTATTATGTTGCTGCCCGCTGAAAGCAGAAACTAAGCAATACAGATCCGGCCGTTGGCATTTGCAGTTTCATCTTCATACGGCGGTCAGGTTGCCCGGCATCTTGATACATCATAATCTTGACGGATGCCGATCTTGGATATGAAGTTGTGCCGTCATACCCGAATATATTGTTCTCCAAGTGCTTATCATCCTCTCTCGCTGCACGTTTCGTCGCTGCTTTACGCTCTGACGAGCACGTACATCGTTCGGTGTGCGTGCATACGTCGTTCGGTGTACATGCGTACGTCGTTCGGTGTACGTGCGTACGTCGTTCGGTGTACGTGCGTGCGTCGTTCGGTGTACGTCGGCATTGGAATGAGATTGGTGTGCCATTTGGCGCACGCGCCGCTTAGGCAAGCCCTTTTACGGCAAAAGCGCTTGTAAGTATGATTTATAAAGAATTTCCGAACCGACAATCTGTTTTTAGCGAACGGCGATAATTCTATTTATTTGGAGGTGGATGGGGTATTGGTATGCCGTCTTCAGTTACATGAAGTCGTCATCATCAAGTTGGTCACGGAAAGAGTTCTTGATGCTGTTATTGGCTGCAACGATACCCACCGCAGCCAGCACACCTATGAGTAATGCGATGATGCCGGAGCCTTTCAAAATATTCTTCCACATAGTTGTGTCTGTCTTTTTATGTTTGTTGTTATTTGGGTTTTGCGTTTGCATTCATAGACGTAATTATCCTGTCGGATGTTGTTAGAATTAACTTTTTATAAGTATTGTTCGGTTTTGTGCCTACCGTATCTGTATTCGTGAGCTCGCAAAGGCTACTCTTTCAGCTTCCTGATCACTTTACAGGGATTGCCGGCTGCCAGCACGTCGGCAGGAATGTCATGGGTCACCACAGAACCTGCGCCAATGGTCACATTGTTGCCGATTGTTACTCCCGGCAGCACGGTGACATTGCCGCCAAACCACACATTGTTGCCCACATGGATGGGCAGTGCGCTTTGGATGTTCCGGTTGCGCTGTTCCACATCCAAAGGGTGCAGGGGTGTGAAGAAAGAGCAGTTGGGACCGATATATACATGGTCGCCAAAGGTGACGAGATTTTCGTCTAAGATGGTGAGATTGAAGTTGGCAAAGAAATGGTTGCCCACCTCAATATTCTTGCCGAAGTCGCAATGGAAAGGTGCATTCACGTTAAACACCTCGCCCGTCTTACCCAGCAGCTTCTTGATTCTCGCATTGCGCAGGTCACGTTGGGCAGGCGGAATATTGTTGATTTCGAAACATTCCTGCTCGCATTGGCGCAGTTCGTCGATCATTTCTTCATCTCCCAATGCGGCGTAGGGCAGTCCGCTACGTTGCAATTCCCTGATGGTCATAGTGTCGTTTTCTTTTTCTTTCATAAGAAGCATATAGGTTGATATTACATGCAAAGGTATTTATTTTATCTGTTTTGCACCGTCTAAATCATAAAAAGATACTCTGTGGAGAGGTTAAAATTATAGTTTTGTGAGCAGGGATAGGGAAGAATTGTCTAACTTTGCGATGAAACGTTAATAAATGAATTTATGAATAAGCGGATCAGAATACCCCTTTTGTCCTTTTCCTTATTATTGACGATATTGTTTGCCAGCTGTGAAGGTCTCTTCGATACTCATCCGTACGACGTGGACTTGCATGGCGAACACAATATCAATGCCACCAATATAGAAAAGATAAAGGAGATATGTCTGAATAAGGACACGCTACGTTTTGCCGTAATCAGTGATACCCACGGATGGTACACGGAGACATCGGAAGAGGTAAGCGACATCAATAATCGAAAGGATAGTGTTGATTTTGTGATTCATCTGGGTGATCTCACCGAGACGGGAACTACGACCGAATTTAAGTGGGCACGCAAATATCTCAGTCGTCTGGCGGTGCCTTACGTAGCGCTGATAGGCAATCATGATTTCTTGGGTACGGGCGATCAGGCCTACGAATGGATGTTTGGCAAGAAAGACTTTAGTTTTATTGTAGGCAGGGTCAAGTTTGTGGGTCTCAACACCAATGCAATGGAGTATGATCGCGTGGTGGCCGTACCCGACTTCGAGTTTATGGAGACCGAGGCGACGACCGACACTACGGAGTTCGACCGTACGATTATGCTCATGCACGCACCTCCCTATAGTGATCAGTTCAACAACAACGTGTCGAAAGCCTTTGGCTATTACCTTAAGTTATTCCCTAACCTGATGTTCTGCTTGTATGGGCACAACCACGAAGATGCCATTTCGCAGTTCTACGAAGACGTCCCCTTATTCTACGGTATCGACTGCGCGGAGCATCGAAACTATCACATTTTCACCATCACACCTACCGGCTATGAACAGAAAAGAATTGATTATTAGTTTGTTACTCATATTTTCGACAGCTCCGGCTTTAGCTGACGTACTTCCGCAAGATTCGCTGACGCATGAAGATTCGTTGAAATATTTTGCCGATCAAGACATAGACGGTACCCGTATTGCCAAGCAGGAGGAGAGACCTTACGACAGGCGTGTGCACCGTTATCGCCGTTATTGGGGACAACTCATACCCACCTCCATCGTGGCACAGAATGCGGGAAACATGGGTGTGGTCTCTGTCGGCATGGGTTGGGAGTATGGCGGGCATGAGCAATGGGAGACACAGCTGCTCTTCGGCTATATCCCCAAGTTCAAGAGTAGCCGCGGTAAACTGACCATTACGCTCAAACAAAACTATATTCCGTGGAGTTTGTACCTGAAAAACGGCTGTTCGCTGGAGCCTTTACGTTGTGGTCTGTATCTGAATACGGTGGCCGGCCATGAGTTTTGGAAAAGTCAGCCCGGACGATACCCCGACAAATATTATGCCTTCCTATCGACAAAATTCAGGATCAATGTGTTTGTGGGGCAGGGAGTAACTAAGGTTATCCCCGTCAACCGCCGCAAGTTCATCAAGAGCATCACGGCTTTTTATGAAATCAGCACGTGCGATCTCTATATCCGTTCAATATGGATGGATTCAAAGGTCAGCCTCATTGACATCCTCGGACTATCGCTTGGCGTGAAGCTCCAGATGCTTTGATCTAATCAACCATACCGTTCTAAGTTACAATTTAAATTGCCGAATATAAGGTATAAAAATCTAATTCTTGCTTGTTAGGCTCACAATTTCTTTCTACCTTTGCAAAGCATTTGTGAATTTTAGGAGAATTCAATAAAATCATTATATAATGAAGATTTCATATCAATGGCTTAAAGAATATGTCGATTTCAATTTGTCGCCGGAAGAAACAGCCGAGGCATTGACATCAACAGGTCTTGAAGTAGGTACAATAGAGGAAGTTCAAGCCATCAAAGGCGGTCTTAAAGGTCTTTTTGTTGGGCAAGTACTGACATGCGAGGCTCACCCCAACAGCGATCATCTCCACGTGACGACAGTAGATTTAGGTAAGAATGAGCCACAGCAGATTGTGTGTGGAGCATCTAATGTGGCTGTCGGGCAGAAGGTAATTGTGGCCGATTTGGGCTGCGTGTTGTATGACGGCGACAAGGAATTTGTGATCAAGAGATCGAAACTCCGCGGTATAGAGAGCTTGGGGATGATTTGTGCCGAAGACGAGATTGGTGTGGGAACAAGCCATGACGGTATTATCGTGCTCCCGGAAGATGCGGTTGTGGGTACGCCCGCAGCAGAATATTATAATCTGCAGAGTGATTGGGTGATCGAGATTGACGTTACTGCCAACCGTGCCGATGCATTGAGCCACTTCGGTGTGGCGCGCGACCTCTACGCATGGCTTACTCAGCGTGGTTACAAGACATCGCTCCATCGACCTGATACCGGAAAGTTTGCCGTTGATAACGAGGACTTACCCATCGATGTTGAGATTGAGAATACGGAAGCCTGTAAGCGTTATGCCTGTGTGAGCATTACCGATTGTGAGGTGAAGGAGAGTCCGCAGTGGCTGAAAGATAAGCTCACCGTTGTGGGACTTCGACCCATCAACAATATCGTAGACATTACCAACTACATTCTTTTGGCTTACGGACAACCCATGCACTGCTTTGACGCGGACATGGTGACGGGGCATAAGATTGTGGTTCGAACGCAACCCGAAGGCACTAAATTTGTGACGCTGGATGGCGAGGAGCACGAGTTGGGCGAGTATGACCTGAGCATTTGCAATACGAAAGAGCCGATGTGTATTGCCGGTATTTTCGGTGGCAAAGGCTCCGGAACCTATGAAACCACTAAGAATGTAGTGCTGGAGAGTGCTTATTTCCATCCCACATGGATTCGTAAGAGTGCCCGTCGTCATGGCTTGAGCACGGATTCCAGTTTCCGCTTTGAGCGCGGTGTAGATCCTAATGGTACGATTTACGCTTTGAAGCAGG
Organism: uncultured Prevotella sp.; assembly: GCA_963541305.1. Lineage (GTDB taxonomy): Bacteria > Bacteroidota > Bacteroidia > Bacteroidales > Bacteroidaceae > Prevotella. The sequence continues at coordinate 72,625 of CAUTTP010000003.1, forward strand.
CCGCTATTCTCTGCAAGGAGCTGGCTGGCGGTAAGGTGTCGATGCAGATTAAGGATGTCTATCCGGTTCCGCTTCCCGACTTCGACGTTGACTTGAAGTATGAATACTGCGACCGACTGATAGGCAAGCAGCTGGGTGCCGACACCATTAAGAGCATCGTGCAGAGTCTCGACATGAAGATAGAGAGCGAAGATGCCGAGGGGCTGAAGCTCAGCGTACCTGCCTATCGCGTGGATGTGCAACGTCCTTGCGACGTGGTGGAGGATATTCTCCGCATATACGGATATAATAACGTGGAGATTCCCACCACGCTCAAGTCATCTCTGACCATCGGAGGTGATGAGGACAGGGAGCACCGCTTGGAAAATATTATCAGCGAACAGCTGGTGGGCAGTGGATTTAACGAGATATTAAACAATTCGCTCACCAAGAGTTCTTACTATGAGGCCGACGAGCTGAACGCTTATCACTGGGAAAACACGGTGAAAGTGATGAATCCGTTGAGCGCCGATCTGGGTGTTATGCGCCAGACTTTGCTTTTCGGAGGATTGGAGTCGTTGGTACGTAACATCAACCGCAAGCGTAATAACTTGAGATTTTTCGAAGTGGGTAACGTGTATCACTATGCGCCGGAAAAGGACGATCATGACAACTCCATCAAGGCTTACACGCAAGAATATCACTTAGGCCTGTGGTTAACCGGCAAGCGTGTGGAAGGCTCTTGGGTGCATCCCGACGAAGACACCTCATTCTTCGAGTTGAAAGCATACGTTGAAAATGTGCTTCGCCGCACCGGCATTACCAACGGTATGGTTGTCTCCGCCAATACGGAGAACAATATTTTTGCTTACGGACTCACGTTGAAGAATCGTGGTGGCAAGATGCTCGTTGAGTATGGCAAGCTGAGCAAGAAGGTGCTTCACGCTATGGGTATCGACCGCGACGTGTATTACGCGGAGATTAACTGGGGCGGTGTGATGAAGGCGGTAAAGAAATCGAAGGTCGAGTTTAAGGAGCTCAACAAGTATCCTGCTGTCAGTCGCGATCTTGCACTGCTCATCGACGAGAAGGTGGAGTTTGCCGAGATTGAGCAGATTGCACGTCAAAGCGAGAAAAAACTGCTGAAGAAAGTAGAACTGTTCGACGTTTATCAGGGTAAGAATCTGCCTGCGGGCAAGAAGAGCTATGCTGTAAACTTCATTCTTGAGGATGAGGAGAAGACGCTCAACGACAAACAGATAGATGCCATCATGAAGAAGTTGATAGACAATCTCACTTCGAAATTGAGTGCAGAACTTAGATAAACAAACAGACGGATAGGGTAGCAACATGCGGCTACCCGTCTTTTTCATACTTCATATTGTAATAATAATCATTTAATATCAATAGAATTTCAAGGTAATCAGTGGTGCCCGGCATCACGTCCTGCATTTCACGACCTTACCTTTTTACTTTTCAATTATGGGAAGAGCTTTTGAATATCGTAAAGCGGCAAAGCTGAAGAGATGGGGGCACATGGCCCGCACATTCACCAAGTTAGGTAAACAGATTGCAATCGCTGTGAAAGCGGGTGGCCCAGAACCGGAGACCAACCCTACGTTGCGTGCCATCATCGCCACCTGCAAGCGCGAGAACATGCCCAAAGACAATATTGAGCGTGCCATCAAGAATGCGATGGGTAAGGACACCAGCGACTATAAGGAAGTGACCTACGAGGGATACGGCCCTCACGGCATCGCTGTGTTTGTCGATACCCTGACCGATAATACAACCCGTACCGTGGGCGATGTGCGATCTGTCTTCAATAAATTTAATGGAAACCTTGGTAATCAGGGCTCTTTGAGCTTTCTGTTCGACCATAAGTGCGTATTCACTTTCAAGAAAAAAGATGGTCTTGATATGGACGAATTGGTGTTGGATCTGATCGACTATGGCGTTGAAGACGAATATGATGTGGACGACGAAGAGGGCGAAATTACCATCTATGGCTCTCCCACCAGCTTCGGTGAGATTCAGCACCACCTTGAGGACAACGGTTTCGAGATTACCAGTGCTGAGTTCACCCGCATCCCTAATGACCTGAAGGAGGTGACTGCCGAGCAGCGTGAGACCATTGACAAGATGGTGGAGAAACTTGAAGATTTCGACGATGTGCAGAATGTTTACACTAACATGAAGCCCGAAGAATAGCAGAATAGACAGGAGCAAAGGTTTGTCGTCAATCCTTTGCATCATTCCATGATAAGCCCCCGAATGTGCCATACGCGACATTCGGGGGCTTATTATTCTGCTCCATGTCGGCCGTTGGCTAAAAGGGAACAACGAAACGGCAGAATAACACCACGACTTATATACATTATTAGTTGTATATCAGAGTGTTCTGCATCTTTCTTTGCAGTATTATTTCATACCCTTTCCCATATAATGACAGCGTACACCGAACGCCATACACACGTACGCCGAACGCCGTATGCACGTACACCGAACGTCGTACGTCACCGCTTGGAAGAAAAGGAATAGGCAACAGGGGCGTTTAATATGACTGCAATGGCCTGTCCGGCATATCATGGCGACTTAATCAGCCTGCTGATAGTCTTTCTTGGTAAAGGTCTCTTCTACCAGCACACGGTTTGTCTTTGCCGATCTATACACATAATGGAAGTTGAACCCAGCTTCCTTATAGCTCTTACTCTTGGTGTCGCTTCGCAGACCTTCTAATAAAGAGACTTTCAATTGTCCTCGTATCTTCTGTGCCAGACTTGCGTCATCGGCTTTATCTACCAGTGTGTAGTAATAGCTGAACGTGTGAGTGGGACGGTTGAAAGTGATACTGTCAGTGCGCTGGAAATCTTTCACTGGGGTAGGGCAGTAACGCTTAGTGTAATTTTTTGCCTCCTCCTCTGCGCGATCTTCGATGGAATCGTGTCGGCATGAGGCCATCACAACAATGGTCAATAAGGCAAACACGAGCCTTAGAACATATCCGATTCTATACATTTTATGATGAATATTTTCGCACAAAGTTAGCAAGTTTTTAATAGTATTTATGCATTATCTGGTATCTTTTTCGTAACTTTGCGCATAAAGTTGTATTATTTGAATGGAAAATATAAGAAATTTCTGTATCATTGCACATATAGATCACGGTAAGTCGACGTTGGCTGACCGATTTCTTGAGCACACCAAGACCATCAAGATTACTGAAAATCAGATGCTTGACGATATGGATCTGGAGCGCGAACGAGGCATCACAATCAAGAGTCATGCCATTCAAATGGAATATGCGACCGATGGAAAGAAATATATACTCAACCTTATTGATACTCCCGGCCATGTAGACTTCAGCTATGAGGTGTCGCGAAGTATAGCTGCTTGCGAGGGTGCCCTGCTGATTGTGGATGCCACTCAAGGTGTGCAAGCACAGACCATTTCTAACCTTTATATGGCAATCGACCACGATCTGGAGATAATTCCCGTGATCAACAAGATTGATATGCCTAATGCCATGCCGGAGGAGGTAGAGGATGAGATTGTAGATCTGATAGGTTGTGACCCGGAAGATATTATCCGTGCCAGTGGCAAGACCGGCGAAGGAGTGGAAGATATTCTGCAGGCTGTGGTGGAGCGTATACCTGCCCCGAAAGGTGAAAAGGAGCAACCGTTGCAGGCTCTGATTTTCGACTCGATGTTCAATTCCTTTCGTGGTATCATCATTTTAGCCAAAATCAAGAATGGTGCTATCCGTCAAGGAGATAAGGTGAAGTTCGTGCAGACGGGTATGGAATATACTGCCGATGAGGTGGGCGTACTCAAATTGGAGATGGAGCCGCGCAAGCAGCTCTCTACAGGCGAGGTGGGCTATATCATTTCCGGCATCAAGACTGCTACTGAGGTGAAGGTGGGCGACACCATTACTCATGTGGGGCGGCCTTGCCGGGAGGCCATCGAAGGATTTCAGGAGGTGAAGCCGATGGTGTTTGCCGGTGTTTATCCCATCGACCCCAACGAGTATGAGAACCTGCGCTCGTCGTTGGAGAAACTCCAGCTCAATGATGCCTCGCTGACCTTCCAACCGGAGTCGTCGCAGGCCTTGGGTTTTGGTTTTCGCTGTGGCTTCCTCGGACTGCTGCACATGGAGATAGTGCAGGAACGTCTCGACCGTGAATTCAATACGGAAGTGATTACCACCGTGCCTAACGTGTCATATATGGTGTACGACAAGATGGGCAACAAGCTGGAGGTGCACAACCCCAGCGGACTGCCCGAACCGACTAATATCGACCATATAGAGGAGCCTTATATCAAGGCGACAATCATCACTTCGGCCGAATATATCGGCCCCATCATGACGCTCTGTCTCGATAAGCGCGGCGAGCTGATCAGTCAGCAGTTTGTATCGGGAAACCGTGTGGAATTGTTGTTCTACATTCCGCTTGGCGAAATCGTGATCGACTTCTATGATAAACTAAAGTCGATCTCAAAAGGATATGCTTCTTTCGATTATCATATCGACGGTTTCCGCCCATCCAAATTGGCGAAGCTCGACATCCTCCTAAATGGTGAGCCTGTAGACGCGTTGTCCACATTAACTCATAACGACAATGCCGTGACTTTGGGAAGACGAATGTGCGAGAAGCTGAAAGAGCTGATTCCTCGTCAGCAGTTCGACATCGCCATTCAGGCTGCAATAGGGGCGAAGATCGTGGCTCGTGAGACGGTGAAGCAGGTGCGCAAGGATGTGCTCGCCAAATGTTATGGAGGTGACGTGAGCCGTAAGCGTAAGTTGCTGGAGAAACAAAAGAAGGGTAAGAAGCGAATGAAGCAGATCGGCAACGTGCAGGTACCGCAGAAAGCTTTCCTTGCCGTCCTGAAATTAGACTGAAATCATCAAAAACTACTATACAATATAAAGAAAATGAAGGAGTTACAGAATACGTCACGCGATATCGCGAGAGAGCTGGCACGTAAGTACAGCACCATGACTCATGACGAGTTGGATATTCTGGAGAGTGTGCTTATCCCCAAGAAGTATGCCAAAGGCGAGATGATACTTCGTGAGGGTGAGGTGTGCCAAGATATTTACTACATTGAGAAAGGTCTCGTTCGCCAGTTCTACTATAAGAATGACAAGGAACTGACCGAGCATATAGGTTCCGATGGCGAGATATTTATGTGCATCGAGAGCCTTTTTAAAGAGGAACCGACGCATCTGCAAGCAGAGGCTCTTGAGCCCACATGGGTGTATTGTCTGCCGAAACGAAGACTTGAACAGGTGGCACTCCACAATGTGAATATTCAGATTCTCTATCGCAAAATACTGGAAGAGAGCCTGATCATCTCGCAGATTCATGCAGATCTCGTGCGCTTTGAAACCGCACAGAATCGCTACATGCGCCTCTGCAAGATGAAGCCGCAGGTTGTGCTTCGTGCACCGTTGGTGTTTATCGCCAGCTATCTCCAGATGACACCCGAGACCTTAAGCCGTGTGAGAGCTGCGTCGTTATGAACTTTGAACTTTGAGGTTTAAACTTTGAACTTTACGCAATGCCAAGCGAAAACGGTGGCAGACCATTCATAAAGTTCAAACCTTTTTAGCTTTCATCCTTATCAGCTCAATGGCTTCTTTTCCGGTGATGTGCTCAATGCTGAACTCTATCATCGCAACGTGTGAGAAATCTTTATTGATTTCTTGTTCAATGCCTATGGTATCGCCCGGATTATAGCGTTCGCCGAGCTGGCGTAGTGCCGCTAACTTTTCCTCATCATTCTCTATCAGCCGCACCCGGCCGAAGCAAATCACGCTGCGGAAATAGGTGGTGAACTCCTTGGGCTTCACATCATCTCGGTCAATGACTGTAAACGAGGCCTTGTTGCAATGACGGATGGCATCCATCTTGTGTCCTCTTAATGCGGAGTGGAAGATGAGTCTCCCATCTACATACACATAGCTGATAGGCACACCATAGGGGTAGCCATCCTCACTCAGCACATTGAGCACACCTGCTGTGGCATTTTTCAGTATCTTGATACTATCGTCCTCAGACAGTTGCTGCTGCTTACGACGCATCATTCTAAATTCATTCTCCATCTTTTCAGGGCTGTAAAAGACAATTTATGAACGTCCCACACTCTTTTTGAGGATAGCAACGTTAACTATCAAATTATTGAGATCGTTATGACTTGGAATAGCTAATACGTTCATATTCAATGATATAAAATGTGATTATTTCACCTTAAAATATTCTTCGAGCGCTTGCTTGGCTCCGTCGTCAATGTTGGTAAGGTCTTCGATGATAGAACCTTTCTCCAGCAGTGCAATACGATTGCTGATATCTACAGTGTGTTGCAGGTTATGGCTGCTGATGAGGATGGTGGCACCGGTCTCGGCATGATAATTTACGAGGAGCTTCTTGAGGATATTTTGCCCGGATGGGTCGAGGAAATTGAAAGGCTCGTCAAGTATGACCAATTGGGGACAGGTGAAAAGGGCGGAAATGATGCCTATTTTTTGCTTGTTACCGGCACTGAAGTCGCGGATAAGTTTCTTCTGATTGAATATCTCACCATTGGTGAATGACAGGAAACCCTCTACACTGCTTTGTTCTATGTTTTCCCAGTCGATGGGCGGCATACCACTGATCTTAGCAATGAAGTCGAGATATTCCTCGGGTGTGAGAAAGTCGATAAGGAAGCCTTCATTGATATATGAACCTGTATACTGTTTCCATTCCTCCGACTGCGAAGGGTCGATGCCTTCGGCAGCAATCAAATCGTTTCCTACAGACAGGGTAGGGGTCATCACCACGTTACCGGTATCAGCTTTGAGTAGATCGAGAATGAGACGGAACAAGGTGGTCTTTCCGGCACCATTGTTACCTACGAGGCCGAGAATGTCACCATGCCGGACCGTGAATGCGGGAATGTCAACGGCAATCTTGTCGCCGAAGGTTTTCTTGAGAGAGTTGAGTTGTATTTGCATAAGGAAAGGAGGATAAAAGAAAAAGGAGATTAAGCAACCGGATATGGTTGCCGAATCTCCTTTGTTTCGGTTATAATTCTATTTCAATAGCAACGGATTAGTTGATACCTCTGCCGTGGCAATTCTTAAACTTCTTCCCACTACCACATGGGCATGGGTCATTGGGGCGTGGCATCTTCTCACGAATGATAGGTTCGCGACGGGGGTGCCGGGCGGTCTCACGCGTATCGGCGTTAGCAGCCGAACGCTGTGCCTGCTCAATCTCGTCGATATTGGCTTTAGATTCGCTGTAGCGCTGTGCCCGCCGTTCGGGTGCTGCTTCTTGCACCTGATTAGCCTCCTGCATTGGAATCTGTCCTCGCATCAGGAAACTCGCCGTACGGGTATTCATGTCATTAATCATGCTGTCCCAAAGTTTGGCACTTTCCAGCTTAAAGATTAACAACGGATCCTTCTGCTCGTATGATGCATTCTGCACACTATGACGAAGTTCATCGAGCTGACGGAGATGCTCTTTCCAATTGTCATCGATGATATGGAGCATGATAAATTTCTCAAACTCTTTAACCACACTCTTGGCTTCGGTATCGTAAGCCTCCTTGAGGTTGACACGGAGCTGCACGACATGGCGACCGTCAGTAATGGGTACAACGATATATTGATAAATCTCCCCCTGCGTTTCATACACCTGCTTGATGACAGGGAAGGCATCACCCTGAATACGGTCAGTCTTGCGCTTGAAAGTGGCGATAGCATCCTGAAATGCACGTTCTTCTAACTGAGGCTTGCTGCTGTTGATATATTCCTCCTCTGTGAATGGAATCTCCATAGCAAGTATCTCGAAGAATGCGTTCTTGGCGCCCTCGAAATCGTTATTCTCAATAATACTAACCACACGGTCCCAGATAACATTGGTGATATCCATGCCAACACGCTCGCCCATAAGAGCATGGCGACGCTTCTCGTAGATTACGGTGCGCTGCTTGTTCATCACGTCATCATATTCGAGCAGATGCTTGCGGATACCGAAATTGTTTTCCTCTACCTTCTTCTGTGCGCGCTCAATGCTCTTTGAGATCATTGAGCTCTCGATGCGTTCACCATCTTCGAAGCCAAGACGGTCCATGACTTTGGCAATGCGCTCGCTACCGAACTTGCGCATGAGATCGTCTTCGAGCGACACATAGAATACAGATGAGCCGGGATCGCCCTGACGTCCGGCACGACCACGCAACTGACGGTCAACACGGCGGCTCTCATGGCGGGTAGTACCGATGATAGCAAGACCGCCGGCATTTTTCACCTCGTCGGAGAGCTTGATGTCCGTACCGCGACCAGCCATGTTGGTAGCAATTGTCACAGCTCCCAAGCCATTGGTAGAACGTCCTGCCTCGGCAACGATCTGTGCTTCTTTTTGATGCAGCTTAGCGTTTAATACCTGATGAGGTATCTTACGCATGTCAAGCATTTTGGACAGAAGTTCAGATATCTCGACAGAGGTGGTACCCACCAGACAGGGACGTCCTTGTCTACGCATCTCTTCAACTTCCTCAATCACAGCACGATATTTCTCACGATTTGTCTTATAGACACGGTCTTCGAGGTCATGACGTGCGATAGGTTTGTTGGTTGGGATCTCCACCACATCAAGCTTATAAATATCCCAAAACTCACCAGCCTCGGTGCTTGCCGTACCCGTCATACCTGACAGTTTATGGTACATGCGGAAGTAATTTTGCAGGGTGATGGTAGCGAATGTCTGTGTGGCAGCCTCCACCTTCACGTGTTCTTTAGCCTCAATAGCCTGATGGAGCCCATCGCTCCAGCGTCGACCATCCATGATACGGCCGGTCTGCTCGTCTACAATCTTCACCTGTCCGTCCATGATAACGTATTCGTCATCCTTATTAAACATAGTGTAAGCCTTGAGCAATTGTTGCAGGGTATGTACGCGGTCGCTCTGTACGGCGTAGAGATTAAGCATATCGTCTTTCTTGTCCAAACGCTCCTGATCGGTCAAACCCTTTTCGGTCTCAAGGGCAGAAAGCTGCGAAGCAATGTCAGGAAGCACGAACAGGTTTTTGTCGTTTACCTGATTAGCCATCCACTCGCTACCTTTATCGGTGAGGTCTGCACTGTTCATCTTCTCGTCAACAACGAAGTAGAGTGGCTTAATGGCCTCCGGCATACGACGATTGTTGTTCTCCATGTAAATCTCCTCGGTACTCTGAAGACCAGACTTGATGCCCTCTTCTGAGAGAAACTTAATCAGCGCCTTATTCTTGGGAAGTGCTTTATAAGAACGGTAGAGGCTGAGGAATCCCTCGTCTATGAGTTTTTGGTCTTTCTTCTCACGACCTTCAGAAATCTTCTGGCGTGCTTCGGCCAAAAGTTCTGTAGCCTGCTTACGCTGCACTTCATAGAGGCGTTCTACCAAAGGCTGATATTCTTCATACATCTGGTCGTCGCCCTTAGGAATAGGACCGGAGATGATGAGAGGCGTACGGGCATCATCGATAAGCACAGAATCGACCTCATCGACAATGGCGTAGTTGTGACGGCGCTGCACAAGATCACTTGGCGAAAGCGCCATGTTATCGCGCAGGTAATCGAAACCAAATTCATTGTTAGTACCGAAAGTGATGTCGGCCTTGTAAGCCTTACGACGCTGTTCGGAGTTAGGTTGGTGCTTGTCAATACAATCCACTGACAATCCGTGGAACTGATAAAGAGGCCCCATCCACTCCGAGTCACGCTTGGCCAGATAGTCGTTGACAGTCACCATATGCACACCGTTTCCTGTCAATGCGTTGAGGAACACGGGAAGCGTAGCAACAAGTGTCTTACCCTCACCGGTGGCCATCTCGGCAATCTTACCCTGATGCAAGGCAATGCCACCAAAGATCTGAACATCATAGTGAACCATGTCCCACTTCACCTTGTTGCCACCAGCTGTCCACTCATTGTGATAGATGGCCTTGTCGCCATCAATGGTCACAAAATCATTGGCAGGGTTAGCAGCCAACTCGCGGTCAAAGTCGGTAGCGGTCACAACAGTCTCTTCATTCTCTTTAAAGCGGCGAGCGGTATCTTTAATGATGCTGTAAGCAGTGGGCATAACCTCATCGAGTGCCTTTTCCAGAGCCTCCAACATCTCCTTATCAAGTTTGTCAATCTCGTCGAAGATAGGCTCACGCTCATCAATAGGAGTCTCCTCGATCTTGGCCTTGAGTTCGGTAATCTGGTCACGATAGGTTTTTCCGGCATTCTGCACATACTGCTGAATCTCCTTAGTCTTGGCACGAAGTTCATCGTTGCTCAGTTTCTCAATCTCAGGATAGGCTGCTTTCACTTTCTCAACGAGAGGTTGGATCAGCCTCATGTCTCTGGTGGACTTGTCGCCGAACAACGACTTTAAAATTTTATTAAAGTTCATATATTAAGTTATTTTTATTTCTTTAACTGTGTTGCAAAATTACTAAAAACTTTTATTAAAACATCTTAAACCTCATGGTTTTAATCACTTAGATGACCTTAATTTATGAAATAAGGCCTATAATGTTGACTAAAAGGCAGAATAAAAGGGCGTTTACCCCCATTCATAAAGTCAGAATAGGGGAGCAGAAATGCAGGCATTCGGCGCACGAATGCGGATGAGTTTGGCTACAGTTGGTGCAATACGATCAACAGTAACAGGTATTGTGACCTGCCGAGCTTCAATACCTGCGCCCATAAAAATAATAGGGAAAGGCATATAGCCAGCTCGACTGGTGTAGGATTGTTGTGTATCTTCGTTGAGGAGTTGCCACCCGGGAGCCAACTCAATGATGATATCACCACTAATGGTAGGACAAAATCCGTTTCGGATTTTCTGTATGTCGGCATTACCGGCAAGTAATCGTTCACTGGTGTAAACGTCTGCCACTCCGGCATTCTGCATAAGAAACTCTTGGCTTCTACTGAGAATCTCGGACATTCCCACTCGTTTTTGCTCTATAAGTTTATGGTTGAGATACAGCTGACTGCCAAAAGCCTGCTCCACATATCGTCCTTGTCCGTAGATGGCACCAAGATACATATTAAGCAGATTGGCTGTGCGGTTGATATAGAATGTACCTGTAGGAATGCGGTACTTGCTAAAATTAGCAGTTGTGACGTCAGTGTAACCCGTTGAGGTAACAACAAACAGCACTTTATCGAGACTGACCTGACGTTCTATTCCACTGATAAGTTTGGCTATAACTTGGTCAAGCTGCCGATAAACATTCTCCATCTCAGTCTGCCAGTTTGTCACAGAAGTTCCGTCGTTTTTTGTTGCGGAAAGGGTGATATTGAGCATGTCGGTGATATCGTCCTTACCCATAGCGGCAGATGTGACAGACTGAAGCGACATATCGACGACATCTTCGTTATTATCAGTGGGCTTTGTTCTTAAGCTATTGTAGGAACTTAACCATTTTGGCATAGAGGTGCCATAATATACAGAACCTCTCCACGTGTGGTTTTTCTCAATCCAGAATGCCCCGTCGGCAGCATGTCCGGCAGATAGAATGGCCAATTCTTTGTCGGCAGCAAATGAATAGACGATGGCTGTTCCATTGCTGCTGATTTTCAGTTCGTCGCCAATCGTGGACGTCTTTAGCCGTTCCGGAGAAACAAAATATTTCTTATCGGCAACACATGAAATTGTTTGCAATGTTTCGCGATCGAGCCATCGCGATGCCACCACGCCGTGATAATAAGGCGTTGTGCCCGTTGAAAGAGTAGCAGATGCCGAGGCCGCATCAACGGGAGAGTAAGGATAGCTGGCACCGTCATAGACCAGTCCCTGTCGCATAATACGGCGGAATCCGTCTTGAGAAAATAAAGGAGTGAAAGCCTCTATATAATCAGTACGAAGCTGATCTATAGTTACATTGACGACAAGTCGTGGGGCAAGCTGGAAAGCCTGCATTTCGGCGGAGGTCAATGCTGCTAATATAAAAGCCAGATATCTCATTTAATTCCTGATGGTCTTATTGCTAATCTTAATATTGATACAGCATCTTATGAGCAAAGTCAGTGCCAAAAGATACATTCCTTCCGCATAACTTTGGAAAATGCCAAGGATGGCAAAAAGGGTGATGCATACTGCCAATACTTTCCAGTACACATGTGCATAGCCTTTCAGTCGGTGGGTGGCAATGGAATATACGAAAATGATACTCAGGGGATTGAGTAGTAAAATCTGCGCGTTGACACTAACCGTGGGATGCTGTGAGAAAACCATAGCCAGCAGAATCAGTCCTGCCAATCCATCAAGTGTAAGGAGGGTGGTATCGACCAGCCATAACACCTTTTTCTTCTTCCATTCTATAACAGTGATGATGAGAACCAGCACCAATAGGCCTGCAAACACCATCGTTGGCGTGACGGAATCCCATACGTTGGTTTCTACATAACTATTTACCGCGTTAGCTTTCAGAATATAATGTGTCGAGTCAACCAACGCCTTCTTCTTGCCATTCGCGTCCACAACCATTGCAGTAGCAAAAGCACGGCGAAGCGAGTCGGGCAGAAATTGCTGCTGTTTATAATCCGTGTCAAAATCGGCCTTTAGGCCAAGCAACAGGTCATTTCCGAAGCGCGCCCACCGATGGTTGGTGGTCCACTGATGAATCATCTTGCGATAAGAACTGGTGACGTTCGGATCGACAACGTATTCGACCTGTCCGTTCAGATGATCTACCAGAATGTCACGGGCCCTTGTAGTGCAATTATCGTAAAAATAATTGTATCTGTAAACCCTATTAGCTGGCTCATAATTTCGATATATGGCTTGCACGATAGCCATTTTTTCTTCTGCCGAAAGATTCAGGTGCTGTTCGATGACACTTCTGCCATCCTGCGCATATTCCACAAGAAACATCGAGAAAGGTACGATTCCCATCTCATAGTCGGTCAGCCCGAAAACGAAGCGAAGAACAAACATGTTCTTCTGAAAGCTGAACATGCCGTAATTGATGGCTACATCCTGATTACTGGCGGTATCGCGCAAGTGAATGGCGGTATGTCCATACAAGCTCCATATCTCATTGCCGGGTGAACAAGTGAGAAGGCTGATCTCTATGTTATCCATCTGTCGCAACAAAGAGTCCGACGTTTTTTGCGCTTGAATACCTGCTGTTAAGAAAACAAAAACAGCAAGGCAAAGTATTCTTAAAATCCCGTTTAAACGTTTCACGATGCAAAAATACCTTATTATTTCCACTTTTCATGCTTTTGTTTCGTTTTTTTTCAATACTTTTGCAGTTGATTTTCCGGCGTAAAGGTCTAAATCATTTAGTATAGAAATATTTTAATAGATGAAGAAATATCTGGTTGCTGCCTTGATGATGGCAGTATGCTTGCAGGGAGCAAATGCACAGAGTGGTACAAACTCTCCATACAGTCAGTTTGGTCTGGGCTTGATGTCAGACCAGAGCGCAGGCTTTAATCGTGGTATGAATGGTCTCAGTCTTGGTTTCCATGAACGTAACCAGATCAATTATCTCAACCCGGCATCTTATTCATCGCTCGACAGCTTGTCGTTTATTTTCGATGCCGGCCTGTCCGGACAGATTACCAACTTCAAGGATGGCAGCAACAGGGTAAATGCCAACAACGCCGACTTTGAATATGTTGTAGCCGGTTTTCGCCTGTTCAAGAATTTGGGGCTTAGCTTCGGACTTATTCCTTATACCAACATCGGCTATTCTTATTCCACCACACAGGATGTCAATGATGCCAACAGTACGGTGGCAACCAACACATACGAAGGCTCGGGCGGCATTCATCAGGTATATCTGGGCATTGGCTGGCAGCCCATCCATGGTTTTTCTATCGGTGTGAACGGAAGCTACCTTTATGGCGATTATGAACGTACGGTGACAAACAGTTATAGCGATAGCTATGCCAATACGTTGACAAAGAAATATACGGCTGACGTACGTAGCTACAAGATTGATTTCGGAGCCCAATATACTGCCCGCCTGTCCAAAAAGGATGAGCTTACTCTTGGGGTAACCTATGGTCTCGGTCATAAGATTGGCGGCAATCCTACCATCAATATTATCTCTACCAACTCGCAGACCAGTGTAGCAGATACCACTACTTTCTCCGGCAACGGCTTGAAGCTCTCCATCCCAACATCATTGGGCGTAGGCTTTATGTATAATCACAACAACTCCCTTAAGTTAGGTGTGGATTATAATCTTCAGAGGTGGGGTAATGAGGAGTTCCCCGTATTTGAAACTGATGCCAACGGCAATTCTACCTACGCCATGCAGGCTGGATATTATAAAGACCGCCACACGATCACTGCGGGTGCCGACTTCTGCCCTCGTGAGAACAGTCGCAGCTTTGCCCAGCGTGTGCATTATCGCGCCGGCATCTCGTATGCTACACCTTATTATTATATAAATGGTATAGAAGGTCCTAAGGAGTTGAGCGCAAGTCTCGGCTTCGGCATTCCAATCATAAACACTTGGAATAACCGTTCTATACTGAACATCAGTGCTCAGTGGGTGCGCCGGTCGGCAACCAACCTGATCACTGAAAATACTTTCCGCATCAACATCGGTCTTACCTTCAACGAGCGATGGTTTGCCAAGTGGAAAGTAGAGTAATCGTCCCCCAATGTCCCCAAGACTTAGTCATTATATATTCATCATGCTCTTTGGCTTGTTTCTCATCTCTTCTTGTGAGGAACAGGTTGAGCATACAGCCGGTGCCATCAGGGATCAGGACTCTGTTGCTATGATGGTGAGTTTTGGGGTCAACACGCTGATTTCCGATTCAGGCATAATCAAGTATCGTATTGTTACCGAACGGTGGGAGGTGAATCAGAATCGACAGCCTGCACGGTGGTATTTTGACAAGGGCTTATTCTTGGCACAGTTTGATGAAAAGTTTCATGTGCAAGCCTATATACAATGTGACACCGCATATTATTTTACCACCATGCGCCTATGGGAATTGCGATCACGAGTGCGGGTGCTGACTAAAGACGGTCTGCGCTTTTCCAGTGAGCAGCTCTTCTGGGATGAAAACAGGCATGAGCTTTATTCATATATGTTCTCACGTCTTGTCACGCCCGAGCGTACATTGGAGGGCACGTATTTCCGCTCTGATGAAAAGATGACCAAATATTACGTGTCCAATTCCAAAGGCTCGTTCGAACGGACAGATCTTGATAAGTCAAGCGAGGAGACAGATTCGGCAAAAGTCACTCAAGACAGTATACAGAAGAGTCGTCGACAGCCGTCGCTTCCTATGCGTAATATGAACTAAAACACAGAGATTTTGGAACAAGTAACTCTTCCTCTGATAGTAGGAATCCTTATTACAATGATCTTCAGCGCCTTTTTTTCGGGCATGGAGATCGCATTTGTGTCGAGCAACAGGATGCTCGTCGAGATGGATAGGGATAAGGACGGACTGTCTCAGAAACTCATTTCATTCTTCTATCGCCATCCCAACGGCTTTGTCTCTACCATGCTGGTGGGCAATAATGTGGTACTCGTGATCTATGGCATGCTGTTTGCCCGCCTCTTCGATAGCACCATCTTTGCAGGGATGGATGCCGGTTTCACTGTGCCTGCCGACACTGTGTTGTCCACACTCATCGTGCTCTTCACGGGTGAGTTCCTACCCAAGACGCTGTTCAAGAGCAATCCCAACACATTGCTCACCCTTTTCGCACCGGTGGCTTTCATCTTTTATATCATCCTTTGGCCTGTCAGCAAGTTTGCCACGTTGCTGTCCAAGATCATCTTGCGCATCTTCGGCATACGGATCGATCGGCACAACGACGAAGAAGGATTCACAAAGGTCGATCTCGACTATCTGGTGCAATCATCTATCGATAATGCTCCCAATGAGGAGGATGTGGAAGATGAGGTGAAAATCTTTCAGAATGCGCTCGACTTTCCCGATATCAAGGTTCGCGATTGTATGATTCCCCGCACCGAAATCAATGCCGTCGATATGGACGACTGTACCCCGGAGAGATTGCAGCAGATGTTTGTGGAGAGCGGCAACTCCAAGATTGTGGTCTATAAGAAAGACATTGACCATGTGCAAGGCTACATCCATAGTCTGGAACTCTTCCGCAATCCTGTGCGTTGGCAGGATCATGTGCGCACATTGCCTTTTGTGCCCGAGACGATGGCGGCTCAGAAACTCATGCGCATTTTCTTGCAGCAGAAGAAAAGTCTCGGCATTGTCATTGATGAGTTTGGTGGAACTGCCGGTTTGGTGTCGCTTGAAGATATTGTGGAAGAAATTTTCGGCGATATTCAGGATGAGCATGACACCGAGAACTACATTGCCAAGCAAACCGAGGATGGTGGCTACATCCTTTCTGCTCGCCTCGAAATCGACAAAGTGAACGAGATGTTCGACCTCGCACTGCCCGAGAGCGACGAGTATATGACCATCGGCGGGCTTATCCTGCATGAGTATCAAAGTTTCCCCAAACTCAACGAAGTGGTCAGAATCGGCAAATTCAGCTTCCGTATTCTCAAAAACACGATGACCAAGATCGAACTCGTTAGGCTGGAAATAGTAGAATGAAGCCTTATGAATCTTGAATAGATTAAAAACGAAGATTTACTTAAAAAAAATACGACAAACACCCTCTGTAGATTCGCGTGTAGCAAAATTGAAAATCTTTTGTCCGAAATACGCGAAAATTAGAGGGGTTTGCGTAAATCGCAGGACATCAGTGAGTTATACGCGAAAAGTAAAAATATACCATAGATATTCATCTTCTCGTTTTGCGATAGCATAGCTTTCGCATCGCGAAAGCACCGTTATCGCAGTGCGAAAACATTGAGATCGCACTGCGATTAGGCCGTTATCGCGATGCGAAACCTATGCTATCGCAACCCTAACCTAAAATTTTCGACCTTCCGCGACCCGAATCTTGCCAAACCAACCCGATTTTTCGCTCTAGAATGAACAAAAATCTGAACGAAAAAACTGTAATGAAATCTTGACAGATAGGGATAAAAATAGAATAGGCAGAAAGACAGAAAAACATTTTTTTCGGTGTTTCACAATAAAGGAAAAAGTGCATGATAAGCGCATGATTAAGATTATCCGTGAAATTTTCTTACCCGTTTGTTCTCTTATTTGCTAATAAATGAGTAAATTTGTGCGCATTTATGGTGCAAAGAGTACCCCTTAACGATTGGAAAGAATAATAATAAAATAAAAATCATTTAAAACAAATGGCAGCATTAGGAAAAATCAGAAGCAGAGGCACTATCCTGATTGGCATTATCGGTCTTGGTCTTTTTGCTTTCATCGCCGAGGAAGGCTTCCGCTCTTGCAATGCATCTCGCAACAATGAGCGTCAGCAGATTGGTGAAGTGTTAGGTAATAAAATCAATTACGAAGATTTCACAAAGCTCGTGGATGAAGCTCAGGAAGCCATGAAGGTAATGGGGCAGGAGAATTTGAACGACGAGCAGATGAACCAGCTTCGCGATCAGGTATGGCAGAACTTTGTGCAGTACAAGATTATCGAGAACGAGTGCGACAAGTTGGGGCTGACCGTGACCGATGACGAGATGCAGGATGTGCTCTCGCAGGGCACCAACCAGATGCTTCTCTCTACTCCTTTCGTGAATCAGCAGACCGGTCGTTTTGACGCCAACCAGCTGAAGCAGTTCTTGGCACAGTATAAGGCTGCACAGGGCACCAATCCACAGGTTGCAGCCCAGTATCAGCCCATCTACAAGTATTGGACATACTTGGAGAAGTCGCTGCGCCAGCAGTTGCTGATACAGAAATATAATAGCCTGCTGGCTCATTGCTTCCTTTCCAATCCTATAGAGGCCAAGCAGAGCTTTGAGGAGGAGAGCGAGGAGAGCCAGATAGAGTTGGCCGCTTATCCTTACTCAAGCGTACAGGACGACAAAGTGGAGGTATCAAACTCGGATCTTGAGGCTAAATACAAGGAGCAGAAATCACTCTATCAGCAGTTTGTCGAGACCCGCGACATCAAGTATGTGAATGTTCAGATCAATGCTTCCGCAGCCGATCGTGCCGCTATTCAAAAAGAGTTTGCCGGCTACGCACAGCAACTGGCCTCCGCAGCCGACCCCGCAGAGATAGTTCGTAAGAGCACGTCATCTGTGGCCTATCTTGATTTGCCAGTGGGCAAAGAGGCTTTTCCTACAGATATCGCGGCCAAAATCGACTCTATGGCCGTAGGGCAGACATCGGCTCCGGCAGAGAATGTTATTGACAATACAATGAATATAGTGAAGCTCGTTGCCAAGCAGCAGCTTCCCGATTCCGTCCAGTTCCGTGCCATTCAGGTAGGGGGAACTACTCTCGACGAGGCCCACAAGCGTGCCGACTCTATCTATGCAGCTCTGGCTGCCGGCGCCGACTTTGCGGTCTTAGCCAAGAAGTATGGTCAGGACGGACAAGAGCAATGGCTCACCACCCGTCAGTATGAGTATGCCCCATCTATTGATAAAGACACTAAAAGCTATCTCACCGCATTGATGAATATGGGCGTGAATGAGACCAAGAACATTAACCTCACGCAGGGCAATGTGATTGTACAGGTGCTCGCCCGTAGGAATATGATCAGCAAATATACGGTTGCCGTCATCAAGAAGACTATCGATTACTCAAAGGAGACACGCAGCACCATATTCAATAAGTTCAGCGCCTTTGCCAGTGCCAATCAGGCTATGGCCGACATTGAAAAGAATGCGGCCAAGAGTGGCTACCGCGTGCAGGAAGCTAAGGACGTATCTACCTCACAGCATTATCTGGCAGGTCTTCACTCTACACGCGATGCCATGAAGTGGCTTTTCGCAGCTAAAGAAGGCGAGGTCTCTCCCATGTATGAGGTGGGCGATAATGGCAACAACCTACTCATCGTGATTTGTGAGAAGATCCACCCCATCGGCTACCGTGGTCTCGATGATCCGCAGGTGAAAGAGATGGTGAAACAAGAGGTTATCCGCGACAAGAAGGCCGAGCAGCTCATCGCCAAGGCTAAAGGAGCCAACAGTGTGAATGCAGCTAAGGCAAAGGGTGCTAATGTTTCTACAGTTAGTCAGGTGACGTTTGCCGCTCCCGTATTTGTTGCCACAACGGGTGCCAGCGAACCCGCACTGAGTGGTGCTGTTTCAGCTACCAAGCAGGGCGCATTCAGTAGTCATCCGGTTAAGGGTAACGGTGGTGTTTATCAGTTCCAAGTGGTGAAGCGTACCAAGAACGCTGCCAAATTCGATGCAAAACAGCAGGAGGCCAAGCTCCGTCAGAAAGCTATGCAGTATGCCGGCAACTTCATGAATGAGCTTTACATGAAGGCAAATGTTGTTGATAACCGCTACCTCTTCTTCTAAAAGATCAAGGTTCGGACAGATGGAGCCGGACTGAAATGATACCATAAAACGGGCATGCCGCTACGGCATGCCCGTTTTAATTATGCGATGTCAAAGATTAACTACCGTTGAGAGAGCAGCACCACATTTTCTACGTGTGGGGTATGGGGAAACATGTCAACGGGTTGTACGGCTTCCACCTTATAGGCCTTGTCAAGCAACGCAAGGTCGCGTGCCTGCGTGGCAGGATTACAACTGACATAGACAATGCGTTTGGGCGCGGCGCCAAGAATCACGCCAACCACATCGGGGTGCATACCCGCACGTGGCGGGTCGGTGATGATGATGTCAGGCCTGCCATGCTCTGCAATGAAGTCGGCGGTGAGTATATCTTTCATGTCGCCTGCAAAAAACTCGGTATTTCCGATGCCGTTGATCTTGCTGTTGGCCATAGCATCTTCTATTGCCTCCGGCACATACTCGATACCAATCACCTTTCGTGCGTAGCGCGCCACGAAATTGGCAATCGTGCCCGTACCCGTATAGAGGTCATAGATGAGGGGCTCCCCGTCAGTGTTGCCCGTTTCGTTGCTTTCTGGCGATATGCTTCCGGCAAAGCAAAACTCACGTGCTACACAATACAGATGGTAAGCCTGCTCAGTGTTGGTCTGGTAGAAACTCTTGGGCCCCACCTTGAATTTCAGGTTTTCCATCGTCTCATAAATAAAGTCGGTACCCTTGAATGTGATAAGGTCAAGATCACCCACGGTGTCGTTACCTTTCTGATTGTCCACATAGATCAGTGAGCTGATCTGTGGGAATTTATCGGCAATATGCTGCAAAAGAAGTCGAGCCTTTTCGACATCGCCTTCCTCATCATAATGAAACTGTATGAGCAGCATCCATTCACCTGTGTTCGATGTGCGGAACATCAGATTGCGCAGTAATCCATGTTGTGCACGGATGTCATAAAAACTCATGCCAATTTCCTTAGCGTATGCCTCTATGTCGTTGCGAATATCGTTGTGCAGGTCATCCATCAGATGGCACTTGCTGATAGGATAAATCTTGTCGAAAGCACCGGTGATATGGAATCCGATACCCGAATGGTCGCCATTTGCCAAGTCTAAAGTCTTGTCTTCCAGTTCCTCCTTAGTGAACCATCGCTTATTACAGCAGCCAAACTCCAGTTTGTTGCGATACTCCAATGTCTTGACTGAGCCCATGATGGGCATAAACTTGGGCAATTCCACCTTTCCGATGCGCGAAAGTTGATCGAAGGTCTGTTGTTGTTTGGCCTTCAGCTGCTCCTCGTATGGAAGGTTCTGCCACTTGCAGCCGCCACAGATTCCAAAATGTTCGCATGCAGGTTGGGTTCTTACCTTACTATATTCCACAAAGCGCTCTACGCGTCCCTCACAGTAGCGGTTTTTCTTCTTGGTAATCTGTACGTCGACAATATCACCCGGTACACAGAAAGGAATGAAGACAACCTGATCGTTATGATGAAAGAGACACTTGCCTTCGGCAGCGACTGCCTCAATGGTAACATTCTCGAGTAATGGTAATTGCTTGCGTTTTCTGCTCATAATGTATTTGTCATTTGCATGCAAAGTTAGCCATTAAAAACGAGAAACGTTTTGGAGAACTTTGCTAAAATATCAATTCTGTAAGGTGAAAAGTATGGATTGATGCCTCTGTTTGCGCAAACAAATGAATTTGTAAACTCTACTTAGCATTTTTCCCACATTTCCTTTGCAAGTCTCGCAGATTTTAATATCTTTGCATATAAGATTTATATAATATCAATTAAATAAGATTTACCTAATTAAGACTATGACTAAAAAAAGAGTTTATCTCTTCGGCAACGGTCAAGCCGAAGGAAGTGCAAAAATGAGAGAGCTCTTAGGCGGAAAAGGTGCCAACCTTGCCGAGATGAATCTCATAGGTGTTCCGGTGCCTCCGGGCTTTACCATCACGACAGAGACATGTAATGAATATTACGAAGTAGGGCAGGACAAAATCACTGAATTATTGAATGACGAGGTGATGAATGCGGTGAAAAATGTTGAGACATTGATGAATTCAAAGTTTGGTGATACAGAAAATCCGCTGTTATTGAGTGTCCGCTCAGGTGCCCGGGCATCCATGCCGGGTATGATGGATACCATTCTGAATCTTGGACTGAACGATGAGGTGGCGGAAGGAATGGTGCGAAAGACCAACAACCCACATTTTGTATATGACTCTTACCGTCGTTTCGTACAGATGTATGGTGATGTAGTGATGGAGATGAAACCTGAAAACAAGGAAGACATCGATCCTTTCGAAGAAATTATCGAGGCTGTTAAAACAAAGCGCGGTATCAAGCTCGATAAAGACCTGACAGTAGATGACTTAAAGAATCTCGTTACACTTTTCAAGAAAGCTATTAAGGAGCGTACAGGCAAGGATTTCCCCACTGATCCGGTGGAACAGTTGTGGGGTGCTATCTGTGCCGTATTCCGTAGCTGGATGAATGAGCGTGCCATCCTTTACCGCAAGATGGAGGGCATTCCAGATGAGTGGGGGACAGCCGTATCGGTCATGGCGATGGTGTTCGGAAATATGGGTGAAACCTCGGCTACGGGCGTTTGCTTCAGTCGTGACGCCGGAAATGGCGAGAATGTCTTTAATGGTGAATACCTTGTAAACGCACAGGGGGAAGACGTGGTGGCCGGTATCCGTACCCCACAGCAGATCACTAAGTTGGGATCACAGCGTTGGGCACAGCGTGCAGGTATTTCTGAGAAAGAGCGTATAGCTAATTTCCCGTCTATGGAAGAGGCTATGCCAGAGATATACAAACAGCTTGACAACATTCAGAATGCGCTCGAACAGCATTATCATGATATGCAGGACATGGAGTTTACCGTGCAAGAGGGTAAGCTGTGGTTTCTTCAGACCCGCAACGGAAAGCGCACCGGTACAGCTATGGTGAAGATTGCCATGGACTTATTGCATGAAGGAATAATTGATGAGAAGACCGCCATCACCCGCTGCGAACCACAGAAATTAGACGAACTGTTACATCCTGTATTCGACAAATTAGCATTACAGAATGCTAAGGTCATAGCTCAAGGACTGCCTGCATCTCCGGGAGCAGCCTGCGGACAGATCGTGTTTCATGCCGATGATGCCGAAGCATGGCATGCTGACGGTCATCAGGTCATCATGGTGCGTATTGAGACGTCGCCTGAGGATCTTGCCGGTATGGCTTCGGCAGAGGGTATTCTCACTTCACGAGGTGGCATGACATCACATGCTGCGGTGGTGGCCCGCGGTATGGGAAAGTGTTGTGTGTCGGGTGTAGGCTCACTGAATATTGACTATAAGACTAAGACCCTTGAAGTGGATGGCGTCGTATATAATGAGGGCGACTATCTGTCGCTAAATGGTTCTACCGGGCAGGTATATGCCGGTAAGGTTCCCACCAAAGCTGCTGAGTTGAGTGCCGACTTCAAAGAGCTTATGGATCTTTGCGATAAATATACTAAATTGCAAGTGCGTACCAATGCCGATACGCCTCATGATGCCGAGTTGGCACGCGCATTCGGTGCTAAGGGCATCGGTTTGACTCGTACCGAGCACATGTTCTTCGACGACAAGAAGATTGTAGCTATGCGCGAGATGATTCTTGCCAACTCTTCCGAAGGACGTGAGAAAGCACTCGAAAAGTTGTTACCATATCAGAAGACTGACTTCAAGGGTATCTTGAAAGCGATGGACGGGCTTCCTGTGAACATCCGTTTGCTTGATCCTCCATTGCATGAATTCGTGCCACACGATCTACCGGGGCAAGAAGTGATGGCCAAAGAGATGGGTGTAGATATCAAGACCATACAGCAGCGTGTGGATTCCTTGGCTGAGAACAACCCGATGCTGGGTCATCGTGGTTGCCGTCTTGGCATCACCTTCCCCGAGATTACCGCTATGCAGACCCGTGCCATCCTTAGTGCAGCCTGCGAACTGAAGCAGGACGGCTATGATCCTAAGCCGGAAATTATGGTGCCATTGATTGGTACAGTGAATGAGTTTCGCCAGCAGAAGGAAGTTATACAGAAGACTGCTAAGGAAGTGTTCGAGGCGTATGGTATCGAAGTGAAGTTCGAAATCGGAACCATGATTGAGATTCCGCGTGCAGCACTGACTGCCGACAAGATTGCCAGCGAGGCCGAATACTTCTCATTCGGAACCAATGACCTTACCCAGATGACTTATGGGTATTCGCGCGATGACATAGCCAGCTTCCTTCCGGTATATCTCGACAAGAAGATTCTCAAAGTCGATCCTTTTCAGGTATTGGATCAAGAGGGTGTCGGACAGCTTGTAAAGATGGCTGTCGACAAGGGGCGAGCCGTGCGTCCTAATCTGCGCACGGGCATCTGTGGCGAGCATGGCGGCGAACCCAGTAGTGTGAAATTCTGTGCTCGGATTGGTATGAACTATGCCAGTTGCTCACCCTTTAGAGTGCCGATAGCGAGATTAGCGGCAGCGCAGGC